>JBGOTQ010000017.1:0-40737 GCA_041476565.1 Terriglobia bacterium | reverse complement strand
TGCCCATTCTGCCCGGTAATGATCAGCACGGGGATCTTGGGCCGGCTGGGACCGGACTGCTGGGCGACGAAAGCAGGTACACACACCATAACGAAAAATACTAAGCCGAGCGCTATTTTCTTCACGAGGCCTCCTTGGTGAGCCAGTTCAAAATCCGCGACTCTCTTGAAAACGCGAGTCTTGAGGGTGGCCGCCGCGCTCCGACGCGGCGGTTGCCAGGGTCAAATTGGTCGCCGCTCGCGGGACAGCGGTCCCACGATCAGCTCCCACATTCCCCCCAAGACCGCCATTTTCATATGTCCTGATGACCTGAAATAGGTTATTGGGCACTCTCTTCAGACATGGGAACTGCTTGTGACTTTCAGACTTCTCACACGGTCTTCACGATTTGAAGACTATCCCATTCCAGGGGAAGAATTCAACTCAGCTCTCATTGCTAGTTATGCCGAAGGCTTGGCTGGGGGGATATTGCAGACTCAGGCCCTGAAATTCCAGGGCAGAGTCGAGCAGGGCCATCATTCCAGGGCGTGCCGCCAGACACTGGCTAGAAACCCTCAACCATCCAATGATTGCTGTTCATGACCCAACCCATTACGGCGAGGCGCCGGCCATCTGGTGAAGGTACCCCATGAGTATGGACTGCGCCTTTCTTCCGCCACAAGACGGTCGCGAGCCCCCCCATGTCGATGCGGAGCAGCGTCGCGGCCTCCGAGGAAACACTGCCGCAATAAAAGACTCTCCCGTCAGGCGACCAGTCCATGCTTTCGAGACCGCCCCACCCTTTGACAGTCATTTCTCGGTCTTCTCCTCCAACCAAGGAGAGCAAACGGATGTGCGCCTCTCTCTCCTCAAGCTTATAGAGGGCAAGCTTTGAACCATCAGCGGCCAGATCCCAGTCGTACCGCGCAGTGGAATCAGTCTCAACGGTTTTGAGGACCCCGCCTCTGCCCTTGAGCGGATCGAAACTCGAAATGATCATGTCCTTCATGTCCAAGCTCATTTCGCCTATGGCACAGAATGTGGCCGGCGCCCTCGTGCAACGGATCATTGGTCCTGACACATTCTTCCCTTCAAGTACGAGTTGAGAGGAACCGCCGTGGATAGGCATGCGCATGACGCGGACGGCCGTCGAAGAACCAATCTCTTCCGGTCCAACAACGTAGAGGAGCCAGGACCCGTCCGGGCTCAGGCGTACATCGCCTAAGATGTCCGCTCCGGAGAGGAGGGTTTGAGCTGTGGCTTGGTCGATGTCCTGTTCGTACAGCCCTGCGCTTCCACTGCGGTCCGAATAAAACAAAACGGCCTTGCCGTCCCCTGTCCACGCGGAAGGATAATCCGCCGCCTCGTCCAACGTCAATCGCCGTGGGGGCTTCATGCCGGTTCCACCCGCCTCGAGTTCACCCACGTAAACCTGGGCCTGGACTGTTCTCTTGTTGAAAGTGATGCGCTTCCCATCGGCACTGGCACTGAGATGACGGATCTCGAAGCCTGCCCAATTGGTGAACTTTGTCGGATCGCCCGCCGGTTTCCCGGTTTGGAAGACAACGGGAATCTTCCAGAGGTTACTGTCAATGGCTGTTGGAGCCAGCGATTCGACCCGTGAGTAAACAATGTACCCTTGAGGAATCCAGCAGAAACTCGCCAGTCGCGGCTCAACAACGACCACGGTGTGTTCTGTACCCTTGATCGTGCAGGTTTCGATTGAATTCTCAACTCGATCCGGTGCCAGGAATTGTTTCCAGTAAGCCATTCGGCGGCTGTCTGGCCCCCATTCGACCCTGAGTGCAAAGTTGTTTTCATCCAGGCCCAAGACTCGCTCCGGCCTTTCTCCCTGCGGGCTCATGAGCCATATTTCTCGATAGGTGTTCTGCCCGCTGCCGGACGTGTAGGCGATGTGGGAGCCGTCGGGCGAGACACTCATACTTATCGCATCGTCCCGAAGCCGGCGTGTGTTCCCGCCAAGAACAGAAACCACCCACGCGCTGGGACGCTCGCCAGCTTCAGACAAAGTGGCCAGCAGCCGCGTCCCATCAGGAAACCAGGCAATGTTGAACCACCCGGCGTCTGAAGGGACTCCGGAACCCTTGGCCAAGAGCCGTTCTTCGTGAGTCTCAATGAGTTGGAGATGAATTCCGGCGGAATCGGCGTAGGCGAAGTATTTTCCATCCGGTGAAATGGCACCACCAGAGACTGGATTTTCGCTGGAGTTCGTTGTCAGCCTGCGTTGCTTCAACTCGGGCGGGGGTGCAGGGCGACGCGAGCCCCACCACGCGAGAGAGAGGACAACAAAGACCACGGCCAGAATTCCAGCGAGCCAGAGTCTCCACCTCCCTGCATTGCGGCTGAACTGTGCGAGCACTGTCCTTCTCCACAGGTCTGTAAGCGGCGCCCCTTCCCCCACCCGGCTTTCGTCAACCCCTGGCCCTTCAGGCCGGCTGATCCCCGGCGCAACTTGGACTGCGGGCATTTCGAG
Organism: Terriglobia bacterium; assembly: GCA_041476565.1. Taxonomy (GTDB): domain Bacteria; phylum Acidobacteriota; class Terriglobia; order Versatilivoradales; family Versatilivoraceae; genus DATKMG01. The sequence continues at coordinate 38,264 of JBGOTQ010000017.1, read as the reverse complement.
CTGGAACGGCTTGAGCACGTTCTCTTCAGCCTGGGGAAGTGAAGCGTCAGGTTGAGTCGTCGAGGAACTGAGACCGGCCATCGAGCTGGGCGAGGGCGAAGGTATCGGACTGGGAGTATCCAGAGGCAGCCGTTCAAGCGGATAGATGAACCGGTAGCCTCGGCGGGGTAGAGTCTCGATAAATCCGGGGTTTTCAGCGGAATCCCCCAATACGTGGCGAAGCCTCTGGATGTCGACATTGAGGCTGTGCTCAAAGTCCACGAAGGTGTCTTGGGGCCAGAGCCGTTGCTGCAGCTCTTTACGAGTGACCAGTTGTCCCGGCTTTTCAAGTAGGATGGAAAGAACCCGGAAAGGTTGCTCTTCGATCCGGACCTTGTGCCCACTCTTGAAGAGTTCCCCCGAGCCAAAGTCAACCTCAAACACCCCGAAGCGGATCAACCTGGAACGAACCACTGGCACCATGGACGCCCCCTCTTGCGTGTACGCCGAACAGGAGGAAGAGAAAGACAGAAAGGTCTTAATTTTACAGTGATTCCGCATTGAAACACAAGAGGTTAGGGGCGCTGGGGTGCAATTCAAAGTGCGACAGGTTTAGACCAGGAAAAAGGAGCGAAGAAAAGAAAAGGCGGGACAAATGGGCTAGAAAGGTATAAATAGACTGGGAGACTTTAACTCGAAAAGAGGAATCCCAATCATGAGACCAAGTCAGCCCAGAGGGGAGAGGAGTTTGGAAGAACGGTTAAAAGCCCATCCCGAATTGAAAGAGCGAGTAGAACGGTTGTTGGTAGTGGTGGAAAACGCCAGCGGGGACATTGAAAAGGCCAATGAAGCGGAACGACGAGTCTTTGAGGAATTGCGGCAGATGGGGCAAGAAGCGCTGACCGGCTGGGCCAAAAGGCAGCATGAGAAGAAAGTCAAGGCCATGGAGGCGGAAGGCGGAGTCAGTCGCAAAGAAAAAAAACCTCTACTGGTACAGCCGCTTTGGGAAAATCCAAATAGCCGAGCAGCTCTACCGGCAAGGGTGGCGGGGAGGGGAAATCCGTCCCTTTGCGCAATCTGCAGAGGTAAAGTGCCGGGAGTGCTCGGAGCTGTTGGAACGAGCACTGGTGGATTTTGGGGCAGATGAGTCGTTTGAAAAAGCGGCCCAGAAAGTACGGGAACATTATGGCATCGAGGTGCCGGGCAGCCGGATCCGGCGGGTGACGCTGAAACATGGGGAACACTTGCTCGAGAACCAGCAGTTGTCGGAGGTGATTCCCGAGGGTCGAGGGCCGGATTGGATCATCGCGGAAGTGGATGGGTGTATGGTGCCGATGGTCACCACTATGGAGGGACAAGCCCCGGACCGGCGCAAGAGTCGGCAATTAGATTGGCAGGAAGTCCGATTGGCTTTGGCCCATCCCTGGGGATCGCGGACTCCCGTCTATGGGGCCACCAGCGGGGATGTGGAGGCCGCCGGACAACAGTTGTTACATTGCGTGATTCGGGCGGGGGCGCGAAGCACGAGCCGGATTCATGGTGTGGGCGATGGAGCGGCTTGGATCCGGGATCAGGTGGAGGACAAGTTGGGATTGCAGGCCCAGTTCACCGTGGACTTTTTCCACGTGTCAGAGTATTTAGCTCAGGCGGCGGAAATCTGTTGGCCGCAGAACAAGAAACTGTGGCTGCAGCAACGGCAGGAAGAACTCCGGACCAATCAGCCGCTGCGGGTGCTGGATGCCTTAGTAGAGCATTTGGAAAGAGCTCCGCAGCCGAACCAGGACACTCCAGTGGCGGATTGTTATCGCTACATCGAGAACCGCTTGGATCAACTCGATTATCAAGGGGCCCTGGAAAATGGGCTCCCCATTGGCTCCGGCGAAATTGAAAGTGGTCATCGGTCAGTGATTCAAGACCGCCTCAAAATCCCCGGAGCCTGGTGGAAAAAAGAGAATGTCGACAAAATGCTAGTCTTGCGAACTTGCCGCGCCAACCAGGAATGGAGCGATTATTGGAAATCAGAATCAAAAATGGCGGCTTGAAACCTGTCGCACTTTGAATTGCACCCGGGGCGCTGGAAAAGAGAGACCCTTCTGTGCCAGGCGATTAACCGTGACAGACTTGTTATATCTCCCTCCTTCTCTTTATCCCTCAGTAAGTTGCAGCGAGACCTTTATTTGACAAAAAAATGACTTCCCATGCATTGATTCCCCCCTCCTTGGTAAAGGAGAATGGCGCGCGGATCAGTAGGTCTCTCTCACAGCCTTCCGTTTGAATACTGTCGCACCAAAATTAAGGAGGACGAGGCTTCGTCCGAGCTGCATATTTGATCGTCCACGACAGATGGCCGTGGGTGGCGCAAACATCGCGTGTCCTGCGATGTCTGCGAACCATGTCGCAAACATGCCCAAGAAGGACACGGCCGCACCAAGCCCAAGGCGTTCATGCCGCTTCGGGTGGCCATGGGACACAGAATTGTGTAAGGAGGGTGGCACCCGGAGACCAAAGGGCAGTTCGTCCCCACTTGGGCGGCACAAGTCACACGGCGACTGCCATTTTGAAAAGACGATTTTCAGGAGAGTGCCCCATGATCTATTTAAATCAACACGGTCCATGAAAAAGGCATTGGTAGCCACGATTGATTCGTTTCCTGAATCAATCGCGGGCTTTTCATAAGGGTCAAAAAAAACCACGGTGACTGCCCAAAGCGCAGTCACGTGGCTACCCAGGCTTGCATTTTCATAAAAGAGGATAAGAAGGGGGGAGCCATGAATCTTGGGAAAACGTGGATTGTGTTGGGGAATTTGGTGTCACTCTTGTTTCTGGCATGGACTCCAAGTGAATGTCTCAGCCAAGACACAGACTGGCAGAGACTGACCGAGCAAGGAAACACGCTCCGCCAAGCGGGACAATACGCTGAAGCCGAGAAGGCTTTGTTGTCTGCACTTGCCGAGGCGCAGAAGTCCGAGTCGGCAGACGCTCATCTTGCCACCTGCCAGAACAATTTGGCCGCGTGCTACCACGCCCAGGGCCGCTACACCGAGGCAGCGGAACTTTACCAGAAGGCATTGGGCTTTTGGGAGAGTTCCGAGTCACCAAACCAAATGCAGATCTCCATCATTCTAAACAACCTGGCAGAGGTCCACCGCTTCTGCGGGCGTTATTCCCAGGCTGAACCGCTATACATGCGGGCCCTGACGCTTCGATCGAGCCTGCTCGATCCAGAAGACCAGGGTGTGACCAACATCCTGATCAACCTTGCAGAGCTATCTCGAGCCCAAGGCCATTATGCCAAGGCAATCGATCAGGCCCAACAGGGCCTCAGCATATTGGAGAAATCATTGGGGCCCGAAGATCTAAGGGTAGCCAGGTGCCTGCATAACCTCGGTGAGTATTATCGAGTGATGGGACGATTCAACGAAGCTGAGCTTTATTGTCGGCGCGCTCTGGCGATTCGAGAGAAACTCCTCGATCCCGGAGACCCGGCTTTGGCCTACAGCCTCTACTCGCTGGCAGAACTTCATGGTAACCAGGGCAGGTATGCAGACGCCGAGGGCCCGGCCAAGCGCGCTCTGGCCGTCAGGGAAAAGGCCCTGGGTGATAGCCACCCGGAGGTCGCGGCCAGCTTGAACAGCCTGGCGAGGATCTACCGCGTTCTGGGCCGCAACACCGAAGCAGAGCGGCTTTACCGGCGCTCGCTGGCGGTATTAGAGAAGGCTTATGGGCCGGAACATCCTGATATTGCGATCGTCCTGAACAACTTAGCCGAAGTAATCCAAGCTTCGGGAAGTCCACTTGCTCCCGAGCCGCTTTATATCAGGGCTCTGGAAATATGCGAGAAAAAGCTGGGGCCCGAGCATCCTCTGACGGCCAACATCTTCAACAATCTGGCAGCACTATATGACCAGAACAAGATGTGCACCAAATCTGAAGCACTCTTCTTGAGGTCCATCTCGATATCGGAAAAAGTGTCTGGCCCGGAAAATCCAAACCTGGCGACCTATCTTAACAACCTGGCGAATCTTTACATCAAGAAACATCAGTATTCAAAAGCAGAGCCCCTTTGCCGTCGCGCTCTGGCGATTAGAGAGAATCGACTGGGCCCAGATCACCCCTCAGTGGCGGTGAGCCTGATGACTCAGGCGGAGCTCTGCCGGGGCCAGAAGCGCTACAGCCAGGCTGATGCCCTTTACACGCGCGCCAACACGATTCAGGAGAAATCCCTGGGCCCAAATCATCCAGCCATTGCAGAAACTCTGAGAAAGTGGGCCGTGCTGCTTCGGCAAGCCCACCGAAAGGAAGAGGCCATCAGACTGGAAGCTCGGGCCGAGGGGATTGTGCCTCTGTCGCGATGAGGCCTTTCGTCATCCCCTCCGCTGACCCACTTACTTAATAGTGGGTGCCGCAGATGTCGTACGGGTGACAGATTGTTTGTCACTAGATGCTCATGGGTGGCGCAGACATCGCGTGTTCTGCGGTGTCTGCGGACCATGTCGCGAACATGCCCAACAGCGGCCTGTCCGCGCCACCCCGTGCAGTGCTTGCGCCATAACGGAAGGACTTTTCCTCAAGTCCTGCTTTTCCTCCAGGAAAGGAGGGAGACTCGAGAGGATCGCAATTCATCACGCTTTCATTTTGTTCCCAGATTGATCATTGAGAATCCTGAACCGTCAAGGAGGCAAGAAACCATGAAGGCCATCAAAGGATTATTCATTTTCCTGAGTGTATTCTTTGGGATTTCAATTTCTGCAATGGCTGCAGGCTTAGTTGTGAATGTGCCCGCTCCGAGCGGTGGAGATGACACCGTCGTTGTGCAGGCGGAACTCGACCAGTGCGTTACTTATGGTTCGGGCTGCACGGTACAGCTAGCCGCTGGAACTTACTTGACCAAGCAGCTTTTTGCTAAGGACTTTCACGGGACCTTCAAAGGAATGGGGATGGACGTTACCATTATTCAAGCCCTTCCAAACCTGCCAGTGAGCCAAGAGCAGTCGGTCTGGAACAGCCCGCCAAGCAAGAACAACCCGTACCCGATGCTGGTTCTCTTTTTCGGGGGTGACATTACGGTTTCAGACATGACTATTAGGGACCTTGAGCCGGAACCGATTGCCGGATGGTATGACTACGGGCAGACGACACCCATCACTTCCCTATGGGGAATCCTGGAATTCATGGGCCAGTCAGCGATGAACGTCGTCGTGACTCGGGTGGCGTTAAAAGGGGTATACGACGAGAGCGTGATAGGTTACAACGCTGTCGGTCTTTCGATCGATCCGTATCCGCCCATTGATTATCCCACCCCAGGCTATCTCTCAGGCACGTTTCGTGTATCAGCCTGTCGATTCGATACTCTCTTAGAGGGGATCTTCGTTGCAGTATTGCACGAGGCGCGGCTCACCATTGGAGGCTCACCGTCAGAGGGAAACCTCATTCAGAATTGTGGAATTGGTGCTTGGCTCCTCGACCTGGATTCGAGTGTCGCCGATCTTTCATACAACGATGTCCATGTGGTCGGTCCGGGCGCATGGGGAGGTCTTGCTGCCTTTCAACGTTGGGCAGTCCCCATTGAAACACCTTCCTCATTTCTGGTTCAACATAACCGTGTCAAAGCCACGGGAAGCTACGAGGATGGAATCTGGACTTGGGATTTAGCTCCCTGGTCCGGAGAGGGGAAAACGGGCAACTTTGTCATTTCCAACAATGAGATCACCCTTGAGACTTCAAATAACGTACCTGCGGGGGACGGTATCGAAAGTGTCAATTCGGAGGGGACGATTATCTCCAACAACCGCATCGTAGGAAGCGGCTGGGGGGGGATCGCCATATGGGGAGACACCCAGACCACGGTCAAAGCAAACAATGTTGATAAAGTGACGCCAGCAGTTGCTCCCGCTCCCATCAGCCTTCTCACGTTTGATCCATTTGTAGCCAATAACTGCATAGTCGTTGGTTTTGGCAAGAAAACAAATGTGTACGACGAGGGAGTCAACAACACTCTTGTCGGCGTGAACAACATGCAAGGCAATCCGCCGGGTCCGGCCATCCGCGATGCCATGAAGCGTAAGATGGAAATGATCAAATCCATTCGCAAGCCGTAGCCAAGGCTCTCTGCTAAAAAGGGAGAAGCAGTGAAGATATATGGATGTCTGACACGCACACCAACGCTATGGCGGGGCTGTCACGGGTGACCCAATCGTTGAATACGGCTTGTTATAGGGAAAGGAGGGAGAATCGAGAAAATCGCAGCTCTGCACTTTTTCATTATGCTTCTGGATTGATATTTGTGAATCCGTTGAATCTAACGAAAGCCACAGACTTCAATAACGAGTCTGCGCTACCAGATCTCTCAATCATTTGAGGTGGATTATGCGTAAATTATTTAGTATCAGGTTTTCAGTATTCCTGCTGAGCTTTTCCAGTCTGCTGGCAACCGGCATCGGACAGAGCAGAACGCCAGTGGTATTTTTCCCTGGCTATACCTCAACCAAACTCCTTGTAGCAGTCGAGAAACAGACGGTGGCACCCGAATGCCCCTCCGATGGAACCTTTGAAAGCTGGCTTCTTAGCGACCAGTCAAACGGCTTCAGTCCGTTGTGCCGCGACAAGCTTATGACGCTGGTATATAACCGGCAGCCGAACCTGCCAATGTCCCAGAGGTTTTCCGACCAGCCAGGTGTGAACGTCACTATCAAGGAATACGGCAAGACAGAGAGTTCGCCCTTCTATGAGCCCCTATACGCGTTCCTCGAAGCGAACGGCTACACGCGAAACGTGAATATCCGGGTGGCGGGTTATGATTGGCGCCTTACGCCGGATATGGGCGGCTTCCTGCAGCGGACCATCGATCTGATCGAACAGACATACGCAGAAAACGGGAACACACCTGTCCACCTAGTGGGCCACTCCAATGGGCCGCTCTATATGCAGTATCTGCTGACACATACCTCGCAAGCTTGGAAGAACAAGTACATCCACGGGTTCACGCCGATCGCTGGGAACTGGCCGGGGCAGGGGTTATTGTATTCCTTATTATTTACCGGCTTCAACATAAACGACCTCAGTTATCCGGCGGACACCGAGAGCGCGAAAATCAGCGCCCTGATGTTTCAAAGCCAACCGGCAACCTACATGAGCGCCTCTGATCCGGCAGTTTTCAAGAACCAAGAAGTGGTGATTCAGGCTGGGACTGCCATTTACACCCCACAGCACTATCGCAAGCTGTTCCGCGACGCCAGTATGGGCCTTGCAGAGGAACTGGGCCCGTACTACATCGGATTCGTCCGATTCCAGCAGCCCCCTTTCTTCCCCAACGTTGACGTATATGCGGAGAAAGGCTCAGGGCTGGACACGCTGGTCGGTGTGGGTCTGCCGGACTTGACCGTTGGGCAGTTGGTGAACGATTCGACGCAGTTCTTCTTCCTCCCGGGTGATAGCAATCAGGAGGACATCACGAACAATTCCATCAAGGTTTGGGACAAGATGCGATGCTTCCGGTTTGAGTTCACCGACAATCCGGGGGTCGCCCATGGTGACCTTCCGGGCAATGCCGGCGTGCTCGGACGCCTCTTAACGAATCTGCAACGGCCGAGGTCGATCTGTCCTTAGTACCATCCGGAATAGCGGTGCCTCGCTTGGTGTTGTCGTGTGTTTCGGCATTGAACGATGCGCTGTGAGAACGCACGAAGTCAGACCGGTCGGGAATTGGGTCTAGATCTCTTTATTCTTTACAGGCAAGTAACTTTTCCTGAAATGAGAAGACAAGCCGCAGACCTGGTGATCAGGTCTGCGCTACATTCAAGTGCATTAACTCGGACTGGCAATTCCGCTGCACTCCATTGCCTGTGGGTTATGTGTAGGGTTATGCGTCTAAATAAGGAGGCAAGAAACCATGAGAGCCATCAAAGGATTAGCCATTTTCTTGGGAGTATTCTTTGGGATTTCTATTCTTGGATGGGCGCAAGCCATGATAGTGAATGTGCCTGCACCGAACCATGTCGATGACACCGCTGTCGTGCAGGCAGCGCTCGACCAGTGCGTTACTTATTGTCCGGGCTGCACGGTACAGCTAGCCGCAGGAACTTACTTAACCAAGCAGCTTTTTGCCAAGGACTTTTACGGGACTTTCAAAGGAAAAGGGATGGACGTGACCATTATTCAAGCTCTTCCCAACTTGCCAGTGAGCCAGGAACAGTTGGTCTGGAACACCCGGCCAAGCAAGGACAACCCGTACCCGATGCTGGTTCTCTTTTTTGGAGGCGACGTTACGGTTTCCGACATGACCATTAGAGCCCTTGAGCCCAATCCGGTTGAAGGATGGTACTCTGGCGAACTGGCGACGCCAACCACCCTTATGTGGGGAATCCTGGAATTTATGGGTGAGTCGAAGATGAACGTGGTGGTGAATCGGGTGGCGTTGGAAGGTGTGCATGATGAGAGCCAGCCGGACTATGACCACTATAACGCCACGGGCTTATCAATTGATCCATATCCCCCCTTTGTGGGGTCTTCCCCGGGTTATCTCTCAGGCGCGTTTCGTGTCTCAGCCTGTCGATTCGATACCCTTTTAGAGGGAATTTTCGTTGCAGTCTTGCACGAGGCGCAGTTCACCATCGGAGGCTCACCGTCAGAGGCAAACCTCATTCAGAACTGCGATATTGGGACTGTGCTCATCGATCTGGATTCGAGTTCCGTCGATTTCTCTTACAACGATGTCAGCGTGGTCGGACCGGGGGCTAATGCAGGTTTTGCTGCCTTTCAAGGTGCTGTAGGACCGATTGAAGCACCCTCCTCGTTTCTGGTTCAACGTAACCACATCAAGGTCAAGGGAAGCTACGAGGACGGCGTCTGGATTGTGGATTATGGTCCCGTGTCCGGAGTGGGGAAAAAGGGCGACTTCGTCATCTCTGACAACACGTTCATTCTTAGCCCCGGCGAGCTACCCACATATGCGGGGGTCGAGGCCGTGTTCCTAGATGGAGCAGTCATCTCCAACAATCGAATCTTGGGCAGCTCCACTCTCGGCATCGCCTTGGAGGGGGCATTCCAATGTATGGTCAAAGGGAACAATGTGGAGAAGATCACAACGGATTTGGCTCCCATTGGATTGCTGACTCTAAACATTGGCACTGTGGAGGAACCCATTTTCCTTCCCACGAGCGATAGCACCGTGGTTGGCTTCGGCAAGAAAACAAACGTGTACGACGAGGGAGTCAACAACACCATTGTTGGTGTGAACAACATGAACGGCAATCCGCCTGGCCCGGCTATCCGCGACGCCATGAAGCGCAAGATGGAAATAATCAAATCCATTCGCAAGCCGTAGCCAAGGCTTTCTAGGTTGTTGCCGTACTTAGAGTCGGCGTGAAGGCATGCATTTCAAGTTGGCGGTGTGCCTGGTTTTTGGGCTTAATGAATCTCAAGCCCTGCGATCCATTCAATATCGAATAAATGCAGAGTAACCCCCAAATCGAGCGGTTACGAAGATTTCTTTCTAATGTGGGGAAATGCACTTAAGAGGTGAGTTTATGAGAAAACTATTTGGCATCGGGTCATTAGCGGTCCTGATGCTCGTCGTCAGCGCGCAAGGGACGCGGGCTCAAGTTGTCAAATTAGGGGTGCTCCGCGGAATGACGTGGAGTGATGGGTACAACCTGAATGAGACTGGGGACGTAGTAGGCGTTTCGGGCAACGATGGTGGTCTTTATCACGGCTTCTTTGTCAAGACCAAAGGGCCGCAGGCTTTCCAAATGATCGACCTGGGAACATCCCCGAACATCTATTCGGCGGGGGAGGAAGTGAACAACTTCGGCTTGGTAGTCGGTTGGGAAGAATCAGAGAGCAAGCTTTACGCTTTCGCCTGGTCCCCCCACCTGAAAGCGAAGATAGATCTTGGCGCCTTACCGGGGCACACTCATAGCTTTGCTCGTGCTGTCTGCGACATTGGTCTTATCGCCGGCACGAGTATCTCGTCAGATTGGAATGACTGGAGACCCGTCGTCTGGACGCCAGATCGAGCCGGCAAGACGTGGACAATCCATGAGCTTAACACGGTAGGCCTCGAGCAGGTCACCGAATGGTCGTGTTGGGCCATCAACAATGCGGGTCAAATCGTCGGTGACGGCTGGGACACGGTGGAGGGGAAACAACAGCCCGTTGTTTGGAACCCGGCGAAAGGGGAGAAGGAATGGCAGCCGACGAAACTCGAGACTCCTTCTGATTACCCGAGTGGCGGCGCAGGAGATATCAATGAGTGCGGTGAAGTCGTCGGCTGGGTTGCATTTCAGGATGGGTCCTTGGCGCTACCGGCACTATGGCAACCTGCTAACCCTCGAAGAGGCCCTTGGAAGCTCACCATACTCCCTACGTTGGCAGACCCCCCGATAGGCTTCAATAACATTGATGAAATCAATGACGTCGGTGACATGGTGGGGTCCAGCGTGGATAGTGCGGGTGCCGGTCGCGCTGTTCGTTGGCGCCTATCCGATTTGGATGTCATTTATCTCCTTGGCTACCCCGGCGTATCGAGTTACGGCGGTGGCGTCAGCAACAGCGGGATCGTGGGAGGGTGGTACAACGATGGCGGTCACGACCACGCTGTGATCAAAAGGTTCCGTTCCAAGTAGACGCCATAGCCCGTACATTCGTGTAGAGCGAGGTCGTGTCCAGATGTGGGTTCCAGTTGGGTCGTGAATCTAACTGGAACCTGCCCTGGACCTTAAGGCACCCCTCTAGTGCGGAGCCGCCACCTGAAGCTGATTGCCTCCAGCGAGGAGGAAGAGATCCTGCCCAAGGGTCTTCTGCCGGAAAAGGGACAATACTCACCCAGGCCACGGGTGGTTGGGGCGGGACGAATCGTAGGACTGAATCGAGGATTGGATCGGTTTTTTTCTCCACTCGCAGGAACACGGCTATCAGATCCTCAGGGTGAGTTGCCGGCTGGGGTTGTTAGCACGTATCGAGCAGGAAGGCGTCGTTGGAGCTAAAGACGACCAGCAGCCCTGCTTTAGGCGGAAGCTGGCTCGGCTCCGAAAGGCAGGCCTCTCATAAGATTCCAAGAGCCGAAGCGGGACCCAGGCTTCGGGAAAAATGTTGGGGATCAGAAAGGGCAGTGCGTTTTAGTCGGGTTACCCCCCTGACTGGCCCTCACCCTCGATCAGAGTACTCGGTCTACAGCAAGTTCTCATCATCGGTGGCGCCGTCTCATTTCGTGGCTGGCGCAGACATCGCGCGCACTGCGATGTCTGCGGACAGGACCTCACACATACCCAAGAATAGAGCGACACCCCATCTGGGATGAGAGTACTAACAACCGGGAGAGTGGGGTGAAGTGAGATTCGGAGGAGATTTTGCTGGCGGCAAATAAGTGCCCGGGACCGGAATCGAACCGGTACAGAGATTTCTCTCCGAAGGATTTTAAGTCCTTTGCGTCTACCAATTCCGCCACCCGGGCCTGTCCAGGTGGGAAAGAACTGAACACGTTCACCTATATCACTTCAATGTGAGGAAAGTCAACGTCAGTCCAAAAGCACTCCTTCATCTCTTGAACAAAGTGTTGGAACTGCTCGATCACTGGTGCTAACTTCTTCAAAGGTTGTAAGCTCCTTTCTCATTGAAGGGATTTTGGTCTTCCTGGCAGAAAACCAAACTTACACCCTCTTTGCTTTTACACAAACAAAGTTACATCACTCCCCCCGTGCAACCAAAGTGCGATATAATTAACTCATTTATTCACGCTTCCTGCGCCGCGGGGGCGCGGCGGCTCCAAATCCCTGAAGGATTGGCGAGGTTCAGGATGCCTTCCAACGGTCAGCCCACCACTTCAAATTGCACCGCAAGAAACTCATCGCTCGCCTGACCTCCAAGAACAGGAAGGGAAAAGCGGACTTTGGAAAAGCAAAGAAAATGCAAGCAATAGAGGAAAAAAGGTGAGGGACAGAAGGACCCGTTTGGAAAAGAAATCAGGCCAGCAAGGCGCCGGCCCGTTCGACGAGGGTGAAGTTAACCTGACGCAATGCGTCTTCTACTTCGATCCTGCTGCATTTGTATCGATTCGCAATTTCTTCCTCAGGCACTCCCCGATAGTGTTTCAAAATGAAAATGTTTCGCTGGGATTCCGGCAGATGCTCCAGCAGGTCAAGGATGGATGCCGTAATGAGTTTCCTAACTTCCGGCTTTGCTATTTTGTTTCCCGCTTCCATGTTTTCCGCCTCCCTGAAGGCCCAAGCCTCCCGCTTAAAAACTGCTATACTCATTTATATAGACGGAAATTTCAGAAAAAAGTTGCACGAAACTTAGCGAATTGTTCCTGAAAAGTCCAGCTATCCCGCTTAAAGCCCACCAAAACCTCGGCAGCTTTCAACCCCACCTCATGGTGATTCCAGAACAAAGGCGCGGTGATCCCTCATAATGCACCGGTTCATTACAACATCCAGACCAGCCGCCTCTGCCTTGTGGGCAGCCTGGGGATTCCAGACCCCTTCCTGCATCCACACGCATCGAGCGCCAATCCGGATGGCTTGCTCTATGATAGGACCTACAGTTTCTGAGCGGCGGAAAACATTGACAATGTCAATCTTCGATCCTTCAGGCAAGTCCAGCAGGCTCGGATAACAGGACTCATGGAGGATTTCCGAACAGCTGGGATTGATTGGAATGATCCGATATCCATGGGATTGCATGTAGCTGGAAACAGCATGGCTGGGCCGGTCTGGCCGCGGAGAGAGGCCTACGACTGCGATAACTCTAGCCTCATGCAGGATGGTGGCAATAGGCTCGGTGTTGGCCACAACCATCGTCAAGAAATCTCCTTTAGTGCTTTGATAAACTTTTCGTTTTCCTCCCGAATGCCTATAGTCAGTCGGAAGGCGGTCAGAAAGCCATTTCCCTTCATCGGACGAACAATGACCCCCTTTTGCATCAGTAACCGGAAATCTATCATGCAATCGCGGCCCGTATCTACCAGGATGAAGTTGGTAACCGAAGGAATGAACTTCACTCCGAGCAAGGTCAATTGCCCGATCAGGAATTCATATCCGTCGCGATTGGACTCGATAGACCGTCGAACATGAACCTGGTCATCCAACGCTGCCTGGGCCGCGACCTGGGCAACGCTACTGGTATTGAATGGAGAGCGGACCTGGTTTAAGCAGCGGATCAAGTCAGAATGAGCCAGGCCATATCCGACACGCATGCCGGCCATGCCGTAAACTTTGGAAAAAGTGCGGAGTACCAGCACCGATCTCTTGTCGCGAATGTAGTCCAGGGAATGCGAATAGCCGGGCGCCTGCACGTACTCGAAATAAGCTTCGTCGAGAACCACGATGACATCGGGAGGCAACTTCTCCAGCAGGTCGTCCAACTCGGTGCAAGTAAACATGGTCCCCGTGGGGTTGTTTGGATTGGCGACGTAGATTAGCTTTGTTCGAGGGGAAACGGCTCCAAGAATGGCCTCCAGATCATACGTACAGTTCTTCAATGGAGCATAAATAATCCGGCCGTTCACCTCCTGAACTGCCAGGGTATACATCACAAAACTCTGCGCCGCTGTGACTGCCTCATCGCCCGGAGTTAGAAAAGTGCGAGCAGCGAGTTCAATCAGTTCCGTGGACCCGCTGCCTACAATAATCTCATCCATTGAGACGTTTAGAGTCTGGGCCAGTTTCTGTCGCAGGTAATAACCGTCGCCAATCGGATATCGATGAGTTTGTTTCAGAAATCGGCATGCTGCTTCCAGGGCGAGAGGAGACGGCCCCAGAGGATTCTCGTTGGAGGCCAGTTTGACGGCACTAATCCCCAGTTCTCTTTCCACTTCTTCAATGGGCTTGCCGGGAACGTAGGGCTGAATTGTTCGAATGTTCTCAGGCAGACGCGAAAACAAATCCATGGTTGAACCTCAAACGGATAGACGTTATCCCTGCTCCGTTTTGCCGCATTACTGTGAATGAAAATGCGACTTATCAGTGGTAGCGCGGATTTGATTTCCAGGTCCGCGACTTTTCAAAGCCAAGTCGATTGAAGCGTCGCGACGGAGCGACAGCGGTCGCGCAGCGCGGCGCCCACCTTCAAAACCGCATTTTCATAGGAGGGCCCCGCTTCGTCGGGGCCGGGGTCGCGACAGAGCGCGACCCTCCATCTCATCTTAGAGCCTCTTCGAGGTCTTTGTCCCCGATCTTCTTCGAAGGTAGTCGGTCTCGCGATCAGACCCTGACCCTGTCCCCGACTGTTTCCTGGCCATTCGCTTAAAGCGCTCCACCTCAGCGGGGGTCAAGTCGCGATACTCAGAGGGCTTGAGCCTATCATCGCGGAGAAACCCGATCTGGACTCGTTTCAGCTTCTGCACGGGATGACCAATCCATTCCAGCATCCGGCGAATCTGGTTGTTCCGGCCCTCAATTAAGGTCACTTCCAACCAAGGGTTGTTCCCCGGTTTGGCCAAGCGGATTCGACACGGCGCCGTAACGCGGCCATCCAACAAGATGCCTTTGGAAAGCTTTTCCAGAGAGCTGGAGATTGGTGTACCTCTGACTTTCACCAGATAGGTCTTGGGACAATGCTCCCCTGCTGAGGCAATCCCGTTGGCGAATTCCCCGTCATTTGTCAGCAGCAACAACCCCTCGCTGTGGTAATCCAACCGCCCGACAGGGTAAATTCGTTGAGCAACCCCACGGATCAGGTCTTTCACCGTCGGACGCCCCTCTGGATCGGAAAGTGTGCAAACGTATCCCTTCGGTTTGTAAAGCAGCAGATACACTCTCCACTGCGAGGTCCGGAGGGGCTTGCCATCGATTCGGACGTGGTCGGTTGCGATATCGATCTTAGTACCCAACTGGGTGACCGTTTCCCCGTTCACCGATACACGACCGGCCTGGATCAACTCTTCCGCCTTGCGGCGCGAACAGATGCCAGCTTGAGCAATAACCTTGTGAAGTCTTTCCAACACAGGAGTTAGAACCATTGAGTTTGCGGATTGGGCCGTTGGCTTTTGCCTGTCCGGGTGACAAAATGCCATATCTGCTGTCTGGAGTCCGATCAAGCCTTCGCGAGGCCAGGAGAAGGAAATGGGTGCGAAGCCGATTCTTCCGACCCGGAAGAAGTTCTGTCAGTATCTCTATTGGGAGCCGCTGTTTGGGATTCAAGACCCGAGCTATCCGCCTCACCACTCCCATCGTTCGGGCACATGTCCGATGTCTCCCCTTCGAGAGCCCGTTCTTCCACAGACTCAGCGCCCTCAAGAGGGGCTTCCCCATCCTGATCCTCCACATTTTGAAGAGCGCGACTCGTGGATGTGCCCCTCACCAATTCGTCGGAGACAATCGGCTCTTTCCCCCCAACGTTATGAACTGCCTCCTCTCCAAACCCAGCCTGCGCCAATTCCTCAAATTCCTCCAGGCTGGGGAGGTCGTGGAGGTCCTTAAGCCCAAAATGAATCAGGAACTCCTTGGTGGTTTTATAGAGAATCGGTCTCCCGATAACATTCTTGCGACCGGCTGTGGTCACCAGCCTTTTTTCAGCGAGGGTCTTGATTACGGCCCCGGCATTCACTCCCCGAACCTCTTGGATTTCAGGAAGAGTAACGGGTTGTCTGTAGGCAACTACCGCCAGGGTTTCCAGCGCCGCCAAGGAAAGTTTGACTGGAGGGGTCTGGTGCTTGATCAAATTGCCAACCCACTCGTGGTGTTCCGGCTTAGTGGCCATCTTCAGACCACCGGCAATTTCTTTGATCTCGATACCATGTTCTCGGGACTGGTACTGCTGGACCAGTTGGCGAACGGCATTCCTTATGGATTCCTTACTGTCTTTACCGAGTAACTCGACCAGTGTATCCTCGCTGATTGGTTCTTCGGTCACATAGATCAGCGCTTCGATGATTGGTTTCAGTTCGTCTTCTGTCATTATGCCGTCGTTTTCCCGACCGCCAGCGAGCCGTGAGTCGTTACCATTTTTTCCGAACTCATCCACTGCTCCATTTGAGACAAAACCTGCTGGAAGTTTTCTTGCCGCCGGGCGATGATCTCACCGAAGGTCTTGCGCTGGAAGAGGACAATGGCCTTGAAGTAGGTCATTTCGAGAATGGCGAGAAAGGCTACAATCAGGTTCCTCTTGTTGCGAAAGGCCAGGAATATTTCGTCCACGCTGATTGTGCCGTTGGACCGCTCGAACAGCCATCGAATCTTATCAATCACTTGAGCAATGTTGAGTTCGTCGCGTTCCACTTCATAAAGAACCTGGAGCTTGGCCCTTTCCAGAATTTTCCTGAAGGTCGAGACTAAATCAAACAGAGTGACCTGGATCTCCGGCTCCTCGGGTCGCGGCTCAAAAGCTCTCATTCCGGATACGGTCCAGGTGGAACTCTCGACGATCTGTTTCTGGTGAAGCATCTGGGCTGCGTTCTTGAACTTTTCGTGTTCAAGCAGGCGCTGTACCAGTTCCGCCCTTGGATCGACGACCTCTCCATCAGTTTGGAGCGGATCCGGCGGGAGGAGCATTCTGGATTTGATGAGGATCAGAGTGGCTGCCATGAGCAGGAATTCCCCAGCCAGATTGATATCCATTTCTTCCATCATTCGTAGATACGCTAGATATTGCTCAGTAATCCTGGCGATGGGGATATCGCTGATGTCGATCTGCTGCTTGCGAATCAGATCCAGCAGCAAATCCAGGGGCCCATCATAGGCGGGCAGGT
Source organism: Terriglobia bacterium (assembly GCA_041476565.1). Classification (GTDB taxonomy): domain Bacteria; phylum Acidobacteriota; class Terriglobia; order Versatilivoradales; family Versatilivoraceae; genus DATKMG01. Next base: position 21,604 of record JBGOTQ010000017.1, on the reverse strand, counting down.
GTACCTTCAACTGCTCATCCATGCTCGCACTCCCTAATCCAGCTGCACCGCGCGTCTGACGGTGGCCATGGTATCCTCGGCAACGGCTCGTGCCTTCTGATTTCCTTCCACAATGATATTAAGGATCTCTTCCTTGCGCCCTTCGTACTCCTTGCGGCGCGTCAAAAGAGGCGAGATTTCCGTCAGCAGGTTGTCGGTCATCCACTTCTTACAGTCCAGACAACCTATCCCGGCAGTGCGGCAGCCATGATCCGCTTCGGCAATGGTCTCAGGAGGTGAATAAATCCGGTGGTAGTCAAAAACCGGACAGATCTCCGGGTTTCCTGTGTCACTTCTCCGTTTCCTGGCTGGATCGGTCATCATTCTCTTGATTTTTTCGGTAATGACCTCGGTACTATCTGATAGCGAGATGTCATTGCCATAGCTTTTACTCATCTTTCGTCCGTCCGTGCCCGGGAGCCTGGGGATCGGTGTCAACAGCGCCTCCGGTTCAGGGAAAACAGGACCATAGAACGCGTTGAAGCGCCTGGCGATTTCCCGAGTCAACTCAACATGAGGTACCTGGTCCTCCCCTACCGGCACAAAGTTGGCCTTGTAGATCAAGATGTCTGCCGCCTGCAAGACCGGGTAGCCAAGAAATCCGTAATTCCCGAGGTCCTTGTCCGTGATATTGTCTCGTTGCTCCTTGTATGTCGGCACACGCTCCAGCCACCCCAAAGGCGTAATCATCGAAAGAAGCAGATGGAGTTCGGCATGCTCCAAAATGCTGGACTGTACAAACATGACTGACTTGTTAGGATCCAAGCCTGCCGCCAACCAATCTACCATCATTTCGATGCGGTTTTCTCTAATCCTTGAAGGATCAGCGAAATCGGAGGTTAGCGCGTGCCAGTCGGCGATAAAATGGAAGCACTCATACCGATCCTGTAATTTGACCCAATTGGCAAGAGCCCCGACCACGTGGCCCAAATGCAACTTTCCGGTGGGCCGCATTCCGCTCAGTACCCGCTTCCGTGTTGTGGTTTCCGTCGACATGATTTTTGTACCCAATTGTAGAGTTAGGTCTTTCTATCGGCACGACTATTGAGCTGTTCGGATTAGATGACGGCGAGTAGGATCCTCCAGAACGGTGCCAGGATTAAATTGAATAACCCAAGGTATACAAACAGAAGCAGAATCAGAAATCCATAAGGTCTGAGCTTCTCATAGGCTCGAGCCAAATCCGCAGGTAAGAAATGGGGCAAAATCCAACTGCCATCCAGCGGAGGTATAGGCAGGAAATTGAAAAGCGCCAGGATGAAATTGATCTGTACCCCTTTTATGCACATTCGGTAAACGGGGTCGAGACTGCCACCCATCACTGCTGTACCCGCCTGGAAGTATCCCTGGAAGGCTTTCGTCATAATCAAGAATCCAACCAACAAAAGCAGATTGCTGAGAGGCCCTGCCGCTGAGATCCAGATATCCGCCTGTCGCCGGTCCTTGACGTTCAGCGGGTTCCACGGCACTGGTTTTGCCCAGCCGAACATGATCCCTCCGCCAAAGAAACCCACAGCCGGAAAGATCAGGGTCCCAAGCAAGTCGATGTGCGGAAGTGGGTTTAGGGTCACTCTGCCCAGCAATCGCCCGGTGGGGTCCCCCAGTCGTTCTGCCACCCAGGCATGCGCCGCTTCGTGAAAACTGAGGGAGAAGAGGAACACCACCATATATAAGCCAAACGAGGCAATATCGGGCAATACAAGTCTCCTTCTACGGGGAAATCACGCAGTGGGTCAATGGCATCAGTAGAGCGGACAATTTCGGTCGGGTAAGACTCCACCTGGATGGCCGCAGCGGCATCGGCACTGCAATTTTACGACAGGAGCTTAACACAGATGCCGTCAAAACTCTAGACGGTCCGGCAAAGCCAGAGAGCCCGGGGTCCCGTCAAAATCAACGAATGCCGATTAGAGTTCGACTTTTAGTTTTCGACATGCTGAAGCGCGAACTCTGAACGACGAAGCAAGTCCTCCAGTCCCTAATTGAACCAACTTTGACGGGCCCTCAGACAAAGACCGGACCTTGTGAAAACGTCTATGGCAATAGTATAATGGTTGAGATCGTGTTGAGTCAGATTCATGCGCTTTTGGGGAGCAGTGAACTCCGTGAAGTCTTTGAAATCGAACCGGGTCCCGGCCTGGCAGGATGGCAGGAGTCACCTGCTCGGCCCTCACTCAATGCTGGACCGTTGCATGAGATTCGCTTCGGAACTGCCTGTTCAATAAGCACCTGTTGTCGTCTTTCCTGATCGCAGATATGAGCACTTTCTTCTTGCTCCTCACTATTGCATTCTATTCGGTTGGATTAGTTCATTCGTTTCTCACTATCATTACCCGCAAAAAGACACTTTTTAGGGTGGCGTTGTTAGGAATTTACTCGGGCCTTTGCTGCCATGCTCTTTCGATTTTCTTTGCATGGCGGGAAACGCAGCACCTGCCGGTGACTAACGTTCATGAAGCGTTCTCTTTTTTCGCGTTTGTCATCGTCCTGGCGTTTCTCCTGACCTACGCGCGCTACCGCCTGGAGTCTTTAAGTGTATTCGTATTCCCGCTGGTCTTCATTTTGACCTTGGCTGCCAATCTAGTTTCGACTCCGTCGTCGCCCCAACCCGAGGCTTTCCACAGCTTCTTGTTTTATATTCATATTCCGGCCACGTTCTTTGGGTATGCCGCGTTCTTCCTGGCCTTTGCTGCGGGCATTATGTATCTGATCCAGGAAAAGGAACTCAAGAGAAAGCGTCCCCAAGCCTTCTACTACCGATTGCCTTCGTTGGAAATCTGCGATGATTTGGGCTACCGGTCCCTCAGTTTTGGCTTCCCATTGTTGACCATCGGGATTGTAGCTGGTTCCATATGGGCCAGCCGGGCCTGGGGGAGATACTGGGGGTGGGACCCCAAGATGGTGTGGTCCTTTATGACGTGGTTGATTTACGCCATCCTGATTCACTACCGCCTTTCGGCAGGTCTGCGGGGTCGACGGGCAGCATGGATGTCCATTGTTGGATTCCTTTTTGTGTTGATAACATTTATTGGAACGCGTATCCAGGGAACAGCACATCCCTTTATTCGTAACGTGCAATGAATCTCGTCTTGGTGGGTGCCAATCATAAGTCGGCCCCGGTAGAGGTTCGCGAGAGGCTTTATTTTCCCGAGGCGCTGCTGCCCGAAGCCCTGCAGGAACTCACGACCTACTATCGTTTTGAAGAGGGTATGATTCTGTCAACCTGCAATCGTGTGGAGGTTCTGGTGCATGGTCTGCAGAGCAATGACGCGGTTCAAAGGGCACGAAATTTTCTCTGCAGCTTCCACAAATTGAGGATGGATCTGATCCAGAATCATTTGTATGACTTCACCCAGGTTGATGTCGTGCGTCATATCTTCAGAGTTGCTTCCAGTTTGGACTCCATGGTCCTTGGAGAACCACAGATTCTAGGACAGGTCAAGTCTGCCTTTCAAACGGCCCAGGCGGTTGGGACGGTGGCCCACCATTTGAATGCCTTGCTGAACAGGGCCTTCTCGGTAGCCAAGCGAGTGAGGAGTGAGACTGGGATTGCCACGTCGGCGGTTTCCGTCAGCTATGCCGCAGTGGAACTGGCCAAGAAAATCTTCAACGAGTTAACTGGGAAGACTGTTCTTATACTGGGGGCCGGGAAGATGAGCGAACTGGCGGCCCGCCACCTCACTTCCAGCGGGATTTCTCACGTCCTGGTCTGGAATCGAACCTACCAGCGAGCCGTGGAGATGGCAAGGGTCTTTAAGGGTGAAGCCATCCCGCCCGAGGAACTCTTTCGGCACATCGAGCGGGCCGACATCATCATCAGCTCTACGGGTTCGCCCTCCTTCATATTGAATCGGGCCGACGGCGAGAGGATCATTCATCTGCGCAAAACTCGCCCTGTCTTCATTATTGATATTGCTGTGCCACGCGATGTCGACCCCGAAATCAACCGGGTTAACAACATTTTCCTTTACGATATCGACGACTTGCGGAATGTCGTTGATGCCAATCTCAAGCAGCGCCAGAAAGAAGCTGTCCATGCCGAGGAGATCGTCAAGGAAGAGGTTGCGGCCTTCATGAATCAAATCCGGGCGCTGGATGTCACCCCAACCATCGTATCCATGCGACGCCATTGGGAAACCGTCTTCAAGGAGGAATTAGAGAAGAACAGGAGACACATGGGAGCCTTGTCGGCAGAGCAGGAGTCAGCCCTTCAGAATCTGACAAGCAGTCTGCTGAACAAAATCTTGCATGGTCCCACCGCGGAGCTCAAGTTACTTAGCCAGGATCCGGCCAGGGCTGATCAGATCGAAGCCATCAAACGGATGCTAGGCTTGAAGGATCGGTAATGGCAAGGGAGCAGTTCATCATAGGTTCTCGCGGCAGCCGGTTGGCACTCAACCAGGCAAATTGGGTCAAGATCGCACTTGAGCGCAGTTTTTCTGACCTCTCCGTAGAGGTCAAAATCATTAAGACGTCGGGGGATGTCATCGCTGATGCCCCCTTGAGCCAGATCGGAGGAAAAGGGCTGTTCACCAAGGAGATTGAGGAGGCTCTGCTGGAGAGGAGGATTCACTTAGCAGTTCACAGTTTGAAAGATCTCCCCACTCAGCTACCGTTGGGCCTCTGTCTCGCCGCCATCACTGCGCGTGAGGACGCCAGGGACGCCTTCGTGTCCAACCGGTTCGACAGTCTCGCCGCACTTCCCAACGGGGCGCGCATCGGCACTAGCAGCTTGCGCCGCCAATCTCAACTGTTGCATCTGCGCCGTGATCTAAGAATCTTGAATCTTCGCGGTAACCTGGACACACGACTCCGCAAGCTGGAGACAGATCAATATGACGGGATTGTGCTGGCCTCTGCCGGCTTGATCCGCCTTGGGCATGCGGACCTTATCACCGCTTTGATCCCCATCGATGAGCTATGCCCGGCTATTGGGCAGGGTGCTCTGGGCATTGAAACCCGTACCGACGATGCTTTCGTCCTTGAGAAGGTCCAAAGGCTAAATCATCCAGAAACACAGTTGGCCGCGGAAGCGGAAAGGGCTTTTCTGAAAAGGTTGGGTGGGGGATGCCAAGTCCCGATTGCTGGATATGCTCAGACAGAGGGCCACCAGCTTCGGATCCAGGGGGTGATCGCCACTCCCGACGGCCTCCAGCTTTTCCGCGGCAGCGAGGAAGCCAAAATCGAAGGATTCGCTGAAGCCCAAGCTGTTGGCCACAAGCTGGCAGAAAAGATGCTATCGGCAGGCGCCCAATCTGTGGTTGATGCTATCTTCAACCGGATTTAAAGCGCAATCACCTTGGAGGATAGGATTATCTTTCGGACCGGAGTTAGGTGGGATGCATGAGAAATTGAATAGGCTTGAGACCCCTCCTCTAATTGGACGGCGAATCCTGATTACACGTCCTCTGGAGCAGTCTGAAGACTTCGGGCAACAACTTGGCCAACTGGGTGCCAAGGTGATTTCTCTTCCTACTATTGAAATCTGTGATCCTGATTCCTGGGAACCCTTAGACGAAGCCATACACCAAATCGAGCGGTATGAATGGCTCCTGTTTACTAGTGTCAACGGGGTAAAGCGATTCTTCGACCGCTGGAAACTGGTTGGGAGGGATTTCCGCGACCTCCACAGAATCCAGATTTCCGCCATAGGAGCAAGCACCGGGAAGGAAATTATCTCGCTGGGTCTGCTTCCGCAAATTATTCCCGACGAGTTTCGGGCTGAGGGATTGCTGGATAGCTTAAAGGACCGGGTCTTCCAGGGGAGCCGGGTTCTCATCCCACGGGCAAGGAAAGCCCGTGATGTTCTCCCTGAGACGTTACGCTCATGGGGAGCTGAGGTCGATGTGCTTGAAGCTTACCGGACGGTCCCAGCCTACAGTAACAAAGAAGCGCTTTTACGGAGTATCAAAGAGAGTCCGGTCGATATGGTCACCTTCACTAGCTCCTCATCCGTGGCGAGCCTGGCAGAACTAATGGCGCCGAGACCTCTCAGTGAGCTTCTCGGGAACGTGGCCATCGCCAGCATCGGACCAGTCACTTCCAGGACGGTAGTAGAGCATGGCCTGACAGTGTCCGTACAGCCGCAACGGTATGATATCCCTTCTCTTGTTGAAGCAATCCGGTGTTATTACGAGGTGTGCTTATGACCTGTTGGAAATGCGGAACAGAGATTGAGGTTGCGGGTGCAACCCGAATTCTCAGCAGTGACAGCTGCCCAAACTGTGACTACGATCTTCACGTGTGTCGAAATTGCCGTTTCTATGATCCTAATGCCCATAATGAGTGTCGTGAACCTCAGGTTGAATGGGTTCGTGACAAGGAAAAGGCGAATTATTGCGATTATTTTCAGCCCGGCGTAGAGAGCGGCGGAGGGAGGCTCGGGAGGGATTCTGTCCGCGAGGTTAGAACTTCATTTAATAAGCTGTTCAAGGACTGAGGCCGACGTCGTTTCCTTTCATTGGTTCCCAAGGCACCACCGCACTTGTTGGGCTTCCAGTGCCCCCTATCCAGGGAGCACCGATTGTCAACGTGCAGGCAAATGAGCAACACGGGAAAAAGGAGGATTATGTTGCGACCGGCAAAGCACATGGAAATGTTGTTAGGTATATTGGGCATCTGGTTGATGATTGGCTCAGAGTTACGTGCTGATCTAAAATACGAAGAAACGACAAAAATAACCGGCGGCATGATGCAAAGCATGACCAAAATAGTGGGGTTCTTCGGAGCAAAAGGTTTGGACAACCAGAGCACGACCCATTACCTGAAGGGCGATTGCAAACGGACGGACCACTATATGGGAAGTGAGCTCACCACCACTGAGATCGTATGCCTCGACCGGGACCAGATCATCAACATTGACCACAAGAAAAAGACCTATACGGTCATCACTTTTGAGCAGTTGCGCGAGCAGGTAGCCAAGGCTATGCAGGAGGCTAAACAGAGACGCGCTCAGGTGAGCCAGACCCAGCCTCCACCTCCACCTAGCGACGTCAAAGTCCAGCCCAAGATAACGGTCAAAGACACGGGCGAATCAAAAATCATCAACGGATTCAATGCCAAACGCTTCTTGATGTCTTTTCAAATCGAAGCGCAGGATGAAAAGACCAAGAACCAAAGTGACCTCGGAATGGATGGTGACGTCTGGATGACCAAGGATATCAGTGGGTGGGAAGAGGAACGAGCTTTCAATATAAAGTACGCCCAGAAGATGGCATCTCCTGAGTTAGTCGAACAGATGAAGACTGCTATGGCTGGTCTTCAGGATCCTCGGATGGGCCAGGGACTTGCAGCCATGCAGGCGAATGTTGATAAAATGGACGGGGTGCCTGTTTTATCGGTTTTGTCCATGAAAATGAGCGGCACTGTACCGCCGGACAGCCAGCAACCGCCGCCAAAACAGGACACTCAAAAATCGCAATCGAAGGATACCCAGACCACGGTGCCTCAATTGCCTACAAATCTTGGTAAAGTACTGGGCGGCCTGGGAGGCTTCGGCCATAAAAAAAAGAAGGAGGAAACTCAAACCCAAACGCAGGAAAACAGTCCGGTGGAAACGAGTACTACTCCCTCAGGAACGACTACTGCCACCGCAAATTTGATGCAAATGACCACGGAATTAAAGAGTCTGTCCAGGGCAGGCTTGGATACGATGTTGTTCGAGATTCCCAGGGGATACAAGCAGAAGCTGGCTAAGGAGGAGTAAGAACCAAAGGACCCGTGGATCTGGACGCCACATTACCCGCAGATAGGCTTGTCCAGCTTTGGGTTTTCCGCGGGATCAAACAGGATCAGGGACTTCACCCGCGATGCCCCATAAAACCCTGTCAGTAGGGATTCTTGAGGACCCATTTGTGGAAAAGTGCCGAGCATCGCGGGAATTAATGTCTTGAGTCTAGAAATCATTGAAAACAAAAGCAGTACACAATAAGTCATTTTCTATCTTTAATTTACAGAATGAACATTTCATGTGCAATCTGCTGTTTTTCCTTTAATAACTTAATCCTTGGGGAAATTGGGTCATTATTTCCACAGGTTTTTCCACAGTTCCTGTGGGATTTTTTTTTGACACGGTCAACCTTGTGTCACCGTGCCGATCTTCTTCACGAGCAAGCCGCTTTTTCCGCTTAGTCAAATCTCTGGCATCCTGCAATCCTGTCTATCCCGATCCAGTCCCGCAAGCCCTCCTGACTTTTAATCCCCACACCGCGACGAGGTTCCAGAGACTACTTCTAACGCATGAGACAAGACTGGGGCCAAAGCACGGAGGCTCTCACTGACTCCCCTCACGCTACCAGGAAGATTTACAATTAGCGTCTTGGTTCGGATCCCAACCTTGGCTCTTGACAGGACAGCGCGCGGTGAAGATTTCATGCCTTCCTGACGCATCAGCTCAGCTAGTCCGGGCACCTCTCTCTCGACAACCGCCGCCGTGGCTTCTGGGGTAACGTCCCGTGGTGATAAGCCGGTTCCTCCTGTGGTAACAATTAGGTCAATATCTTCTCGATCAGACCAGAGGATAAGTTGGTCCCTGATCTGACCCAATTCATCAGGAACAATTAGCATTTCCAATACGTCACAACCGAGTTGCCCCAACTCACGTTGAACTGCTGGGCCAGAGAGATCTTCACGCTCACCCCGAAAGGCGGAATCACTGATCGTCAAGATGACGGCCCGAGGCTTTCTTGTCAAGTGGCTCAAGAATCCTGCTTCTAATCAGAACTTTTCCAGATTGGATAAGGCAGAAAGGCCATTCTTCTTCAGATACTGGACGATGCCGCCTTCCTGGTAAAGACGAAGCATCATGCCCGGAATGTGAACAGTGACTTCTTTCCCTTTGGAACTGTTTCTTAAGATCTGATCCTTTAGGTTCAATTCCAACTCGTCCTTCTCATCGATCCCGTTGGTGTCAGCTACGAGGCAAAGAAGGCCGAGATTAATGGCATTACGGAAGAAGATGCGGGCAAATGATTTGGCCAACACAGCCTGAATTCCCGAGTGTTTCAAAGCAATGGGTGCAGTTTCCCGGGAGCTGCCGCACCCGAAATTCTCTCCGGCAATGACAAAGTCTCCTAGCTGAACCTTAAGGCGAAACTCCGGGCGATACTCGACAAAACAGGCTTTGGCCAGTTCATCCGGATCGGTTGTAATGTTGTAGCGGCCTGGGGTGATGAGGTCGGTGTTGATGTTATCCCCAAATTTCCAATTCATCGCAACTCAGAGTTGTCCTCATAGAAAGTTTCGTGGGTCCGTGATCATCCCGGTCAGGGCAGAAGCTGCGGCAGTGGCAGGACTGGCCAAGTAAATTCTGGCCTTGGGGCTTCCCATCCGACCTTCAAAATTCCGGTTGCTCGTGGACACGCACACCTCATTGTCATACAACACCCCCCCGGACCGCCCCAGACAAGGACCGCATCCAGGACTCGAGACGACAGCACCCATATTTATGAACTGTTCGATGAATCCTCGATGCAAAGCCTGCAGGTACACTCTTTTCGAAGCGGGAGTGATAATAACCCTAACACCATATTTTAACGTTCTCCCTTTCCAGATGCGGTGAACCTCTTCTAAGTCTTCAATCCGACAGTTCGTACAAGACCCGATGAAGATTTGGTCGACTCTAATCTTCTCCGATTCCAGGTTTTCTACTGGAACCACATTATCGATGTCTGGCGGACAGGCAATCATAGGAGTCAAGTCAGAAACGTCAAAAGTCAGATTCTGTGTGGAGCGGGCATCCGGATCACTCCGCAATTCTTCAAATTCCACCAGGCGGTCGTTCTCCTGCAAATAGGCGCGCGTTTGGTCATCTGGAGCAACGATGGCTGCTTTAGCTCCCATTTCGGCGCTCATGTTTGTTAAAGTCAACCGTGCCGGCACGTTAAAGTTTCGGACTGTCTCTCCCCCGTATTCAATGACACGGTAGTTTGCTCCATCAGGCCCCAATTCCCTGGCCACCATGAGAACGACGTCCTTTGAATAACAACCAAAAGGAAGATTTCCGGAGATTTCAATCTGAATGGTCTCTGGCACTCGGAACCAGCACTTGCCGGAGGCCATGGCGATGGCCGCATCCGTCGAACCTACGCCGATGGTTAATGCCCCCAGTCCGCCTCCCGTAGGACTATGGGAGTCAGCCCCTAGAATCAGGTTGCCCGGGATGATCAGGCGTTCAGACATCAACTGGTGACAAACTCCATCTGTGGTGACAGGAATTCCCTGCTCCGCTGCAAACTTTCGGATTTCCGCCTGCAGCTTTGCCATCGCCACATTGGGACTGGGAAAGGCATGGTCGAAAGGAATGAAAATTTTCTTGGGATCAAAAACCCTGGTTGCAATTTGATAGAACGGCTCCAATGCCCATGCACAGGTCGTATCATGGGCCATCACCAGGTCGAGATCCGCCAGCACGAAATCTCCTGCGCGGACGTTTTTTCCGCAATGCTTGGAGAATATCTTTTCCGCTAACGTCTGGCCCATAGTCCTCGATGACAGGTGAGTCAGGGCTCCATCTTTGCAATCCATCTAATGTCAGAACCTCGTTGTAAGGCGGGATCGTGATGAAGAACCATTTGCCCCGCAAGTCCTGCCATGACCCTGAACTCTCACTGAATACATTATATTGAAAACCCGGGCGTTCGGCAAACCCAGAAGGGGTCATGAAGGGCTTTCATGATGACGGAATGCTTGATAGAATCAAACCCAAGCCCGGAGGAAATTTCTATGATTCGTACCATGATTGTCGATGACGAAAAGGCCTCTCGCGTATCTCTGAAAAAACTGCTTAAGTCTTTCTCGCAGATCGAGGTGGTAGATGAAGCCGCCGATGGAGTCCAGGCTGTCGAGAAGATCGAAGAGAAGAAACCCGATCTCGTGTTTCTCGATATCCAAATGCCTGGTCTCAACGGGTTTGAAGTAGTGCGGGCTGTGACGCTGGATCCCAAACCGCAAGTGATTTTTGTAACCGCATATGACCGATACGCGGTGGAGGCATTTGAGGTCAACGCGGTGGATTACCTCTTGAAGCCAATCGACGAAGCGCGGCTGCGCCAGGCTATCGAGAAGATCGACCAAGAGGACAGGAAGGCTCCCCTCGATTACGAGAAGATTCGGGCTCTGTTCTTAAGCATGGGGAAACCGAAAACCCTTCCACCACATATTCCCTTGCGGCGTGGCAAGAAGATCGTTTTGATGAACCCGGGCGAGATTTATTTCATCCGTTCCGAGCAGGGGGTTACCGTTGTGATGACCCAGAGCGGCGAATATTGGACAAGTTACACTCTGGCCGAGATCGAGGAAATCCTGGATGAGCAGATCTTTTTCCGGTCTCACCGTTCCACAATAGTCAACCTGAATCGTATTAAGGAGATTGTCCCTGCGGAAAGCGGTGTTTTCGACATCTACCTGTCCGGTTTGGACCGAGTCTGCCTGCCATTGAGCCGGGATCGAGCCAGAGTCCTGCGGGAAAGGTACAACTTCTAGTATTACTTTGTTAAGTCGTGATCGGGTGGCGCATACCTCGCGCTTTTGACGACAGCGCCACATGGGCAAGATGCCCATGCCACGTGGCACGGGCGTCCCGCCCGTGAAGATTGGCTTCAGGACTTAACAGAGTAATACTAACCGATAAGGCCTCAGAGGCTGTTGTTGAAAAGCTTCACTGAGGCTGTTACCCATCGGTCGATGGAGTTCCAAAAAACGACGAGTAGGATATTAGGAAGGAGCAACGCCACTAGCAGCGATAGGTTAATCGGGGAGATTTTCAGCGGCGGCAAACTGTTGTCCCCCTCGTCCAGGATCATTGCCTTCATAACCTTCATGTAGTAGTAGGCCGCGACAGCCGCATTGAGGCTGCCAACAACTGCCAGCCAGATTATCCCCCGGTCGATCACTGCACCGAACACATAAAGTTTCCCCAAGAACCCTGAAAAGGGAGGGATTCCGATCAGGGACAAAAGAAAAATGCTCATGGCCACAGCCAGAAACGGAGACCGCCGCAACAGGCCGGCATAGTCGTCGATTTCGAAGGTCTTATCGCTATTATAAATTACGGTGACCACCAAAAAGGCCCCAAGATTCATAAAGAGATAAACGAACAGGTAGACGAGCATGGATCGCAGCCCCACCTCGGTCAAGACAACCGCTCCCATCATGATATATCCGGCATGGGCAATGCTGGAATAGGCCAGCATCCGCTTAAGATTGTTTTGGGTGAGTGCAGCAATATTTCCCAGCGTCATAGTCAGGACAGAGATCCCAACCAGAATGACCGGCCAGTTGAGACCATGCATTATGTTCCACTGCGTCCCGGTCGCCTGTGACATGCCACTGAAAAAGAAACGGACCAAAATTCCGAAACCGGCGGCCTTGGGGGCCACCGAGAGAAATGCTGTCACGGGTGTAGGAGCGCCCGCATAAACATCCGGACACCAGAAGTGGAAAGGGACGGCCGCTGTCTTGAAACCAAACCCAGCCATGATGAGAAGCACGACCAGGAGTAAGGTATATTGGTTAAAGCTGCTCACGCCCTGACTCATGAAGGTATCGCGGATCGCATACAGGTTCAGAGTGCCCGTCATTCCATAGAGCAGCGAGAATCCGTACAACATGGCACCCGTTGAAACCGCGCCAAACAGGATGTATTTCAGCGCGGCTTCATTAGACAGACGGTCCGTGCGCAAATAGCCGACCATGATGTAAGAAGTCAAAGACACCAGTTCTAAAGAAAGGTAAAGCATCGCCAGATTGGTGGAGTTGGTCATAAGGATCATTCCAGCAGTCACCACCAAAAGCAAAACAAAGAACTCACCAGTGTGAACTGTCGACAATTCGTCGGAATCCAGTGATCCAACGACAACCAGGAAGCCTGCCAAAATTAGCAGCAACCTGAAGAACTGGGCAAAACTGTCAGTAGCCAGCATGCCTTGGAACAAACCGGCATCTGCCGCTCCTCCGCGCAAAGAAAAATATCCTGCCAAGATCAGGCTCAACAGGGTCAGCAAGGGGTTGAGGAACCGCCGTTGCGATTTCAATGAAATATCGACCAAGACCACGATCAAGGCAGCTACAAACAGGGTTAGTTCCGGGAGGCTGTAGCGCAGACTCTGGAGATTATCCATGACCATGGAAGTATCTACCTCTTAAGAATGTCGGCTTGGTCAAGATTGACAGTCTTCAACAGCCGGTATAAGGTCAACACGAGTGCCAGTGCCACTGCCACCTCGGCAGCGGCTACCACAATCACCACGATGGCAAAAATCTGTCCGTCCATATTGGCAGAATTGTAATGGGAGAATGCAACAAGATTGATGTTAGCCGAGTTCAGGATCAACTCAATGCCCATCAGGACATTGACAGCATTCTTGCGAGTCAATACACCGAAGATCCCTAAGGAAAAGAGAGCTGCGCTGACGAGCAAATAATGTTGCAGCGTAATCAAAGATCTGTCCTCCTTCTTACCAGCATCGCCGCCCCGATAAGTGCCACCAACAAGAGCACTGAAGCCACTTCAAAAGGCAAGAGATAATCGGTCATGAACAGGATCCCGATGGCTTCCGTTGTCGGAGACCTGGGCTTCTCGCTGACCGTATGCCATTGGGTCTGAGTCGCTGTCAGGGCCAATGAGACAAACATAAGTAGGGAGATGATCATCCCGGGAAGGTTCTGGAAGGTCTCGGTCTTCAAATTCAGGTTGTAGAGGCGATGGGTGAGCATGACACCAAACAAAAGGAGGACTAGAATCCCGCCCACGTATATCAAAACTTGAGTCGCCGCTAAGAAATCTGCGCCCAAATAGACGTAAATGATAGCCACTCCAAAAAAGGTAACCAACAGGGAAAAAGCCGAGTAAATCAAACTCGACGAAAACACAACCACGGCTGCGGAGCCTACCGTGATTAAGGCAACCACAAGAAAAAGGATGTCAGCAGAACTCATCAGTGTAGCCTCCCCCGGGCGGGCCGATTTCTTTGCAGACTCTGTCTCAAGTCTGTTCTCCGGAATTGAAAGTCCAAAATCACAGATCTCAGATCATCCGCTTGAGTCATGGGCCCGGAGCGGCATGTGCTGCATGATGAGCCGGCTTAGGCGGCGCCAGGGGCTTGTCCTTGGCAAAGCGATAGAGAAATTCCTGCTTGCTGTAAACCGCAAACTCATATTCCCGGGTCATCAAGAGGCAATGGGTCGGGCATGGATATGTACACAAGTTGCAGTAACAGCACAACGACATGTCAATGTCAAACTGGGGGACTCGCAGCTTGATGGGAGTCCCATCAGAAGCATAAATCGGAAGTTCGTCTTTGCCTCGCTTTTCGGTGGTCATATATATACAGTCGACAGGACAAGCCCGGACACATTGGCCGCACCCGATGCAGTCTTCAATCTTGTTAAACAATCGCATCCTCGATCTCTCCGGGAGGTTCCACTTTTCACTGGGATATTGTAGGGTCTTGTTCCTGCCCATGAAATGTTTGATGGTGACCTTCATTCCCAGGAGGATCGTCCAAACCGACTCGAATATATCTTTGAAATACTGCTTCATTTCAACTCCTTTGAGTTTGGGTCAGCGGCGGTTCATCCAACCCGTCATCACGCCGAAATCACGGCGGTGCCCGCTTGTTTCTTCGATTCCATTATCACTTCAGCGCCAGAATTCCGGAGCCCATCACCAGAACAAAGGCAATCGGCAGCAGTACTTTCCAACACATGTGGAGCAATTGATCCACTCGCAGCCTTGGGAGAGTCCACCGCAGCCACATCTGCACGAAGACCAGGAACAATGCCTTGGTCATGAAGAGGATTACTCCCGGCAGCAAAGGCTTGGACAGGAGCCCGGTCCATCCGCCCAGAAAAAGAGTAGTGGCAATGCAGCTTACCAGAAGCATGTTGGCGTATTCGGCCAGATAGAAAAAGGCAAATCGCATACCGCTGTACTCGGTGTGGTATCCGGCCACCAATTCTGATTCGGCTTCCGGTATGTCAAATGGGGTCCGGTTCACTTCAGCTAGAGAAGCCAGAAAATATACAAAAAAAGCCAGGAAAGTGAACGGGTTCCGAAAGAGGAACCAGTTCCAGACTCCTCCCCGCTGGGCCTGAACAATCTCCTGCATGCTTAGGCTCCCTACGTGGATGATGACGGTCAGAATGGCGAGAACGGCTGGAATCTCGTAGCTGACGATTTGGGCAGCCGCACGCATTCCTCCATAAAGGGCATACTTGTTGTTGGAAGACCAGCCAGCCATGATGATTCCCACGACACCCAGTGCAGTAATGGCCACGGCGTAAAGGATGCCGATATTGAGGTCGGCTGCAATGAAGCTGGAAGTGAAGGGAATCACGGCGAAAGCTGCAAAACCACCAACAAATACCAGAACGGGCGCGACACGGAAAAGCAACCGGTCAGCCTCGGCGGGAATGATATCTTCTTTAAGGAGCAGCTTGACCCCGTCAGCCAGGGGCTGGGCCCAGCCGTGCCATCCTCCTACTCGCATTGGTCCCAACCGGTCTTGCATGTGGGCGGCAATCTTGCGTTCTCCCCAGTTGGCCATCAACACGAATAGCAGTGCGGCCACGAGACAAATCAGGCAGGCCAGAACCATTGGGATCAAGTGCTGTAACAATTCCGGAAGACGGGCATAAGCAGGAATACCACTCGATAACCAGGAGAAGATTGCATCCATGAAGTCTTCCCTTTATCTGTCTATCTCACCCAGGACGATGTCAATGCTGCCAAGAATGGCAATGATGTCGGCGATCAAAGCGCCCTTGGCCATGGCTGGCAAGGCACTCAGCACCGTGAAACACGGCGATTTGACCTTGATCCGGTAAGGATTCCCAGTCCCATCACTGACGATATAGTAACCGAGCTCACCCCGGGGTGCCTCACTGCGGCCGTAAGTTTCCCCCTTCTGCGGCTTAACTTTCTTGGGGACTTTTTCTTGAACGTCACCTTCCGGCAAGCGGTCCAATGCCTGATGAAGGATCTTGATGCTCTCCGCCATCTCCCAAACCCGGACATAATACCGATCCCAGCAGGAGCCTATAGGCCCGAACCTCCCATCTCCAACCGCCACTTCAAAATCGTACTTTTCGTATCCAGAATAGGGTTCATCCTTGCGCAAATCCCACTTGACCCCGGAGCCTCTTAAATTGGGTCCAGTAACATTGTACGAGAGGGCGACATCGACAGAGAGGATCCCAACTGCTGCCGTACGTTTGATAAAAATCTTGTTGTAGCTCAAAAGCTCGTTGAGTTCTTTGAGAACGGGCTCGAATTCCCTGAGGAATTGTCTCGCCTTATCCACAAATCCCTCAGGTATGTCATGCGACACTCCACCGACCCAGTTGTAGTTATACAGAAGGCGCGCTCCACAAGTCCATTCAAACAGGTCAAGGACCTTCTCCCGTTCGATGAAACAATGCAAGAAGGGGGTGAAGGTCCCGATGTCCATCCCGTAGGTCGCCACCGCCAGCAAGTGACTGGCAATCCGGTTCAATTCCGCCATGATGACCCGCAAGGTCTTGACCCGTTCGTTCACTTCAATTCTCATGAGTCTCTCGACCGCCAGCGCATATCCAAAACTGTTGTTCATGGAAGCCACGTAGTCCATGCGGTCGGTATAAGGAACCACACCAGGGTAATCCACGTTTTCGGCATGCTTCTCGAAGCAGCGATGCAGATAGCCAATATGCGGGACTACTTTTTTGACGATTTCCCCGTCAGTCTCCAATTCCAGCCGCAGCACCCCATGGGTACTGGGATGCTGGGGTCCCATGTTGAGGACCATCTCTTCGCCCACATAGGCTTCTACTTGCATAGATGCTCCAGCTCAACGGCCCGAATTCATTCCTCACGAAAGGGATCAGTGCCAACCGGCAACCCTTCCTGGGCCATTTCCACAAACTGCTTGCCCGGGGCCACCGGCATGCCTCGATAAGTCTCTGGCTGAACGTAATCTTTGCGCAATGGATAACCTACCCAGTCGTCCGGGCAGAGAATCCGTCGCAGATCGCTGTGTCCCTGGAACTCAACCCCAAACATGTCATAAGCCTCCCGCTCATGCCAGTTTGCGATGTCCCAAATCTTTTCGACCGATGGAATCGCCGGCTCTTCGCGGGGAAGTTGCACCTTCAACACGATCTGGTGACGGTGCCTCATTGAGAACAGGTGGTACACCACCTCAATCCTGTCGGTTTCACCCTTTGACCCCTTATAGTCCACTCCGCTCAGGCACATTAAAGTATCGAAGGCCAGCTCATCGTTGTTTTTGAGGAATAAACTGATCTCGGCGATGGAATCAGCAGCCACCGTGATAGTGGGATCTAAGGCGGTCATATCTGAGCTGAGGATCTTGTTTCCGAATTTTCCTTGGAGGACTTGGAGGATCTCAGGCGCCTGTTGCATGGCTCTAGGCGGCCCCCTTTTTGCGCAGAACGCGATCTCTCATGATTTTCTCCTGCAGCTTCATAATGCCAAAAAGCAGGGCCTCAGGACGGGGCGGGCAACCAGGAACATAGACATCCACCGGGATGACGTTGTCGACTCCGTTGAGAACGTGATAACCATGCTTCCAGTAAGGACCTCCATTGTTGGCGCAACTGCCCATCGAGATTACATATTTGGGCTCCGCCATCTGCTCATAAAGTCGCTTGACCCGTGTCGCCATTTTCAGGGTCACTGTCCCAGCCACAATCATGAGATCGGCCTGCCGCGGGGTTGCACGCGGGATCATGCCAAATCGATCCCAGTCGTGCCTTGAAGCGCCGGTAGCCATCATCTCGATAGCACAACAAGCCAGCCCGAAGCTCAGCGGCCAGAGGGAGGAGGAGCGAGCCCAATTAATCAGGCTGTCGACTGTTGTGAAAATGAAGTTATCACCGAATCTATTCTCTAATATGCTCATAGACCATGCCCTGTCTGAAAGTGAACGTATCAATCCCCGCGCTCTTCGGGCCTTACCCAGTGCAGGTCTCCCTTTGCCCACACATAAGCTAGACCAATAGCGAGGATTGCAATAAAGACCAAGCCTTCAATGAAAGCAAACCAGCCCAACTTCTTGAATACAACAGCCCATGGGATCAAAAAAGCTACTTCCACGTCGAAGATGATAAAGATCAAGGCGAAAACGTAAAATCGAATGTTGAACTGGATCCAGGGACTTCCAATCGGGTTCTCGCCGCACTCATACGGCATCAATTTCTCAGCACTATACAAGGACGGCCGCACCAGACTGGACATTATGAGGCTGAATGCAATGAATGCAACCCCCACACCAAGGAAAACCAACACATTGGCAAACTGAAGCAACATGGAATTCACCCTGTTCGGTTCAGCATTGAAGTCAGGATCAAGTCGATTAGACCCTTTAACAGGTGTCTCATTAATATTGTATGGAGCCGCTTGGGCGAGGTCAAACCAGTGACCGGCCGAAAAGGCTCAAATAGTGAGGCCGAGAGGTTGATCCATCTTTGTATTTGACCGATCTGCTCATGCTCTCTCTGATTGGCCTTGGTTCCAACGGTGGTATTCGCAGCGAATGAAATACCAACGCACTCCGAACCCAAGGAGAGACCAACTTGTAAGGCTAACAAAACAATGCGGGATCTTAACACAAAGGGAACTAGTGTCAAATGAATTAGTAGAAGGCTTGATGGGCAAGAGAGGAATGGAGCCAAGGGCGAGATAACTATATGGAAGAGATACTAAGTTCTGGTCTTCCCCTAGTCCTCTATTCTCTGATTCCCTGATTTAGAGTTTCTTCTTGTGCCCTGTCCCCTATCCCCTGTTCCCTATTCTCTATGGTTGCTCAATGACTTCAGCGTGGATCAAGTTGATACGGTCTTTGGGCTTCTCCTGTTCAACCAGAGGTACAGCGGAAATCTTGTCGATTACATCCTCGCCATTGATCACTTTTCCGAAGATGGTGTATTTAGCGTCCAAAGAAGGCTGAGCTGCAAGGCAAATGAAAAAGGATGTGGACGCGCTATCCATGGCTTCGCCGCGTGCCATAGAGACGGTTCCCTTTTCATGCTTAAGCTCGCTAATCTCGGCTTGCAGGTTCTTAAGGAGTTTGGACAGCTTTTCTGGAGTCACCGGTGGGATGCGAGTGCTGAGATCACCGCCTTGGATGACGAAACCAGGAACAACGCGGTGCCAGCTGGTATTGTCGTAAAGGCCCGTCTTACAGAGCTTGAGGAAATTACGTACGTGCTCTGGAGCCACCTCAGGATACAGTTCCAATTCAATTTTGCCCTGGTTCGTGTCCAGAACCACGTGGAATCTCTTCATCTCTTCCTTGGTGGCTTCGGCAAACGGGATTGGCGGGATCGGGCGGATATAGGCTTTCTTGATCTCCACCCGCTCCTTGGCCTGCTGGTTAGCGTCCGCGGGAACCTCTGAAATCTTATCTACCACTGACATCCCTTCAACTACATGCCCCCAAGCTGTGTACTGCCCGTTCAAGGATGGCTGATCGGACACGCAGATAAAAAATTGGGATCCAGCACTGTTGGGCTCCCCGGGAAAGAGCACTGCAGAGACGGTTCCCCGTATATGTGGGACGTCGTTGAATTCAGCCTTCAGTTTCCGCAGCCCTCCCGTTCCGTAAAGAGCCCTCTTGGTGGGGTCTTTCGACAAAGGGTCCCCGCCTTGAATGATTCCGCGAAGAATAACCCGGTGAAAAGTAGTTCCGTTGTAAAAGCCGGATTTGGCGAGATTCACAAAATAGTTCACGTGGGCCGGTGCCTTCTCAGGATAAAATTCAATGACAATCTCTCCCATGGATGTTTCCAGGACACCTTGTAGTTTCTTGAGTTCTTCATTTGGCAGGCGGGGAGCAGGTGTAGTTATTTCGACGACAGGCTTGGTCGGCTTCCTGGCCTGTGTTCCCCCAACTTTAGTCAGGACGAAGGATAACAAGACAGCAATCCCCAATCCGAAGACAAAATCAGATCGTCTCATCACGATGATCCCCATTTCCAAGGCGTTCAATGTAGGTCCTATTGGCCTTTACCGTTAGATCTTTCCCAAGACACACGGCTCAACAATTCTCCCCAAGATTACCATAATCACAACCAGAAACTGAACACCCGTTTGTCTTCGGTTGTCCTGGGCAAAGTGCCACATTTGCACATCAGGATGTGGTGACTCATGCCAAAATGGCAGTATGCGGCTTTTCGTGGCACCCAGCTGTCATCTCCTGCGCCGCAAGTCATTGAGATGTATCGGGGACCGTCCGCACCTTAGTCTGGCATGTCGCTTGCTGCCCCAATTTTGAAAAACAAATGTTGAGGGAATGAAAAACATGAATTTCACTCTCGAAAGGATGATCGAAACTATGAGGAAGCGGAAGTTACTTTTCTTTTCACTGATTATTGCGACCCTTGCGATTGGGGTTCTGATCGGGACCATTGTAAATCGATCGGTTCGGGCAGAAAAAGTGGGGTTTGCGACCGGAGCCACTGCCCTGTCGATCCCATCTCCAACCCAACTGTCGTCTGAATTCTCAAAGGTCGTGAAGATGGTAGAACCGGCTGTGGTGAACATCAACACAGAAACGATAATCAAACATCCACGGGTGAATCGTCGCCAGCCCGGAGAGGATCAAGGTGACGACCCCTTTGATTTCTTCGATAGGTTCTTTGGTGGTCCCATGGATAATCCGGGGGGCAGGGATATGAAAAGCCGCGCGCTGGGATCCGGATTTATCGTGGACCCCAAGGGCTATATTCTAACCAACAACCATGTCGTAGAGCGAGCCGACTCTATTAAGGTGAAGCTTTTCAATGGGGATGAGTATCCCGCCAAAGTTGTCGGCAAGGATGAACGGACCGACCTGGCTCTCATCAAGGTTGAAGCCAAGGGCGATCTGCCCACTGCCAAATTGGGAAACTCAGAAGTGGTCTCAGTGGGTGACTGGGTCTTGGCTATTGGGAGCCCGTTTGGTTTGGAGCAGACTGTGACGGCAGGTATCATTAGTGCCACTGGTCGCGCGACTGTGGGCGGACAATTTCAGAGGTTCCTCCAGACAGATGCCGCCATTAACCAGGGCAACAGCGGTGGTCCCCTGGTGAACATGGCTGGCGAAGTGGTGGGCGTGAACACCGCGATTCTGACTCCATCCATGGGAAACGCTGGAATCGGGTTTGCCCTACCCTCTAACACTGCCATCAACGTCTATAACCAACTGATTAAGACCGGAAAGGTGACCCGCGGGGCGATTGGTGTATCCATGCAATCGAACGCCACCAACAAGACTCTCAAGGCCCTGGGCTCACCCGACGGCAAGGGAGTTATCGTCAATCAGGTCACGGTGGCAGACGGCCCGGCTGCAAAGGCGGGGATCAAAGAAGGGGATATCATCCGTGAAATCGATGGGAAGCGAACTGATGACAGTTCTGAGTTGAGTACAATTGTTGCAGAGCTTCCTCCGGGTAAATCCGTGACAGTGAAATACCTGCGCGATGCGAAAGAACACACCACACAAATCACTATAGGAGATCGGGCCAAAATTGTCCTGAATGACGGCGCGGAAGAACAAGAGGCAGGTCCGGGTGGCGAAGACGAAAC
>JBGOTQ010000016.1:0-40967 GCA_041476565.1 Terriglobia bacterium | reverse complement strand
TGCGAATTTCTTCGCCGCTCAACCCCTAGCTCTTCTCCTTCGCCCTTTCAGGACATCTTCCGCCAATCATAGCGGCCACTTCTAATTGCACCCTTGCTTGATTCCAAGGATGAATTGTCACAGAATAAGGCTCCTATGGAACAGCGAGTCGGAAGTCTCAAATGTCCCAACTGCGGCGGTGAAGCCAGCCCCGAGAGCGTAACGTGCTCCTGGTGCGGTTCGACGCTGGCTACAGTGGCCTGTCCGCGGTGTTTTGCTTCCATTTTCGTGGGGATGAAGCATTGTCCTTACTGCGGAGCTGAGGCTGCCCAAGCCGTTCAGGCCCGACCTGCTCAGTTGAAATGTGTACGCTGCGACGTCAGCTTGGTCGAAGTGGAAGTGGGCGGTGTCAATCTCAGTGAATGCCGGCACTGTGGGGGACTGTGGGTTGACAAGTCATCGTTTCAGAAGATTTGCGAGGAACGGGAAGAACAGGAAGCAGTGCTGGGGATGGCCTCGCCGGTCCCGGCAGGGGCAACTGAGAAGACGGACAACAACCTTCGCATGTATGTTCCCTGCCCTCTATGTGGCAGTCTTATGAACCGACTCAATTTCGCAGGTTGTTCCGGAGTCGTCATTGACTGGTGCAAGGAGCATGGAAGCTGGTTTGACTACCAGGAACTCGGGCAGATTGTGAACTTCATCCGCGATGGCGGGCTCAAGAAATCCAGGGAGCGGGAACTGGAGAAGATCCATGAAGAAACCCGGCGGCTGAAAGAGCAAGAGCGTGATCTGCTGGCGCAGCAATTCCGGCAATCCGAAGGAATTGATTTGACCAGCATATCGAGGCAGGACCACAAGTTTCTAGCCGACATCCTTTCTGCCATCTGGAAAGGGATACCCAAAACCTGAGCTGTGGACCGCTTTGCTTTGCGTAGCGAAGTTGAGACTCCGGTCCTCCAAACTGGACCTCTTTGTCAAGGACTGAAGGAATTAACCAATCCACTCACGATACGAGCCGCTCCGCATTTCTGGTGGCTACCGGGATTTTCCTGAGCCGCTTGGCTGGCCTTGTGCGAGAGCGAGTATTCGCCCATTTTTTCGGGAATTCGGCTGCCGCTGACGCCTTCAAAGCTGCCTTTCGAATCCCTAATTTTCTCCAGAATCTCTTTGGCGAGGGGGTACTGTCGGCCTCCTTTATCCCCGTTTATTCCACGCTCTTGGCTCGTGACGAGGCGGAAGAAGCGGATCGTCTGGCTGGCGCAGTGGGTACCCTGTTAGCATTTTCCACTTCCATCCTGGTTCTTCTCGGCGTCTCTTTCACTCCCTATTTGATTGATGCAATCGCTCCGGGATTTCAAGGTGAGAAGCGCGACTTGGCAATCCAACTGGTGCGAATTTTCTTCCCTGGTTCCGGCCTGTTGGTTCTGTCGGCGTGGTGCCTGGGCATTCTAAACAGCCATCGGAAATTCCTCCTTTCCTACACGGCACCCGTAATCTGGAACGTGGTCATCATCGCCGCATTGCTACTCTATGGCGGACGAATGCCCCAATTCCCACTGGCAAAAGTGGTGGCCTGGAGTGCAGTGGCGGGCAGCGGCATGCAATTCCTGTCCCAACTCCCTTTTGTTCTTCAGCTGGCCAGGCACTTGAAGATTTCATTCGAATGGGTCACTTCGAGCGTCCGGGTCGTGATCTCGAATTTTATTCCAGTGTTTTTCAGCCGTGGCGTAATCCAGATTAGTGCTTATGTGGATGCCCTCTTAGCTAGTCTCTTGCCGACCGGCGCAGTCGCCGCGCTCAGTTACGCCCAGGTTCTGTATACCCTGCCACTGAGCCTGTTTGGGATGTCTGTTTCGGCAGCGGAACTTCCAGCCATGTCACGCGCATTGGGAAATGAAGCCGAAGTCGCTCACCAGTTGCGAGAACGGTTAAATTCGAGCCTGTACCGGGTGGCCCTATTCGTGGTCCCATCAGCCATGGTATTCCTGGCTTTTGGAGACGTGGTCTCTCGGACTATTTACCAGTCGGGACAGTTCACCCGGGCTGATGGAGTCTATCTCTGGGGTATCCTGGCGGGTTCAGGTGTGGGATTGCTGGCCTCTGCCCTGGGAAGAATTTATGCTTCAACTTACTACGCGCTGCGGGACACCCGTACGCCTCTAAAGTACGCCATCTTGCGCGTACTGGTGACGACCGGTTTAGGTTACGCGTTTGCCCTTCATCTGCCCGCCGCACTTGGATTGGAAGCCAAATGGGGAGTGGCCGGATTGACGGCATCCGCCGGGATCGCCGGCTGGCTGGAATTCATCCTGCTTCGACGGACGTTGAACCAAAGAATCGGACAGACCGGCCTGGAACTAATTGTGCTGGCCAAGCTCTGGCTGGCCACCCTGGTAGGCGTGCTTGCTGCTTTGCCATTTAGACTGATTTTGCATTCAGCCCACCCTGTGATATTAGGTATCGGAGTTCTGGGTCCGTATGGATTGGTTTACTTCATCTCCGCAGCCGCATTCGGAATTGGAGAAGCCAAAACGGTATTGAAAGGAGCTTTGCGATGTTTGGCTCGGTAATCCTCGACATTGGACTAGGAGTGATTCTCATTTACTTGCTGATGAGTGTCGTGTGTTCGTCGACTAACGAGGTGATCGCCTGGATGTTCGGATGGCGCTCCAAGACGCTCAGGGCGGGCATTCACCAGTTGTTGAGTGATCCCGCAATTCCTGAATTAGCGGGGAAAATATACAACCATCCCTTAGTAAGAACCCTGGCTTCCCCCGGACGAGGGGCTTCCTACATTCCTTCCAGGATATTCGCGCTTACGTTGCTTGACGTCTTAAAGGAAGAGGCTTCTCGATCAAGAGTCCCTTCAGCGCCTTCAGGTAGTCCCCCAGTCCTCCCCACCCCTGGAGCAAGGCCCCAGTATGAACCGCTGAGCTTTGCCGGCATCCGAGAAACTATTGCGTCGTTGCCCGCAGGCAGCGAGCTAAAACGCATGCTGTCCATGTTGATCGACGAATCAGTGACGAGCGTCGGCGGGGCCACCAGAAACATTGCACTCTGGTTTGACGGCGCCATGGATCGGGTTTCAGGATGGTATCGGCGGCGCTCTCAGGTAGTCCTTTACCTCTGCGCGTTTGCTCTCAGTCTCGGATTGAATCTGGATACCCTCATGATTGTCAGGATGCTTTCCCGAGACTCAGCTTTGCGAGCTACGCTGGTGGCCACAGCTGAGGAGGTGGCAAAGCAACCGAGACCCGAGGTTTCGTCGCAGGGAGTTCAGCCGCAGTATTCTTTTGCCGTCGTGATGGGAATCGAAGAGAAGTTTGAGCAGATCCAATTCCCTCTGGGTTGGAGCAAGGAGGGATCCCGCAAGTTCCCGGATAATTTTCCCACTGCCTGTCAAAAACTTGCAGGCATCCTGCTGACTACGTTTGCGCTTTCCCTTGGCGCTCCCTTCTGGTTCGATAGTCTCAACAAGATAATCAATCTTCGTTCTGCAGGAAAACCTCCGGCTAGGGCCCAATAGAAGACGTTTAAACTCAGGAGAAATCAAATGAAAAGGCTGCAACTGCTGGTGGGCATGATACTCGGTCTGCAGTTGGCACACTCTGGAGATGGCGGCACCAGAATGATGAACACGGAGATTGATAGGAAAGTGGAGGAGCTTCTGGCGAAGATGACCCTGGAGGAAAAAATCGGCCAGATGACCCAGGTGGCTGAATCCACCCAAGAGAACAAGGCACTCGTCAGGCAAGGCAAGATTGGCTCATTTTTGGGAATTACCGGAGCCCGCGATTCTAACGATTTACAAGAGATTGCCATTCGAGAATCCCGGCTCAAGATCCCCTTGATCCTCGGTTTTGATGTCATCCATGGGTACAAGACCATTTTCCCGATCCCGTTGGCTGAAGCCAGCAGCTGGGACCCGGCCTTGGCCACCCGGGATGCCCGGATTGCGGCCAGAGAAGCCCGGGCTGCGGGAATCCACTGGACGTTTGCGCCCATGGTCGACATCGCACGAGATGCCCGCTGGGGAAGAATTGCCGAGAGCGCTGGAGAAGATCCCTTCCTGGGTTCGGTCATGGCTGCGGCGCGCGTCAAGGGTTTCCAGGGTGAAGATATAGCGGATCTCGATGCGGTTGTGGCCTGCGCCAAGCACTATGTGGCGTATGGCGCAGCAGAAGCCGGACGCGACTACAACACCGTTGATCTTTCGGAGAAAACGCTGCGCGAGGTCTACCTCCCTCCCTTCAAGGCAGCGGTGCTAGCCGGTGTGGGGACTTTCATGAGCGCCTTCAACGATCTCAATGGGATCCCGGCTACCGCCAACAACTTCACGCTATCAACAATTCTTCGAGGTGAGTGGAAGTTCAAAGGCTTTGTCGTTAGTGACTGGGGAGCTATCAGGGAACTGATGAATCATGGGGTTGCAGCCAACCCCGCCGAGGCAGGCGAAAAAGCTGTCACTGCGGGTGTCGACATGGATATGGTTGGTCAAATCTATTCTGAAGTTCTGGCCGGATTGGTCAAAGATGGAAGAGTCCATCAAAAAATTATCGATGATGCCGTGCGCCGGATTCTACGAGTGAAGTTTCAGTTGGGCCTATTCGACCGGCCGCTGGCTGATCCGGCTCGGGAGACCTCCGTGCTGTTGGCAAAAGAGCACCTGGATGCGGCCCTGGAGGCAGCAAGAAGGTCCATCGTGCTCTTGAAGAACGATGGGGAGATTCTTCCATTGAGAAAGGATCTCAAAAGCCTCGCCATTATTGGCCCCCTTGCTGATGATCGCGGGGCCCCCTTGGGATGCTGGAGCGGTAAGGGCAGCCCAGAGGATGTCATTAGTGTCTCGGGGGGGATCAAAGCCAAACTGAGTTCCGGGATCCAGCTATTTGAGGCGAAGGGATGCGATGTCAGCAGCGATTCAATGGCAGGGATTGCCGAGGCCGCCGAAATGGCTCGGAAGTCTGAAGCGGTTGTCCTGGTCCTGGGAGAAAGTGCCGACATGAGCGGCGAGGGGGCTTCACGCGCTTACCTTGATTTGCCGGGAAAGCAGAACGAGTTGTTGAAGACGGTCTACGAAACCGGCACTCCAATGGTCCTTGTGTTGATGAATGGCCGGCCACTCACCGTCTCTTGGGCGGCCGAACACATACCTGTCATCCTGGAAACCTGGCATTTGGGAGTGCGCACAGGTCCAGCCGTTGCGGACGTATTGTTTGGGGACTATAACCCCGGTGGCAAACTGCCCGTCAGTTTTCCAAGGACGGTTGGTCAAGTGCCGATCTACTACAGCCACATGAATACAGGGCGGCCTCCCACAGATGATCGTTTTACTTCCCGGTACTTAGATGTGCCAGTGACGCCGTTGTATCCCTTCGGCTATGGCCTGAGTTATACCAAATTCCGGTACAGCAACCTGCAGCTCAGCACCAGAACTATCGGACCCGGTCAAAACTTGAAGATCTTTGCTGAAGTGGAGAATGTCGGCAAAAGGCCGGGCGACGAGGTCGTTCAGCTCTATATCCGCGACCTGGTAGCCAGCTTATCCAGGCCCGTCAAGGAACTCAAAGGCTTTCAAAGAATCGCGATAGCCCCTGGGGAGAAGAAACGGGTGGAGTTCACCTTGCGATTAGAGGATTTGTCGTTCTACCGAGGTCCTGACAGGGAATTTGCTGCTGAGCCCGGAGAATTCAAGGTATGGGTGGGCCCCAGCTCTGTTGAGGGACTGGAGGGGAGTTTTGAGGTCCTGTCAAAGTAGGTCATACCAAATTGCAGACAAAAAGATACATTGAGCCAGCCCCTCACCCGGCCTTGTGGAAGCTTATCAATCTTCCACCCCTCTCCCACCGGGAGATGGTCACGGGGGTGAGGGGCAGATCTGCAATTCTAACGCCTTTCGTAACCATTTGAATGCAACTTGCTATCAGAAGATCATTCCACTGCAAATGAACATTCCCAAGGGGGTTCGTCCTTTACTGGGGCCGTTCAGGCGGAAGGATTAAGACCTTCACCGATGAGGACAAGCTGCGGGAGCGGTAGACCCGCTGGGTGGCCGACTGGAAGTCAGCCTCAGTTGCTTCATTGATGTTCAGGAACTTTTGAGGGTTAATATTGATCAGGGGAAACCACGCGCCTTGGATCTGAATCATGATGCGGTGCCCGCGTCGGAAAGTGTGAAAAATGTCAGATTCGTTGAACTCCACTTGAGTAGGTTTGCCGGGTACAAACGAGTCTGGCTTTTCGAGACTGTTCCTAAATTTGCCACGAATGACATCCCCTCGTACCATCTGTTGGTAACCACCCAAGCTGTTCTTGACCTCGCCCTTTTCGTCGGGGAATCGATCCGGATAGACGTCGATAAGCTTCACAATCCAGTCAGAATCGGTGCCGGTGGTTGAGACTTGCAGGTTAGGGACAACTGGCCCCACCAGGGTGAGATCCTCCTCGAGTACGTCGGTCTGATATGCCAACACATCACTGCGGCGAGCAGCAAAACGCTGGTCGTCCACCATGTATCGCTGTGCCATTCCTGCTGAAATACCGGGAAGGAACGGTACAGGCTTCTTCGGATCGCTGATGTACTCATCGTAGTCAGTCCGTGCCTCTTCACTGGGCAGATTAAAGGAGAGTCTTCCGTTGGCATTCAAGTAAAGTGATTTCGCTTGTGCCGATTTCGGAGGCCAGGCGTCAAACTTGCGCCATCGATTAGTACCGGTTTCGAAAACGTAGGCTTCGGGCAGTTCTTGTTTCCCTTTGTCTTTAAGAAAAAAATTAAAGAACGGTAATTCGATATGCTCGCGGAAGAATTCCGCTGTTGGTGCATCAAAACGGACATCTCCCAGCGAATCCCCCTTCGTAGACTCCCACCCGCCATGGACCCAGGGTCCCATAACCAGGATATTGAATGTACCCGGGCTCTGTGCCTCCACAGCGCGGTAAACTTCGAGTGCGCCAAAGAGGTTCTCCGCGTCATACCATCCTCCCACCGTCATCACTGCGGGCTTGACATTCTTCAAGTGAGATCGAATATTCCGCGCCTTCCACCAATCATCCCGCACCTCCCGTTTCATCATTTCATTCCAGAAAGGGATCTCACCTTTTAGATACCTTTCGTTGGCGTTTCGCATGGGACCCAGTCGGAGATAGAATTCGTAGCCATCCTCAATGCCACGATCGATGGCTTCGTGGGGGGCGACCATGGTCGGCTTGGAAAAGGGCCATCCTGCTCCGGAAAACCAACCAAAGGCGTGAGCCAGAAGGAGTGCGCCATTGTGGTGCCAGTCGTCAGAAGAAAACCAGTCGGAGACCGGAGCCTGAGGAGAAACAGCCTTCAGCGCCGGGTGGGCATCGATCATCCCCGCGGCCGCATAGAAACCAGGGTAGGAGATCCCCCACACGCCGACGCGCCCATTGTGGCCGGCAACATTCTTCACAAGCCAGTCAATGGTGTCGTAGGTATCCGTGCTCTCATCAATTTCTTTGGGACTAACCTTTACGGGACGGTGAGGGCGAACATGTTCAAATTCGCCCTCTGACATCCAGCGTCCGCGAACATCCTGGTAGACGAAGATGTAGCCCTCTTTGGCAAAAACCGGGGAGGGACCAATGTTATCGACGTAGGCATCCTCACCATAGGGCCCGACGCTATAGGGGGTACGCATCAGAAGGATCGGGTAGAGGCTGGACCGATCTTTGGGGGCATAGACAGCGGTGAAAAGACGCACGCCGTCACGCATGGGGATATAGTGCTCATACTTCGTGTAGTTTGCTTTGACATATTCGAGCCCTTGAGAAAAACCGGGAGACTCCAGGGCAAGCAAAAAGAGAACCAACCAGTTCCCTCGCTGAACCAGGCGTCTTCTCATCGATTCCTCCTCAAGGCACTGTTGTAGTATATTAGGGGGCCTTCGATAAATTTAGGGACCAATGCGGTACAGGCCTGGCCTTCACCCCGCCCCGGCCAGTGCCTGGTCTAGATCATCGATCAGGTCCTCGACATCCTCTATTCCTACCGACAACCTGATCAAGCCATCGTCAATTCCAATTTCCAAGCGTTTCTCACGCGGGACAACCTTGTGGGTGGTCGAGGCGGGGTGGCTAATGAGTGTCCGGGTATCCCCTAAACTAACCGCCAGAGTACACAGTTGCACATGATTAAGTACATGCTTGCCGCCCTCGACACCTCCGCGGACAATGAAGCTCAGCATTCCCCCAAACCCTCGCATCTGGCGTTTGGCTACCTCATGGCCCGGGTGCGTAGCAAGGCCTGGGTAACACACCGCTTCCACCTTGGGATGTTCTGAGAGGAACTGAGCCATTCGCTGAGCATTGGAGTTGTGGCGTTCCATGCGGAGCGCAAACGTCCTCAGACCGCGGAGAACCAGCCAGGCATTAAACGGACTGATGACCCCGCCCAGGTCACGGTGATACTCCACGGATATCCTATCAAGAAGCTCCCTGCTTCCTGCGATGACTCCCCCCATCGCATCGCCGTGCCCTCCAAGGTACTTCGTGGCTGAGTGGATTACCAGATCGACTCCCAGCTCCAATGGACGAGTATTAAAGGGAGTAGCAAAGGTGTTGTCGCAAACCAAAAGAGTGTTGTCACTAAGGATGGCCGAGGCAATGGCTGAAAGATCCAGGATCTTGAGAGAAGGGTTACTGGGTGTTTCAATGTAGACCACCCTCGTGTTCGGTCGAGTTGCCTCCGCATAATCTGCCGGCCTGGTGGAATCAAGGAAGGTTACTTCAATTCCCCAATCCGGAAGCTTGCGGGAGAACAAATCGAAAGTCGCCGAATAAATCGATTTAGCCGAAACGATATGATCCCCACTCTTAACGAGAGCAAGGATGCACGTGGAAATGGCCGACATTCCTGAAGCCGTAGCCAGTGCTGCTTCTGCCCTTTCCAAGGCGGCAATCTTATCCTGCAGAGCTTTGATGGTGGGATTCCCGTAGCGGGTGTAGACGTAACCTTCTTTTTGATGGGAAAACAGTGCTGCACCGGCCTCAGCGTTTTCAAAAGAAAAGGTAGTCGATTGATAGATCGGAGTATCAACGGCTCCGGTTGCCGGACAAGCTTGTTCTCCGGCATGAACGGCGACAGTACTGATGGACCGGTATTCCCGGATCCTAGGCATTCTTTTTCTCCTTGACGAGGAAATATGCCAGAGGGCCAAGCACGGGGACGAAGGCACACAGGCCAAACCAGTAGATCCAGCTATAGCCTTGCCTCTGAATTCTGGCCATTTCCGAGAAGGCGAGGAGGCAAAGCACCAGATCAGTCAAAGAGGTCAAGAACACACCCAAGATCACAAGCTCATTTGTCCGCAGCATCAGCCAAGACCCCTATAGAAGTCCGATAGCCATATGACTTGTCCGCGTTCTGCTCCCCACACCACATTGTCTTCTACGCGAATCCCGGCAATGGGAACTCCATCAGTTCGCCAATAGAGACCAGGTTCGATGGAAGTGACCTGACCTGGGCGGATAGGCTCTCGATTACCAGGCCCTAACATTGGCCGCTCTTCGTGGTAAGCAAACCCCAGGCCATGACCGAGGAAGTGAGTGATCCCATCTGCGAAACCTGCCTGACGCATAGCTTCCCAGGCTGCTTCGCAAAGTTGCTCTCCACTGGTTTCATTGGGTACATATGTGGTCACTGCTGCCCTTTGTGCCGATAAAAGAGCCTCGTGAAGCTTCTCGTGGATATGCCGCGGACCTCCCACCACCAGGCAGCGGGTGATATCGGCCCAGTAGCCGTCGGCATGTACCCCGAATTCCAGCATCACCGGGTCTCCATCCTGCAAACGCCGTTCGGTGGCATGATTTGACATCGTATCAGCAATAACCGTCCTCTCGGGTCCGGATGTGATCTGCGGGGGATCGCAGTAGGTGTAGCGAATGCCGCTGCGACCTGCCATTTTTAACACGGCAAAGTTCACTTCGGCCGCCAGTTCGCATTCACTGATGCCCGCCGCAGCGTTGCGGTAAAAAGTCTGAACCCCGGCCCAAGCCACTTCGTTAGCGTGACGGAGCTTCTCGATTTCCCGGTTGGACTTGATGGATTTCAGTCCGGCAATTACGGTAGTCGCATCCTCCGACCAGCGGAAAATCCCGGATAACTTCTCCTTGATCTCCTCGTAAGTGAACAGTTCGGAGGGGAGCTTGGCGGGACTATAATGATGCAGGTGTCCTTCAAACCCCACTCGTTCGAGTCTCCAATCGGTTGCGCATTTCTTCAGCAATTCGGAAAGAGCCGAAAGAGGCTCAACCTCGCAAAAGGCTTTGCACCAATCGAAGCACAGAATCTCATTTGCCCAACTCTCCTCCTGGACAAAGCATTCCCGCCACCAGGGTGAAATGACCACCACATTCAAATCGGCCGTGACGAGAGCAGCAACATGAGTGCTGCCAGGAAACATGCCTGTAGCCATCAGAATGCTGTCAGGATGGAACACGAGCAGGGCATCCCAGCCCTTTTCCTTGAGTATTCGACGGATAGATTCCAGTCTTTCAGTGTCTGCTGCAACCATCGCATTGTCCGACGAGGATTAGACTATATGAAATCCCGGAACGCCGAGATCAATGGGTTTGATTCCTATTGGGTATGGAAAAGAAAAAGGTTGTACCTTTCCCCTTCTCCGATTCAAGCCACACCCTTCCCCCATAGGATTCCAGTACCCTCTTCACTATCGCCAGTCCGACGCCGGCCCCCTCTATGTTCTTCAGATCTTGCAGCCGACGGAAGAGATCGAAAATGATCTCGTGATCTTCCTGATCAATTCCAATTCCATTATCCTTGACAGAGAAACAGGTCTCATCTTCCAACTGTTCCGATCCGATCACAACGCGGGCTGCTGATTGGTAGGAAGAGAACTTGATGGCATTCTCGATCAAGTTCTTGAAAACCTGCTTGAGGCCGTCGCGGTTAAACCACACCTGCTCCGCTTCATTCCGGTTGATGATTTCGACTTCATGTCCGTTCCATCTGGTCTGGAGGTTGGATAAAACCTCGTCCAGTAATTCCGAGACCCCAATTCTTTCAAGAGGGCCGGCCCCTCGAGCAACTCGCGAGAATTCCAAGACGTTACCGATGAGCTGCTCCATTTGGTCGATATTGGCACGAATCCGGCACAAATAATGTTTTCCATTTTCTGAGAGCTTCTGGCCGCATTCTTCCTTGAGCAATTGGGTCATCCCGTTCAGGGCCAACAGGGGCCCTTTGAGATCCTGGGACACAATAGTGAGCAGAGCCTCCAGCTCTTTGTTCCTTTGCGAGATCAACTCTGACTGCTTCTGGGTCTCAGCAAGCAACCGGGCACTTTCCACAGCCGTCGCAACGTGGCTGGCGATACCCTCTATCATTGCCTGCTCCCGCGAAGAAAAGCGGTGACGTTCTCCTATCTGGTCGAGTGTGATCGCTCCAACCAAGCTGTTTTTGGAAACCAATGGAACCACCAGGAGACACTTGACCTGGTACTTAGTGACAAAGGAAGGGCTAAGACTGGCAAGACTTTCGGGTTTTGATAAGACCAGGCTTCGCTTTTCGTCCACCAGCTTGTTGATGAGTGGGCTTTCACCGTATTTGGGCCGAAATTGCATGAACTTTGGTAGTTGAGCTTCCAAATTGCTGGGGATCCAGGCGGGCTGGAACTGGTTCTTGGCGGAATCCCACAGGAAAACACAACAACGGTTGACACCCGTCATTCGCAGACAAGCTTCCCCCGCACTCCGTAGCACCATATTTAAATCGTGAGAGGCACTTAGGCTTTGCGAGGTCTCCAGCATCGCAGCATAGACTTCGGCAAGCTCTGCTTTGCTCGAGAGCACCCACACCAATGAACCCAGAACGGCCGAAAGGGCGAGACCAAATATCAGAACAGCGATCCCCAGGTATCCTCCCTGGCCTCTGTATTCTTTGGGCCAGAAATACAGCTTCCAGGTGCGGTTGCGGATTTCCAGGCTTTTCTCGGCCCGAACGCGTACTCTGGAAAAGTCTTCCCTGGGGGTGTCCTCCGTGGAAAAGACCAGCTGTCCGCCGTCAAGAATCAGGCAGTTGTACCTATCTCGGAGAGCGGAGTCGAATATCAAGTCAAAGATCGTGTCTGTGTTGAAGAAACCATAAATCGCTCCTTCGTAATTCCCGTTCCTGAAAACGGGAACTACAGCAAGAAAGCCTTTCCCGCCAGTCGTTAAATCCAGGATCGGAGTCACCTTAACAGATTTGTCCTGGATGGCCTGCCGGAGGGTGGCCTGTCGCTGGGACTCGGATTCCTCATTGGGGCGATTGACCAGCCCGGTCTTCAAGAACGGTTCACTCCAAACCGCTTTCGTCCGATCATTCTCATATTCAATGGCTTGAAAACCCGGAACCTGTCCGATAATCTCTTTACAGAAACTCAGGAATTGTTCATGCCTTACGGTCCCGCTGTTCACCCAGAAGTTTCTGACTTGTTGGAGAACTGACACTCTCTCGCTTACAAAGGACTCAATCCCGTTCTTGAGCTGGTTTGCGCTCATCTCTGTATTCTGAAATTGCCTTTGTCGGTCGGTACTGGCAATGGTGTACCAGATATACAGGCTCAGACACAGAAAGATGACAAAGACTTCCAGAGAAAACAGGAACTTTTTGAATTGCATTGTTCAGTCGATAGGGCAAACCTTGACTTACGGTCGACGACTATAGCAAATACAAGTGGATTATTCAAACAGGGTGCAAACACCGGGTGCAATTCAAAGTGAGACAGGTCCCGAAGGGACAAAGGAGAGTAGCCAGCGACAAGCACCGAGCCGGAGGCGAGGTGCGCCGTCACTGGTCCAGGATGATCCCCTCTGAACGGTGTCCCGGCAGGAACACCGGATTTCCGGAACCCCGACCGGGGTTCGAATCGATTCCCGGATCGGAATCCGGTGGTGACGCGCATTCGCGCGTCACCACCGGCTACTATCCGTCGTCCCTGCGGGACCGTCCATCATCAAAGACCCCTCGACCCGTCGCACTTTGAATTGCACCCGCAAACACCCTGGGGGACTTGTCTGATCTCAGGGTGGGAGTACGCCTAGAGAAATCCACAATTTTTGAGGAAAAACCTGTGGAAAACAGAAGCCCATAAGTCACAACTTGTTTTAAATACTGGACAAAGAGCTGTTTGCACAGAAAATGGTCTATTTGTATCCGAATGTAAATAAAAGACTTATTGTTTCTATCGGCTCAAATTAGCGAATTGGCGCAACCCTCACGTCGAGATCCTTGGCTGGTAGGAGTTTTCCACAGCATGAAGATCAGACCACGCACAGGGGGCGGATTTTGCCAATCTGGAGGGAAGGAACCCTCATCGGACACGGGAAGCGCGCCAAGACCAAAACCAGAGCCGCGACCCATCGGTGTTTAGCGCTGTTCAGGAACTTCTGCGGCCCTCCACAACCTGCCCGAGGTAGTCTCTGAGTCGTCCACTTAACCTGGGATCTTCAGCCATTTCTTTCAGGTCTGACAATTTCAAATCAGATATGAACTGGAGAGTCTTCCCCATTGTGAGGCAGTTGGTTCTCAGAAGTGCCAGCCGGAGATCATAGGATAGGGACCATTTCCTATGACTGGCAGTTAACTCAACAAGTTGGATTGAGCACCTTGGGCGACTCAAGACCTGGATGAGGGTCGCTTCACCCAAGCGGGGGTTATCCAGAGCCGCTGTGATGATTAGACGATTGTCTGTTCTTAGCAGCTCCCCGGCAATTCGGCCAGTTGATCGCCTAGCCAGGGTGATCTTTTGCCCCAGCGGGAGCTTGGGGAGTTTGGAGAGAATCAAGTTTTCGGCAAGTTCTTTGACTTCGTGGGGAACGGCCGGTTGCAGTGAGACAGCCACCAGATCGAATACGAATAGGAATTTCAGGAGTTCCAGAGAAATCCTGATAGGAGTCTTTGGATGAATACTGAGCCCCCGCTTTATGGGATATGAAGAGAGCCACTTCTTCGTCTGGGCGATTTCTTCAATTACGGTGGGTGGGAGTTCTCGACGGTTCAAAAGAATTAGAACTTCATTTTCAGTAAGAACTGGGTTGCCCAAGAGTGCCAATAGAACCCGTTCGGCGGAGGAACGGAGAAATGGTGCAACCTCTCCCAGGGGGCACCTGCTAGCTAGCTGCTCAGCTTTAGCCACATTCAAGCGTTTCATTTCGGAATGCTCGCTGGCGTTGCCAGTAGGATAAGAGTAAGCCGCAGACCCCTCCGAAGAAGTCCAGTAGGATGTCATTCAAGCTGGCAGATCTAGCGGGGACAAAAAGCTGGTGAATCTCGTCACTGCTAGCGTACAGAAAAATAACAAGGGCAGTCCAGACTACTTTGCGGAAACCATAAGGCTGGGGGGATCTCTGATCCAAAGCACGCATCAGCAGCAGGGCGAAAATGAAATATTCCGACCAGTGCCCTAGCTTCCTCACGAAGAAATGGACTGTCAGCTCTAGTTCTGTGGATATGCTTGGGGTCAGCCAGTGAAGAATGGGACCAATTATCCGCGAAGTATTCGCGGACGAAAATTGCTGTGTCGAAAAAAAGAAGATGACGCCAGCCCAAACTATAACAGGAATCCAGTACCTAACCAACGAACGCATCAGTGTTTCGGCTCTTCCGGCAGGTTCACGAAATGTCCGGATCGTCCCCCTGTCTTCTCGACCAGGCGGATTTGTGAAATGGTCATGCCACGATCAGCAGACTTACACATGTCATAAAGGGCAAGGGCTGCAACTGACACGGCCGTGAGAGCTTCCATCTCGACTCCGGTTCTTCCCTCCGCAACAACCGTGGCTTCTATGTGGATTCCTTTCTCGGACGGCTGGCATTGAACTTCAATGAAATTGAGGATCAGCGGATGGCACAGCGGGATCAGTTCAGCTGTTTTCTTCGCGGCCATGATTCCGCCAAGCCGGGCTACCTCAAGAGGGTTCCCTTTGGCAATCTTGCCATCACGAATCATTTCCAGAACATCCGCCGACATCTCGACGAACCCCTTTGCCCTGGCCATTCGCCTGGAAGATTCCTTGTTCGAGACGTCGACCATATGAGCTTGGCCTTTTTCATCAAGATGTGTAAACTGCTCCATTCTTTGCCGTCCTAATCTTAGCTGAACTGAAGTTCGGAGAATAAGAGCGCCTCGACCTTACTGCCTCTCTCAAGGCGAGTCGACGCCTGAGGCACAATCAAGAAACTATTCACCCCACTCAGACTGAAAATGTCTGCCGATCCTTTCCATTCCACAGGCAGGACCTCCAGTCTCTCATGACAGCTTGTCAGGATGGCTGGTAAAAAAGAAGTTCTTCCTGACTTATCAGCTACGGCCTCGAGTAACACTCCATGGACTATTGGCAGTGGGCCCGGTTGGAGTCCCTGCAAACAATTGAGCAGTGGCCTAACAAAAACCTCAAACGTCACAAACGTAGAGACAGGATTCCCCGGAAGCCCGAAAATGAACGTCTCGCCCAAGGTTGCAAAGACGGCTGGTTTGCCAGGGCGGATGCTGACAGATTCAAAGTGAATTTGTGCACCATGGTCCAACAGGACCTTTTCAACGAGATCGTACTTTCCAGCCGAGACACCACCACTGATCACCAGGACTCGATTTTTCAATCCTTGTTCGATGCGAGAACGCAGGTCCGGTTCGGAATCGCGAGCCACAGCCAACAATTCCGGTTCTGCCCCGGAATTGAGGATCTGGGCTAGCAGTGAGTAGGAATTAGTATTGCGAATCCGTCCAGGGAGAGGCTGCTGATCAACTTCAGTGAGCTCGTCTCCCGTGGGGACTACAGACACGATCGGGCGCCGATGCACCTTTACGGTGGACTTGCCAACAGCTGCTAATCCTGCCAGTTCGAAACTGGAAATCAAGGTCCCGGGTCGGGCAAGAGTCTCGC
Organism: Terriglobia bacterium; assembly: GCA_041476565.1. Taxonomy (GTDB): domain Bacteria; phylum Acidobacteriota; class Terriglobia; order Versatilivoradales; family Versatilivoraceae; genus DATKMG01. Next base: position 25,079 of record JBGOTQ010000016.1, on the reverse strand, counting down.
CTCGGGATTTCTCCGACCCGCGTGGGGAGATGTTTTCGCCACGCCGAACCCGTTTTAGAATCCGGACCCTTTCATCCCCGATGGGTTCGGTGTTCTCAATCATCACGACGCTATCGGCACCGGCAGGAACAGGCGCACCGGTCATGATCTGCATCGTTTCGGCGTGAGTGACAACACGAGTCGGCCAATCCCCTGCCCTGGCCTCGCCTACGCATTTCAGATCAACCGGTAACTCGACGAGGTCTTCAGTCCTTAGCGCAAAACCATCGCGCATTGCGCGATCAAAAGGAGGCTGATCCTGGTCCAAGACAATTGCCTCGGCGAGAACTCGGCGGTAGGATTGAGTCAGCGGCACAGTCTCGGCGGGGAGACTCGAGGCATCCAGCGTTTCACACTGCCTCAGTACCAGGGCTCTGGCGGATTGGACATCTAACACAGCAGAAAGTTAGCACAGAGGCCGCGGGCTGTCAAAATTTTACTTTTGATAAGCCTACCTGTATCATACCCTTGCATCTGTTGTGCCACTGCGCGACAACCTCCGCGACTCTAGTCGGTCAACTTCTTATTTGAGGCGGTATCGTTTTCATGAGCAAAGAAAGAATCCTGATAGTAGACGATGAGCCATCTGCAAGGATCGGGTTGGCTGATCTTCTTTCTAACTGGAACTACACCACCGGATCGGCCGAAGACGGAGAGAAAGCCTTGGCCCTGATTTCGCAATTCAACCCGTCCGTCGTCATCACCGATCTCATTATGCCAGTCACGGATGGAATGGCACTCCTCAAAAAGCTTCGCCAAGGCTATCCAGAGGTCTCCGTCATCATGTTGACCGCCCAGGCCAGTATTGACAGTGCGGTAGAAGCCATTAAGGAGGGAGCGTACGACTACCTCGAGAAACCCATCGATCACACGCGCTTGCGGATCCTCCTGGAGAAGTGTCTCGAACAAAAAAGGACTCTCAAACAAGTTGAGCTTCTGAAAAGCCAGCTCAAGCAATATGGGGCATTTGGGGAACTGGTGGGTGTGTCCCGCCAAATGCAGGAAGTTTATCGCCTGATTGAACTGGTGGCCCCCAGCACGGCTTCTGTCTTGATCACCGGTGAGAGTGGCACAGGCAAGGAGTTGGTGGCCCGGACGATCCACCAGTTGAGCCCCAGGAAAGATGGGCCGTTCATTGCCATCAATTGCTCTGCTATCCCGGAAACCTTAATGGAAAGCGAAATCTTCGGCCATGAAAGGGGAGCATTCACAGGAGCCTTCGAACGCCGGCAAGGATGTTTCGAACTGGCCAATGACGGGACGATCTTCCTCGATGAAATTGCGGAAATGCCTGCCGGGACTCAGAGCAAGTTGCTCCGCGTGATCGAGGAACGAAAATTCCGCCGACTCGGGAGCAAAAACGAAATCGATGTGGATGTGCGGATCGTCGCGGCGACGAACAAACCCCCCTTGAAGGCCGTAGACGCAGGAGAGTTGCGCAATGACTTGTACTATCGGCTCAATGTTTTTGCCATTTCCCTCCCCCCCTTGCGGGAACGAATGGAAGACGTTCCCGTCTTGACAGAGGCTTTGCTGCGAGAACTGAATGGGAAACACGGCAAGGCAGTGAAAGGGGTCACTGACAAGGTGTTGAAGGCCTTCACTGCTCACAACTGGCCGGGGAATGTCAGGGAATTGCGAAACGTCCTGGAACGGTCGTTGATTATCAGCGATCGGGAATATATCGAGGAGCGACATCTTCCCCTTTTGGAGGCCAGGGAAATCCCCAATTCCGGGAATGCCGTATTGATCTCGGTGGGCACGACGGTGTCTGAGGCAGAAAAACGGCTCATCTACAAAACATTGGAATTCACTGAGAATAACAAGACGAGAGCTGCTGAAATCCTAGGGATCAGTCTAAAAACCCTGCACAACAAGCTCAATACTTATGACGCTGAGGCTCAAAACTAGACTGACTCTGGTCATGACGCTGCTGGTAGTGGCGCCCTTGGCCATCGCGTCCTTGTTGGGCATCGTCAGCTTTACGCACGAACTGATTCAGAAGACTTATGAGCAGGGTCAATTAATCAGCCAGCAGATCTACGAGCAGGTCCGCGAAGTTCTAGCCAATGAACCCAGGGTCCCACCTCCAAAGAATGACTTGCCGGCTTTTTCTGAATTTCTCAAGGATGTACTTTCGTCCAACGCCGGTTTGACTTCCCTGTTGGAGTCGACCAGCAATAACTCCCCTACGATTGTTTATATTGCTGTCACTGATGTCAACAACACGATCCTGGCGCACTCGGGAAGCCAACTTGTTGCCGCCGAACCCTTCAGCCGCCTGACCCTGGCCTCACCGTTTTACCAGTTGAAGACCCTCTATTATTCGAACCGGTTCACCAACTTTGAAGTGGCATTTCCAATGGTGGACAGTCAGAAGAGGCTAGTGGCGACAGTCCGAGTCGCCATGAATGCAGCCTTGATCCAGAGTAAACTGAACGAATACATACGGAAAAGTTTAGTCACTGCAGGGCTGGCCCTGCTTATTGCTACGACAGCAGCAGCATTGCTGTCAACCCTGTTGCTGAAGCCCCTTGCCTTCATCTCGGCGGGGATTGAAAGAATGGTCAGAGGGGAATTCGGAAAACCAATCCGGATGAGTCGCCGGGACGAATTGGGGATGGTGTCACTGGGCCTGAATGAAATCGGCCAGCGTTTAGAGGTCAATCAGGAAGAGATTGACACGTTGAAAGGGAACATCGGCCAGATCATCAAGAACCTTGAAGAGAAGCTGATCTTTCTGAACCCTGAGCGGCAGGTCATTGTGCTTAGCCCTTCTGCCGCCAGCCTGCTAAGCCTTACGCCAGAGACTGCCCTGGGCCGCACACTGAACGAGGTCCTGCCGGGGGAACATCCGCTCATCGACTTGGTAGAAGCGGCTTTTGGCGTGAGACAATCCTTGACGAAGTCCAATGTCCAGCTACCTTCTTCGGCTGGCCCCATTACAGTCAGGGTGCACTTGCTGCAGGAATCCAACCGGAGCCTGGGAGCGCTGGTAGTGTTCCGTGATCCGCAGACTGTCGCCACGCTGGAATCCCAGTTGGAATACGCTGAGAAGCTGGCAGCCCTGAGCTCGCTGACTTCCGGCATCGCCCATGAAATCAAGAACCCGTTGAACGCCATTGTCATCTATTTAGAACTGCTCAGGGCCAAGGTCACCGCTGAATCGGGCGCGGAGAAGAATCTGAGCATTATTACCCAGGAGATCAAGCGATTGGAACGAGTGGTTCGCAACTTCCTGAACTTCAACAGACCGGTTCAGGTCAACCTTCAAGAGGTAGAGATCTACCCGATGGTTCAGGAGGTGGTGAACCTGGCGTTCACTGAGGCAGCTCGCTTTAACGTGCAGATTCTCCTGGAAAATCGAAACCAAGCGCCTAAAGTCCGACTTGACCGCGACCTGATCAAGCAGTGCATGCTTAACATCGTTCTGAATGGTTGCCAGGCAATGCCACAAGGGGGAGAACTCAAGATTGGCTGGGATGTCCAAAACGGGTCCCTGGAGATTCGAGTCAAAGACACAGGGATCGGAATTTCGCCTGAGGACCGCGCAAAACTCTTCAAGCTTTATTTCACCACCAAAGCAAACGGCAACGGAATAGGTCTAGCTACCGTGTTTAAGATCGTGCAGTTGCATAATGGGGAAATCCTGGTTGATTCTGAAGTCGGCCAGGGCAGCACCTTTACCGTGAGACTGCCTGTGACTTAGGTGCCCGGCAGCCGCCATCTGTATCACCATCACCGCGGGTTAAATGGAGATGCTATGCAAACACTCATCCGGCTTGGATGGATCCTGCTTATACTTGCAGCATGTTGTTTGCCCGCCACCGGGCGTCCTATCACTTTCGAAGACTTGATGAAAATCCAGAGGATTTCTGACCCCCAGGTTTCACCCGACGGGAAATGGATAGCTTTTGTTCTGGCTCAAGTAGATCTGGAGGCCAATACGCAGACCAGGCATATCTGGTTGATTTCGACAGATGGCACTGCCCTGATCCAAATGACGCAGGGGAAGGGTTCCGACAACAGGCCCCGTTGGTCGCCCGACGGGCAATCGCTAGCATTCATTTCGACCCGGAGCGGAAAATCCCAAGTCTGGTTCATCGGCCTCAAAGGCGGTGAAGCGCGCCAACTCACTACAATCTCCACTGAAGCTGATGGGTTGGCATGGGCGCGCAATGGCGATACATTGCTGTTCACCTCCCAGGTCTACCCTGATTGTGCCGACGATACCTGCAACAAAAGCCGTCTAGCGGAATTTGAGAAAAGCAAAGTCAAGGCCCGCATCATCGACGAATTGCTCTATCGCCACTGGGATTCTTGGCGAGAGGGCAAATATACCCACCTTTTTGCAGTCTCTACTGGGTCCGGGGTGTTTCGAGATCTCACCCCCGGAGCGTATGATGCGCCCACTTTCTTCCTTGGAGCGCCAGACGGTTATGCCGTCTCGCCGGATGGCAAGGAAGTCTGTTACACCTCGAACCGTAGCCAACCAGCCAGTGCCGTGGCCTGGACAACCAACAACCATCTCTTTCTTGTATCCGCCACGGGCGGCGAGCCCAAAGACATCACGCCCGGGAACCACGGCTCTGACGCCTCACCTCAATACTCTCCGAACGGCCGGTACATCGCCTACACGTCCCAGGAGCGGAACGGGTATGAGTCCGACCTCTTCCGTTTGCGTGTTTATGACCGGGCGTCCAGAACCATCAAAGATCTCACGCCGAATTTTGACCAGTGGGTAATCGGGTTCGTCTGGGGCTCCGACAATGACACCATTTTTTTCACGGCCCCCGAGCGTGCCAGGCAGCCCATCTTCCGAACCTCCGTGACCCGGCCACATGTCGAAAAGGTGGCGGATGGATTCAACGACGATCTCCAGATAAGTCCCGATGGTAAACGGCTATTTTGCACTAGTTCTAGTCTGAGCGGGCCAACCGAGATCCACGAAGTCTCCGTCAGGGGCGCTGAACAGACCAAGCCCCTTTCTCACATCAACGACGCGTTGTTGGCAGAACTCGATATGAATCAGGCCGAGTCAGTGGTCTGCAAGGGGGCAGAAAATCTTGAGATCCAGAGCTTGCTCGTAAAGCCGCCGGCCTTTGAGCCGAACAGGAAGTATCCAGGTTTGCTGCTTATTCACGGTGGTCCGCAATCTGCCTGGGAGGATGCCTGGGGTTACCGATGGAATGCGCAGATCTTTACGGCTCGCGGCTACGTTGTGATGATGACCAACTACCATGGATCGACGGGCTATGGGCAGAAATTTGTGGAATCGATTTCAGGCGACTGGGGAGGTGCCCCTTACCGGGACCTGATGGCCGCCACCGATTATCTGGCTTCTCTGCCCTACGTCGACAAGAATCGGGTGGGTGCGGCCGGTGCCAGTGCCGGGGGATATTATATCAACTGGATTGCAGGTCACACCGACCGCTTCAAGGCACTTGTCTCCCACGACGGGGTTTACGACAGTCGCAGCATGTACGGCGAGACGGAAGAACTCTGGTTCGACGAATGGGAGCATGGAGGGGTGCCGTGGGAAAAGGCTCAGTTTTATGATAAGGATTCACCTTCCAGCTTCGCCAGGACTATCAAGACGCCAATGCTGGTAGTTGAAGGTGAGCTCGATTTTCGCGTTCCCGACGGGCAAGCGCTCCAGCTCTTCTCGGCGCTGCAGCGGCGAGGTGTTCCTTCACGCTTACTTTACTTTCCTGACGAAGGCCATTGGGTGCTAAAACCCCAGAACAGCCGGCTCTGGTACAAGACTGTCCTCGGGTGGTTGGATCAGTTCCTGAAACCCTAAGCCAATGGCGCCTCAATCTATGATGGCTTGATAAGCCAGTCTGAGCACCTTGGAATCCAAGTTCAAGTCTCCGGTGGGGTGGAGTTGCGCCATAAAAATGACAATCATGTCTTCCTTTGGATCGATCACGAATGCCGTATAATAGAACCCGCCCCAATAATACGCACCAATGGAACCCAACTCGGTTAGATGCCGGGCCTCGCTGGTGACACCAAAACCTAGACCGTAACCCTGGTCGTCGAGCTTCCCCTGCACATGGTTTTGCGAAATCAATTCGATGGCTTTGCGACTTAAGAGACGCGCACCATCAAACTTACCGTTGTTGAGCATCATTTGACAGAAGTGATAATAATCCTCGGCGGTCGAACAGAGGCCTCCCCCTCCTGAAAAGTAGGTCCGTGGCCCACGGGAGGGATAGTCCGACGAATACGCGAATGCTCCTTCTTCACGAGTGCCCTTCTCCGGAAACGGTTGAAGCCCCTTTTCGGAATCGTAGGTATAAGCTGCTGCAAGACGGGGTACTTTTTCATCGGGCAGGAAGAAACAAGTGTCTTTCATCCCTAACGGCTTGAACACCCTTTCCTGGAAAAACCTGTCGAGCGACATCCCGGAGACCACTTCGACAAGGTAGCCAAGTACATCATCTGCCAAGCTGTATTCCCAGGCATCTCCCGGTTGAAAAAGCAAGGGGATCGAACCCAGTTTCTTTACTGCATCGCCAATCGTTCCCTCTCGTTGAATCAGACCGTGGCCTATCCCTGCTTCGCGGTATTGCTTCCCCAGTCGCTGATTCCAGTGATATGTGAGTCCTGATGTGTGCGTAAGCAGGTGGCGAATGGTGACAGGGCGTTTCGCATCGGTAAGAGGGCCAGGAGCAGAAGTCTTGTCCTGAGGATAAGGTGGCTCCAACACCTTCATGTGTTTAAATTCAGGGATGAAGTTGGAGACCGGCTCATCCAACAAGAAGTGCCCTTCTTCGTAAAGCATCATGATGGCGACACTAGTGATCGGTTTCGTCATGGAACAGATCCGGAAGATGTCATCTGTACGCATAGACCGTTTCGTCTCTCTGTCCGCCATGCCGAACGCCTTGAAATAGGCGATGCGGCTGTGACGGGCCACGAGGGTCACCGCCCCGGAGATTCGGCCATTATTAATGCTCCTGTTGACGTTGTCAGCAATCCGTTCCAGGCGGTCCGTTGATAGGCCGATGTCCTCAGACGAGATGTATGAGGTTGTGTTCTTGGCTGCCGGAGCAAGTGCTTTTGCTCTGGTCGCAGGCGTTTGGGATTGCCCGACAGCCGATGAGAAGACTAACAGCAATAAAACCAATGGAGACAGACAGAGTCTTTTCATCATTTCGTTTCCTCCGGAGAAGTGGGATGCGCGAGCGGGATTGGGACTCGAAAAACGCATCAACAAAAACTGTAACTTTGACGGTCAAATCTTATTTTCGGGTTACTATTCTACAGCGGGGCTCATTCCATTTCCAGGCGTTCACAAGCCAATTCCAGAACTTCGATCAGGGCCTCTTTTCCGCTGGCTTCGAGGCTTGAGAAGCTATATCTGACAGGCCAAGAACGAAAGAGTTTCCATGTCATCACTACCGAAGCTCGATCCTCGCTTTGAAGCTGGATAACAACATTTCTCAGGGCATTCACATCACCGTTCTGGATTTGATTAACCCACTGGTAGAGATCCAGGGCCCCAATTGCGCCGCGTTTCAAAATCAGATTGCTATAATGAGCTCGACCCGGGATTTTCCTGACTCCCGATTCCTTCTCATTACCCGTCCGGTATTCGATCACGTCAAAGGAGACTTGCGGGAGCAGAACCTCCGAAAATCCGGCTGTAATCGCCGTGGGGTCTCCTGATCCTAGATCGACCAGAAAATTATAGTCGCCATAAGGCCGTTCTCTTTGAATGGCCATGCGTGTTTACCTCCTCTCAACGAGTGCTGCGGAAGTTTGAACGAAACTGCCTTGCTGTCTTCTCACAAATCCAATCTCCCGATAGATCTCCAGGTCGTGATGGATGATCCCATTGTGCCGGTGTCCCTCTGGATCCAGGTAGGAGACCTCCAAAGAAATTTTCGTAGGTTCCCCTCGGCCAAAGTAAGCAGTGGCGGTATCCAGGAATGTAACAATTCGCTTCCGAGGAGCCAGGAACTCAATGTTTCGGAAGAGTGCGAGCGTCGAAACGTCAAGTCCTCCTACCCCGAAGATCTTAGGGTCAAACCGGACACTCACCTTCAGGGCAGGCCGGCTGGATAGGTTCTCAATTGCCACATAGAATAAGCCATCATCATGGATGAAGTCGACGATAACCTCAAGCGACGAGACCCCCCTGGAGTCCTCCTTCATTAAGGTCTTTGAGAGTCTTTTGGCCTCTTTCCTTTTCGCAGTCATCGACAACCCCTCTTTCTTGGGAACCTTCCCGGTCAATTGTATTAATCCAGCGAGACCAACCAGGCAGCAGTTGACTCAATCTCTGGGATCTGCGCCATCCTAATGAACACCCTGTCTTGAAGAAAATTAGCGGGAAGAAGGAAGCTAACACAGCCGGGAAAGGAAACGCAAGGACGAATTAGGTCTTCTTTCGACTCCAAAAAAAATAGGCAGGAATGCCGAGAAACACTATTCCGATTCCGGCTAGTGCTTCACGCGGTCTGGAGAATAGAATGTTGGCTAGGATAAGCATGTAGGAAACGATAAACACAACTGGCACCCAGGGATAACCTGGGACATGAAAGGGTCGAGGAAGAGATGGTTGAGTCTTGCGCAACACGAGGACTGCCGTCCCAGTCAAAACTGAAAAGGCCAGCATAGCCACCGTGGTATAAGTCAGGAGCTGTCCAAAAGTGCCAGAAAGTACCAGGACTGCCGACCAAAATCCCTGGAGCACGATAGAATTAGCCGGAGTCTTGAAGACCGGATGAACACGGGCCGCTGCTTGGAAGAATAGGCCGTCTTTGGCCATGGCATAATAAATGCGGGGGGCGGTCAGAATGACGGAATTGATCGCCCCCAGGACTGAAACCACGATCGCCGCTGATACATACTTCGACGTCGTCTCTCCAAAAAGCACTGCTGCCGCGCTCTCCGCCACGCTGATCATCCCTCGCATCCGGTCTGCGGGGATCGCATAAATATAGGCACCGTTAATGAGCGTGTACAGCACCATGACAATCAGGGTTCCATAGATGATGGAGTGGGGTATATTCTTCTCGGGGTCCTTGATTTCGCTAGCCACGTAAGTGGAGGTGAACCAGCCTGTGTAGGAAAAGAAGACAGAAATCATGGCAAGGCTCCACGGAGCCAGAAGGACAGACGGCGTGTGACCTTGTGAAGAGGAATGAAAGTTGGACCAGTTTCCATTTCCCAGAATGAAACCCAAACCGGCAAAGGCCAGGATGGCAGCCAGCTTGATCAGGGTCAACAGATTCTGCACCCAGCTCCCCGATCTCACTCCCAGGTAATTGATGACGGAGAATATTCCCACCACGACTATGCTCAAAAACTGCCCGCTGGTAACCTTGAACTCCCAACCTACCACTTCAAAAGAAATGAGAAGGCTCTGCATGGAAATACCAGGGACAAACGACTGGGCATAGGCTACTAGAGCCACACTCATCACGGCAATCGATCCTGGATTGGACACTAGGAAATAGGTCCACCCATTCAGGAAACCCATTAGAGGACCATAAGCTTCCCGCAAGTAGACATACTCCCCTCCTGCCCGGGGTATGGCCGCTCCCAACTCGGCATAAGTCAGGGCCCCACACAGTGTCAGCAATCCGCCGACAATCCAGACCGAGAGCATGAGCAAAGGATGCGGCAAGACTTCGGCAATGAACCCGGTTGTCGTGAAGATCCCCATGCCGATGATGTTCCCGACAATGATCATGGTGGCATCGAATGCGCCTAATTGTCGCTCCAGGTCAGCTGTCGGTTGAGGCTTGGCTGTCATAACAGCGAGGCTCCATGCCCGATTGCGTGGCAAAAATGGTTTAGACCGCCTGCCCATTCTCTCCGAATTCATCGGAGGCGGGAAGTACAAATGGGCCCATGGGACAACGGGCATTCCTTCTGTTTGGATTTCAGAGCAACCGTTTGGATCAATCGTTGAGTAAGGCGAGCCACTTTGATAATATGTGACGGTGGAGATCGGCAGGAGAACTGTTTTCGGTATCCCACGTTAATGGCCGTCCTCAATTGGAAAATGTCCTTATTGCATAAATTCATAGCAACAGGCCTCTGCATTCTGGTTTTGTCGGGCTGTAAGAAAAACAAGGCTCTGATTCGACCCCCAGTCACTGCAACTCCCCAGGCCTCGACTCAAGGCCCTGCAACCGAGTTGGAGAACCAATCCACAGCAGCACCAATAGTCGTTGACACGCTCCCCCAACCACCTACTGCACAGCCCGAACCCAAACCGAGTATCCCTCCTCCAGCCAAACCTTCCCCGCCCAAACGCACTAAAGCCTCGGCCGAAGCCAGGAAGGAACCGAAGGTTCTTCCACCTGTAGAGACAAGGCCTGTTCCACAACCCTCGGGGGGAATTCAACTCACTGCCCAGATGAGTGAAGATGAAAAGGCTGCAAAGACCAGAGACATTATCGATGAGCTGGATTCTGCAAAGTTCAAGTTAAAATCAGTTGACGAAGCCAACTTGGGTGAGGCACAGAGGCCTAATTTGATGGCCGCTCGGGATTTCATTAAGAAATCAGAAGACCTGTTGAAGCGCGGCGATTACTCCCAAAGCTTGGTCCTGGCTCACAAAGCTAATACCCTGGCCTCCAGTTTGACCAATCCGTAAGCTGCACCACCACAGGAGGGTCTTCAATATGTTAAGAAACATACGGGTATTCTACTCAGCCATCCGAAATGATTTCCACTCAATCGGTGCTATTGCTCCCAGTTCGTCTCTCCTGGCAAAAGCAATCGTCAACCCCTTGGCCCAGCGACTCTCGGGCCCCGTATCGGTGTTGGAGGTGGGTCCGGGAACCGGGTCATTCACGAGCCGAATTCTGGAACACCTGCGAGACGGAGATCACCTGGACATCTTCGAGGTCAACCCGAAATTCTGTCTATTCTTACGGGATTCTTTGCAAAAGGCTGGCTTGGGTGAACGAGGCATTAGGTGGGAACTTTTTAATGCCGACATCTGCACACTGGACAAGCCAATACAATATGACTACATTATTTCGGGACTGCCCCTGAATAATTTCAACCCTTCCACTGTCGCGGAGATTTTGGAAATTCTCATCGATCACCTCTCACCGGCCGGTGTTCTCTCTTATTTCGAATACGTACTACTTCAGAATTTCAAAGCCAGGGTACTGAGGAGCACTGACCGTGATCGGGTTCTTGAGGTCACTAATACAGTCAGAACCTTCAATAAGAAATACCAGTACGACTGCAACCACGTGTGGTGGAACCTGCCCCCTGCCAAGGCCCGGCACTGCAGGAAATACGTTTAAGCTTTGGCGCCTGTAACGGAACACCCTCGCTCTGAATGGAACCATTCTTATTGGGATGGAGTCTCTCTGTTCAGCATTGGACCGTCTTAAGCCTGACAGTCCAGTGGTTTTACAGATCGAGCGTGACGGAAGGTTCATGTACCTCACTCTCCAAACAGATTGACATGAATATGGGGGGCTGAAAAAAGGCTTGCCATCTGGACCGAGGATGATTATCTTTAAGCCCGTCGCCCGTTCCCCGTCGCGGGCAAAATTCATCGGCCCAACTGAGAATCGGCTGGTCCAGGCACGCGTTCTGGTGCTGATCTTCAAAGTTAACCAATTCCTTCTATGACACGAGCCCGAAAAGTTCTTTGGAGTGAGGGAATGTTTTTAACTCCCCATCACTTCCAACAGTTAGACAGCTACTATGAGGACCTGTTGCATTTTCGCGTCAACGCGCTGACTCCATTTGGCTGGGGGGTCACAAGTTTGCAGATCAACCGGGAAGGCTTGGCAAACAGTCAGCTTACTCTCCTGAAGTGTTCTGGAGTCTTTCCGGGAGGACTCCCTTTTAACATACCCGAAGACGATGAACCTCCGCCGAGCCGGTCCGTCGAAGGCCACTTTGAAGCTTCCGCCCCTTCCCAGGACGTCTATCTCGCTCTTCCCATTGTCAGGACTGGAGTTTCCAGTGTCCGCCTGGAGAGCAGCGACGGTCCTCGTCCCGCCCGTTATCGGGCCAGCGTCGCCCGCATTGCCGACGAGGTGACCGGTGAAAATGAACGGGAAGTGACCTTTGCAGCCCGGAATCTTAAGATTCTCTTTGGTGACGAAGCCTCCTCTGATTACGAGACGATCAAGATCGCCGAAGTCAAGCGCACAGGGCAAGGCCTAATGGCACTGGAGGAAACTTACATTCCCCCGGCTCTGAGCATCTCTGCTTCTCAGACACTCGCGGATATGGTCCTGCGCCTATTGGAGGTCTTGCACGCCAAGAGTGGCTCTCTTTCGGAAACTCGTGGTCAGAGAACTCGCGGACTGGCGGAATTCAGCACGTCCGACGTTGCTAATTTCTGGCTGTTGCACACCGTCAATTCCTGCATCCCCGTGTTCGACCATTTTTATCGTGTGAGCAAGTCGCACCCCGAACAGCTATACCTGGCCATGGTTCAACTGGCGGGAGAGTTGACGACATTCTCGCCCAGTATTAATCCCCGGGACCTTCCCAGGTATAATCACACGGCTTTGTCTCAGACTTTTGTGAAGTTGGATGAGATCATCCAGGAATTGCTCAAGACGGTCATCCCGACAGGAGCAGTTCAAATTCCGCTGAAGAGGGAGAGCGAATCGAAGTTTACCGGTCAAATTGTGGATGACCAGCTACTTGTGGGGGCTCAGATCTACCTGGCGGCAACCGCCGAGATTCCTGAACAGCAACTGGTTGGTGAATTGCCTCAACAGGCCAAGATTAGTTCAATCGATAGGATTGAGTCTTTGCTCGGGTTAGCACTGCCCGGCGTGGCCTTGGTGCACCGGCCGGTTCCGCCTTCCCCGCTAAGGGTCAAGCTTGGGTACCAATATTTCCGCCTCGAGAATCAAGGTACCGAGGATATCCAGGTCCATTGGGAAGCCATCCGAAGTTCCAGAAGTATCGCCATCCGCATCCCCAATCCCAAGCGTTTTGCGGGATTGAAACTGGAGTTGTGGTCAATCAAAGAAGAAACCATGAAATGATCCCATGAGAGAAACTGTATTGGAGCCGAAGAATCTGCCGGAGTTGTCCACGGAAATCCTGCTGGCTGTCATGCGCTTGAAGACTTCCAGCGACATTGGGGATTTCGACACTTTTCACACCAGTATTCAGAAGCTTTTCCAATCTTTTGAAAAGCAATGCAAGGACCGGGGCATCGATGTTGACGACGTCAACATAGCCAAATATGCGTTGGCAGCATTTCTTGACGAGACGGCGTTGAACTCACGTTGGTCTTATAAAGACCGTTGGGCGGACAATCCTCTTCAGCTGGATTATTTTGGAACCTACCTGGCCGGAGAGATCTTTTATGACAAAGTGGAGGATCTCCGGGCTCGGGCAGAGTCCAAGGCTGATCTGCTCGAAGTGTACTACATGTGCCTATTGCTGGGTTTCAAAGGAAAGTACGGGGTCAGCGGGCAGGAGAAACTACGCAGTCTCATCGAGAATGTCGCTACCGAACTGAACCGGGTTAAGCCTTCCGTTTCCCGCGACCTGTCCCCGCATTGGAAAATCCCGGATGGGCCGCAGGTTCAGCAAAGCGATAAACTCCCCGGCTGGGCGGTTTTAACTTGCTGGATTGTGGTCGTCTTGGCAGTCCTGCTCTACTTCGGACTCTTCTTCAAAGTCCGCTCGGATGCCGATTCTCTCAGAGAAAAGGTCCGCAGCCAGGCCGCCTCACTGGGATTGAGACATGACAAAACTACTTAGGAATCCCCTCGTCATCATCAGCCTGCTATTCTTCGTCCTGATCGTTCTGGTCTGGTTCGCGGGACCCCGTTTTGGCTTGGTGCGTCTGGATCTCCGCTTGTTCCTGATCCTTGCCTTGATGGTGCTGTGGGTTGTGATGATCGTCCTTTTGTCTAAGAAGAACCCGGTTCCCGGTTCCGAATTACAGACACCATCCCTCCAACCTCCCCAGATTCCCGCGCCGACACTGCAAGCGCCGGCTCCGCCTACCCTTGCTGCCCCTTCGGTCAATGTGCCTACGTCAATCTCAGGAGCTAGCCCTCGCATGAATATGACTGCCCCCGCTCAAAACGAAGAAATCGATGGCTTTCGGAACCAACTGGATCGTGCTGCCCAATGGCTAAGGACATCCAAGCTGGCAAAATTGGGAGGAGACGTCCTTTACCGACTCCCCTGGTACCTAGTACTTGGGCCAACAGGTTCCGGGAAAAGCATGCTAGTGGGGCAATCGGAACTGGATTTCCCCTACACCGATCCAGACCGGAGTATGGGCAAACGCGGAATAGAACCGACCCGAAATGTGGACGTCTGGATTGCCAATGAGGCTGTTTTCGTCGACACGGCTGGCAAAATCAGTTCCGGGGAGGGACAGAAGGACGCCTGGCTGCAGGTGCTCGGCCAGTTGAAACGAGTGCGTAGAGAAAAACCGCTTGATGGGTTGATTCTTGCCGCCGACATCTCCGCTGTTCTCCAGATGGGGGAGGACCAGTTGAAAGAGTTGTCCAGGCGGCTGCGTTCTCGTCTTGACGAGGCGACCCAGCAGTTGGGATTGTCTGTCCCTGTGTACCTCATTTTCACGAAATGCGATTTGTTGGACGGATTCCAAGAGTATTTTAATGATCTGAATGATGAGGAAAGGCAAAAAGTTTGGGGATGCACCTTGAAACGGGAGCAATACCAGAGTCTGCAGCCCCACCAGGAATTTGAGAAGGAGTATGACCTCCTCTGCCGGGAACTGGTCAACCGGAGGTTGCTCCGCCTGACCACCCGCGCCAACGAGCGGAAAGAGAAGATCTATTCCTTCCCCTTGCAGTTGGCGCTGGCGCGGAATCAGTTGGTGGATTTTGTAACCTTCCTTTTCCAGCCCAGCACTTTCCGGGAGCGACCCATTTTCCGGGGCTTCTACCTCACCAGCGCTATTCAGACTCGAGCTGCCTTGGATCTGGTGGCGGATTACATGGATCGGCACGCTGCAATTCCTCCTGCTAGAGTCAGTTCCGACACGGTCAAAGAGACTAACGGATACTTCATCAATCAAACGCTGACCCAAGTGATATTCCCTGACCGCGTGCTATCCGGAACTAGTTCCACAGCACGCCGTCGCGGCTTGCTCATCCGGATTTGTCTGCTGGTGGCCCTGGGTATTGTCCTGCCAATAATCCTCTGGTTGGTGATCAGTTCCTATTCACAGAATCAAGCTCTTCTGACCTCTATCGAGAAGGCGCGTTCCTCGCCGTCCAGACCTGGAAAGACTCATGAAGAGATCCAAATCCTCGAAGAGTTGCGGACTCAACTGGAGAGACTCGACGATTGTCCACTAGCCAGGGGCAGGCCGAGCTTTCAATGGGGCATGTACATTGGAGACCGGGTTCTGGAACCAGCCCGGCGAATTTATGCTGAGCGCCTGAAGCAGGACTTTATCCTTTCCACTGGGCAGAACGTGAAGATCGATCTTAGAAATGACTCTAATAGCACTCGGGCCATTTATCATCTATTAAAAACCTACTTGATGATGTCGGAGTCCGGGCCTATCCGGGCCGAGGAGAAATACCTATCTTCCAATGAGTCTCCCTTGACAAAGTTTTGGCTCCAACAGGTTCAATCGGCGGATATGCCCGAAGCTGAAAAACAGCTGAGTTTCTACTTGCACATGTTGACCTACCACAAAGATCCCGAGTACTTGGTCTCTCGGAACAACGTAGAAGACGCTCAGTTAATCTCTCTTCGACGAGATTATCTGCTGACCTTCGACGTAGTGGCCAATTACTACAACATCCTCAAAGCGGAAGGAAACAGGAAAGCGATTCCCATGACTGTTGGCCGGGCGCTTGACGGCAAGGACCTGGAACTGATCGATGGAAGCTATGAAGTTCCCGGCAGTTTCACCCGTAACGGTTACGATACAGCGGGCAAGGACCTAGTGAAGGCCATGGCTGAGGAATATGATCGAGGAGTCTGGGTATTGGCCAAGCCTGCCATGGGCGTGGATCCACAAAAGCCTCCCAAGGAAGCCATGGAAGCCCGGTTGAATGAACTCTATTTCAATGATTATGCCAGAGAGTGGTGGAACTTCTTGCGGAGCATTAAGGTTCATGCCTTCCAAGACCGCAAGGATGGGGCGGACCGGCTTGGGAAACTCACCCGCAGCCAGGACTCCCCAATCTACCGATTGTTTAAGACCGTTTCTACCAACACGTGGGACGATCTGGAAGGAAAATCGACAGGAAACCGCAACCAAGAAGACCTAGTGCTCATGTTTAAGCCCGTTCACCACTTCGTGGCTGCGGCCGATAATCAAAAACCCGCCATCAGTCAATATTTGGACGTAGTGGGCAGGGTATACAAAGAACTCTACGCCTATGTGGGTGCAGGTGAACCGCCCACACAAATCGGGACACTGAATTCGGCTGTAGCCGAAGCGCTGGGCCAAACCGGTGTCTTGATGCAGAATTTCACCCCGGATTCCAGTTCGGTGGTCAAACCGCTCTTGGAACAACCTATCCGGATGGCATTAACCCTGACACCTCCAGTGACTGACAGTTCAGCTCCAGCCACATCGCCTACCTTGGCCCCGCTCACACCTCCCAGCCCGACCTCGGGTGGAGTGGCCGGAGGACTGGTGATCCGGGGAATCGTGTCCAGCAGGACAACAGGATCTCCGCTGGACAAGGCGGTGCTTTACCTGCTCAAGGCCGGGAGTACTGAAGTGACCTTGAACAACTACCTGACCCTGGCTTCGTCCGACGGCAGTGGCACATTTCAATTCCCCAAAGCCATGCCCCCTGGCAAATATGCCCTCTTCGTGAAGGCACGGGGATACAAGACCGTTTCCCAGGATATTGAGCTCTCCAAGGCGAGTTCCGCGTTAAAGATTGCCCTGGCACCGGAATAGTCAGAGAATTCGCCGCATGGAAACCACTTCTGTGTTACCAGAAAGGCTGCAGTTCAGCTTGTCGGTGCGATGCCTGGAATGATACTCATCCACTACTCGACGTCCTGGTTCCTGGGCGTCCTTGCATCGATCGGCAGCGAAAGGGTTGGGGTCGAGCTTTACAAGACTTTCCTGAAACGCCATGTAAGGGGCATTGACGCCAATCGGTCAATTCGGCATCCTGTCTGGCCCGGCGTGGCTTCTTCACACTGTCGTTCG
Source organism: Terriglobia bacterium (assembly GCA_041476565.1). Taxonomy (GTDB): domain Bacteria; phylum Acidobacteriota; class Terriglobia; order Versatilivoradales; family Versatilivoraceae; genus DATKMG01. The sequence goes on along the minus strand of JBGOTQ010000016.1, from coordinate 7,903 downwards.
GCCTTGCAGTGGCTGCTTGGCTCTACTTTTTGGCTAACGGAAAAAATGGAGTGCGAGTTGAGGGATAGAGACCAGGAGTCCAAAACGGAGGAGCCGGCCGCAAGCGCCGACGACGAAAAAGGGCCCGAATCGCACGCGGAACGCTCCGGCCAGGAGCGTTATGACATAGAATGGCGGTATGCTTAACGCGGAGCTGACGAACACGAGAGCCAGATGCCGGGATGGGACCTGCTCGAATCGCTCTTTCCAGACTCTCACCATCCGGCCCGCGTGGTCCGAGCAGAGTGGCACTACTCCACGCCCTGCCCAATAGAGTGCGCATTTGCCTGCCATCTGCCCCGCGCTGGTCAGCAGAACTAGGGTGGCAAGATCAGCCGGGGAACGTGCCAAGGCGGCGAGGGAGAGCAGCACGACCTCTCCGTTCACCCATGGGACAAGCGCACTCACGATCGACAGCAGGAAGCACCCGAGGTATAGTCCCGCCCCGCTTATTTGGTGCCAAGACTCCATGCCGTTTCCCTCCCGACCGCTTCCGCAACCTCGGGCTCACCTGCCAGCAGCAGTTCTGCCTCGAACCACCACCGCGGACGGTAAACGATCCGAATTGGTGTTTCTGTGAATGGAGGCTGTGAACCATAAGTGATGCTAAATCTAGACATTTCTCCCGTTGCCAGGTTGCAGGTTTCGAACTCGCTTTTGATGACCCCGTGATATGTGCGGCCGTTCACCGTGTCCTCCTGCACGAGCCGCGACGATCGTCGTGTAAGTTCGTAGAGGGATCCAGCGTAAACGAAGCGGCAACGGGACTGCCGGCCTGCATTGATCTCCCCCGACCTAAGGAAGTTCTCGACACTATCGTGTACCAACCCCTTCAGTGCAAAAAGGAATCCAGGCTCGGTACCGTCGGGGACGCGAATTTGCCGGATTGGGCTGCCGTTTTGAGGAAGCTGTCTCAACAGGGTGTCCGCGGAGCGAAAGGTGAAATCCTCAGACAGTAACAGGTGCAGGGTTGTACTTTGTGCAAACCCCTCGCTCAGGGAGCCACGGATCCCTTTGAATGAGTGCGTGGCGCCGGAGCGGGACACTGCTATTTGGGCCTGTTCTATGGACTGCTCCTCCGACTCGGTCATCACCCCGATGAGTTCCGCCGACGAGCCTACGACACGCTCAACAATGTAACCCCAACGGTTGATTCGCATGGGGGCACGCTCCGGGTCGGAGCCGATCAGTAGTTCCACCGCCCGGCTGCCGTCCGCCCCTTCGCTCCAAGCGATTCGCCCTCCTCCGACACCCTGGCGGCTGATCCAGAACAACAGCAAACGTACGCGAGCCGTCATCGTGTATTGGCAGGTAGCAACTGCCTCATGGAATGGTGGCCTGACATCTGGATTACCATTGCCTTTGACATCCGAAGTTATTCCCAGACTCCCTGGTCCCCCAAGGGCAAGCACCAGCGAGACTGTGTCCAAAAAGCGCATTTTCGAGTTCCGCTTGGTCACATCCCCCTCCAATCTGTCCTGCTTCAATGCTCGGGACTCACAAAGAGAACGACGTAAAGTATCCATGTAGCGCCGTACGGCATCAGAAAATACTGGCGCCGGATCATCCATTCTTGAAACGGCCCGGCCAACGATTTAAATTTCCCTGGCGTGTAGTCTTGAACAAGCATCTTGAAGAGCAATTCGTTGAACATCCGCATGCTGCCGATGGCTGCAAGGAGCAGGAAGTCCGGACTCGCAGTGTGGCAAGAGGCGATGAGTCCGCCAAGTGCGCCGAATGTCGGGCTCTTCAGGAACTTCTGGAATGAGAACCCTTCAATGGTCCCGTCCTTGTATGCTCCCGCAATGGCTTCCGCCAAACCTATGCCTCCGCCATAGATGGACCCGACCACTAGCCACGGTAGCGAGTCAGGAAGCAGCCGAAATAACCGGTAGCAGCCATAGATCCCTGCCAGGAAGCCCGCACCCAGCAGAAGACGCGTGAAGGAGTCATGGACGACTCCTTTGACCCAATGTATCTGCGTTGGGATTCGGTATTCTTCCTGGGGTTCAACACGCAGAAAGAGTTTCCAGAACTCGGTGATGATGCGGGACAGGGCGAAGACTGACAGGTAGATGACAAACAGGCTCTGGTCGTCGGAAAGATGGAAAGCAGCCAGGATTGCCGAAACACTGATGGCAAATACAAGTTCCCGCACAAAACGGCGCATGAGGAACGACTCATGGGGGGAATCCTTATATGCCCCGTAAAGCGCTGCATGCAAACCCGCCGCCAGGCCGATTGTAATGGTAATAAAAACAACCATGGCGTACCTCCTCTCCTTTAATGGATTTGCTCCCTAGCCGAGAACTAGCAATCAATCCAACCTCAGTCTGAGTTCAGCCAATGCATTCGAGAAGCCAGATCAGAAGTGATTGATTTCTTTAACGGAAATGCCTTTGCACAGGAGAGCTTGATTGCCAGGAAAAGCTGCAGTGAAAGTAAAATACTGCACTGGCGTTCATCAATAATGGAGCGATTTAAATTCAAGGAGAGATTCTGCAACAGTCGTCCTAGCCGGGATTTCTTACTGGCAAGACTTAAGGCCGCCAATGGCCGCAACCAAAGTCACACTACTCGCGGGGGAATTGAGGTCAGGACAGATCAAGTTAAGAAAATAGATATCGTAATGGGTCAGAAGCTGTGAAAAAATCCAAAATTCCAGCAAAACCCCGTGTGAGGTTGCGGTTTTGAGAAAACCGCAAGCATTGAGAAAGCCTCAACGGCCTACATGATTCCAAAGGGGTTCTACACGCGATGTAGGCCATGAAGCATTGATAATGCTTCATCCTCACCAGGCGCTTTTTTTCACAGCTTGTCAGTGATGGGTGGTGGCTCCGCTAGGAGCCAGATGTCTGTAGAAAGGGAACCCAAGCTAGGACCCCGCCGCCTAAACAGCCGGCACAGGTCCCCCTTCTGCATTGGGTGGAACAGGCAATGTGAAGAAGTAGATTCAAAAGGCCGATGCAGATCCCGGAGTCTGACAAGCACCGGATTCCCTATGGAACTGTAACTGAATCGTCAAAAGCTAATTCGATTTCCACTGTCTTCCCTTCTTCAAGCTTAATCGGGGCCATTTTATTCGGCCCTTTTCCATAGATTCCTACCGGTGAACCTGACTCAGGCTGATTGCTTGCATACTTATCGTAAAAGGCCAGTGCATAGACCGGAGAGACGCCGAGAGCGGTGAAGATGACTATCTCATTTTTTGTTGCGGCCGTTTTAGAAACCATAGGTTTAAACGTCTCCGAGGTGTATGGATCAGAATCGAATATGAGAACATGTATCTTGTGTTTCTCATCCAAGGTCCCGGCGCCGGTATAATTCAACTTCACCTTGAGTGTCCTGCTGTCAGCAGCCTTCAAGCTGATCTGAGTCCAACAAAGAGCAAGGATCGCGAAAACCGATAAAAAAGCCAAAAATCCTGCAGTCTTCTTGTTCATGTGAATGCTCCCTTTTTCTGTTTGTCCAAGAGAATTGTCCTTAACCTCGCCGTAGAACCAACCATCACGCCTTTGTATGGCGCGTCCAGGTCGGCGTCGCCAGGTCCTGGAAGCCTCTTATTCCTCCCTTACATGTTTCGATCTCTCCATATGCCCAACCCGCTGCATCGCTGCCAGGGAGGATCACTCATTCCGCAAGGATATTGTGGGGTCAATGCGGGTGGCTTTGCGGGCTGGCAAATAAGCTGCAATTGCAGCCACTCCCAGGAACAGCATTGCAGTTCCGAAATCAGATATGGGGTCCTCCTTCTGATCTGCCGCAAGTAGTCTGCCAAATTTCTCGTCGGCCCTTAAGAGAATGAAAACAAATACTCGAGAGTTGATTTTCTCGTGTTTCGTTACATCTCAACCCATTTGTTTTGTTCGAATCCGGGATAGCCTATTCCCAAAAACGGACAGACAGATCACCATCCAGGGCCGTCATCAGGACCCTGGGTGAATACTGGCAATGGCTGTTCCCCCGTCATTGAAAAGGAACGTTATCGACATGCAGAAGTTCCTCTTTTGCACCGCTATGAGAACAAATATGATGAACGTTACGTATTGGTCCAGGGAATGAAAGGAGATTTTAATGCGCACTTTGAGATTACAAATCCTAATGACATTATTGGCTGCATTTATGGTGGGGAGTGGCTTCGGGGAGAAAAAGAACGAATTCCATTATCGTCTGAAAGCACAGATTGATCCGGCCTTCACAAGCTTGAAGCAGAAGTAGGGAGTATTGCGGATCGTCTATACTCCCCGAAGTGGGCAGGGTTATTCCCGGCTTCCACTGATAGTGGTGTCTGAAGAGCGTGCCCAGAAATCGATGAGCGAGGAGTATGGCGAAGCCAGGGATTTTCGGAACAATTGTCATGAATTGGCTCATTTCTGGTAGATGTTGGCAGACCCCAATACGCCTGATGATTGGATCAATGAGGGATTGGCCGAGTTTTCCGCACTCCGCATTTCTGGAGACCTGTTTGGCAAAGCTTTCGCTGAAATGCGGAGTGGAGAGTACCAGCAGAATGCCCGGGAAAGCCAGACGCCCGACGCCATTGCCGAAACGCAAAATTCCTCCCCCGACCGCGAAGTCAATCGGTATGACAAGACCACGTTGCTTTTCCTGGAGGCGCAGCGCCGATTTGGGCAAGAATCGCTAGACAGGGTCTTCAAGGCCCTCTATACCAGGTTCGCTGAGACTCACAATGCCACCAGAGCCTCGTTTTTGGAAGAAGTGGTAAAACAGATGGGAAAAGACGCAGAGACTTTTTTCCGCGAAGCTCTTTACCGCAAGAACGAGATGAGCCAAACTCAGGGAAAAAACCAATGACGGGTTATCCCAGCACGGTCTGGCTGATTTGCTGAAGAAAAAAAAGGAATGAACGAATCAATAATTCGAACCTTAGGGATGGATCTCCCGAAGACTGACACCGCAGAGAAGAGGCGCCCTCATCAAGAAGCCACTTCGACAACTAGTGGATGGCTCGGCGGCCCAGCAATTGTTGCCTATTTGGCAACCTTCAAGCTCTTGATACATATGGTAACCGCAGCTAACTATGGTCTTTTTGTCGATGAACTATACTTCTTAGCTTGCGGGGAACACCTGGCCTGGGGTTACGTAGATATGCCGCCTCTTACCGCATTTCAGGCCTGGTTAGCACGTGGATTATTCGGCGATTCTCTCTATGCAATTCATTTACTCCCTGCCTTGATCGGTGCCGCAAATGTGCTGTTGGTTGGCACCCTCGTAAGACAATTGGGAGGGCAGCGCTACGCACAAGGACTCGCTGCCCTTGCCGTACTAGTAGCGCCCGCCTGGTTCGCTATTCATGCGTACCTGTCGATGAACTCGGTGGAGTTGCTTCTGGTGACAGGCTGTGCTCTAGTCCTCGCCCGCTTGATCAATACCAGCAACACAAAATTGTGGCTTATATTCGGACTGCTTGCGGGTGTCGGCATGCTGAACAAGCACACGATGTTGCTTTTCTGTTTTGCGTTCATTATCTCGATGTTCTTAACGGCTCAGCGTCGGCTGATCTGGAACTGGTGGTTTGCAGCCGGTGGATTGATCGCGTTGATCATCTTCATCCCAAATCTGATTTGGATGTGGCAGCATCACTTCCCTCACCTGGAATTGCTCGCTAATATCAAGCGGAACCAGCGCAATGTCACGCTTTCTCCTTTCGCCTTCATGGGACAGCAAATCCTCTTTATGCTTCCAACTGCTCTGCCGGTTTGGCTGGCTGGGCTGTGGTATTTCCTTGCTGGCAATGGCCGTCAACGCTTCCGTGTGTTGGGTCTGGCGTATCTAGTCAGTCTGGGAGTTCTTCTAGCTTCCAGTGGCAGGACTTATTACCTGCTTCCCTCTTACCCGATGCTGATTGCCGGTGGAGCCACCGCCATCGAGCATTGGGTCAGCCGAGTTGGCAGGCTTTGGATACGACCCGCATATGCCGCATTAATTGCTGCTACCGGTGCGTTGCTTGCCCCAATCCTACTCCCATTGTTGTCTCCGGAATCTTATATCCAGTACACAAAAACACTGGGAATATCTCAGCCTAAGATCGAAACCCGGAGGACCAGTTTCCTGCCGCAACTCTTTGCGGACCGCTTTGGCTGGCCAGAGATGGTTCAAACAGTGGCCAGTGCCTATCATGCAATTCCGGCCCCTGAGCGACAAAGGACAGCGATCTTCGCCCAGGATTATGGACAGGCGGGTGCCGTCGACTTCTACGGGCCGAAACTGGGCTTGCCGAAGGCCATCTCGGGACACCTGACTTACTGGTACTGGGGACCACGGAGTTACACAGGTGAAACTATCCTGGTGATGGGAGATCGCCGGGAGGTTCTGGAGGGCAAGTTCGAAAAGGTCGAGAAGGTTGGCGAGGTCGGACATCCTTATGCTATGGCATCGCAGCATTGGGATCTTTTCCTTTGTCGTGGCCCCAAAGGGTGGAGTAACCTTCAGGAGGTCTGGCCTCGGATCAAGAACTGGAACTAGACCCCCGGGAGATGCGGAAATGGACTTAGGTCTTAAAGACAAAGTGGCTGTGGTTACGGGTGGAAGCAAGGGTATAGGCTTCGCCGTAGCTCGAGTTCTGGCGCAGGAAGGCGTGCACCTAGTTTTATGCGCCAGAGAGTCGGGCTTATTGCTTGAGAAGGCTACCGAACTCCATAATCAATATGGCGTAACAGCCCTTGGCTTACCAACCGACGTCACCAATCCTCATGACATTTTTCGCTTTGTCACTGAGGTTGAAAAGGCATTTAACGGCGCGGATATTTTAATTGACAATGCCGGGAGAAGCAATGAGACTATCCTCAATGCTCCCGATGACAAATGGCAGTATTATTGGGAATTGCATGTGATGGCATCTGTCCGGTTGGCCCGGGGGCTGATTCCCTTAATGCGCAAGCGTGGAGGCGGGGTCATCCTCCATAACGCGTCCATTTGTGCCAAGCAACCGCTTCGGCATGAGCCGATCTACAACGTCACTAAGGCGGCCCTGATGATGTTTTCAAAGTGCCTGGCCAATGAAGTTATCCAGGACAATATACGTGTCAACTGCGTCAACCCGGGTCTGATACTGACTTCAGCATGGGAACAGGCAGCCAAACAGAAGACAGAGCGTACCGAGGTTAGCTGGGAACAATACTTGGACCAGATTGCCAAGAAATATGCCCCCATTGGACGGTTTGCAAGCCCTTACGAGCTGGCAACCTTCATGGCATTCTTGTGTTCACCCCGTGCGAGTTATTGCGTTGGGAGCACCTATTACGTGGACGGTGGCTGGCTGAACGTCGTCTCCTGATCGGATGCCCGGCAGGCCCCAAAGGCATCTGGCCTTGATCATTCTCCCCGTGTTTGTTATTCACTTCTATCCTGTAATCTGCTTTAATAAGACTTCAGGTAAATCTTATAAAGCCCGTTCTTCGAAGGGGAGCGATAAGAAGGAATTCTGAGTTGAATTCTCTCCTGAGTCGTTCATGCGATTGTTTTTTGAAATATTGCGTTGACTCAGCAGAGCTGCTTCCCACCGATTCCGTTCCAGCCAATTAGCACGCAACGGTAAGCGGACGGCCGAACTGAGAGTTGAGCTTTTGCCTATTATCCCTTCAAATCAACAAGGAGATTCGTATGGCCGACAAGAAGATCATTGCGGTTGTGGGTGCAACCGGCTCGCAGGGTGGCGGTCTGGTTCGCGCCATCCTCAAAGATGTGAATGGAGAGTTCACTGCACGCGCACTGACAAGAGACGTCAACTCTGACAAAGCGAGAGAGCTGGCAAAGTTGGGTGCTGAGGTCGTCTCAGCCGACGTCGACGACCTGGAAAGTTTGAAGAAAGCGTTCCATAGGACCTACGGTACGTATTGTGTCA
>JBGOTQ010000015.1:0-42560 GCA_041476565.1 Terriglobia bacterium | reverse complement strand
TGGCGCTCGGCGACCGCCGTCGCCCGCGCCGTCTCCTCCGTTGGAGGGGATTGTCATCTCCGATTGCGCGCCCATTTGGCGCATGGTTAACTTCCATGTACTACCTGGCGGTTGATTCCGGAACCACTCAGAGCAGGATCTGGCTAATGAATGATCTTCAAATCCTAAGACGAATAAGTGTTCCCGTGGGGGTCCGCAACAGTGCCATTGACGGGCATAATCGGGCGCTAATCGAAGGGTTGGCCCAGGCAATCAACGAAATCGAGAATTCGGTCCCCCACTCGCAGGTCCCGCAACTGGCCGTTGCAGCCGGAATGATCACATCGAACCTGGGAATTTGTGAAGTTAAACATGTTTCTGCCCCGGCTGGGATTGAAGGACTTTCTTTTGGGATCGAGATCCGATCGTTTCCAGAATTCGGGCAGATCCCCTTTTACTTCATCCCTGGTGTCCGTTCCGGTCCAATGCGAGCCGAATTTGACAATGCGGATGAGATCGACATTATGCGCGGAGAGGAGACCGAGGTAATAGGCTACTTGTCCGACTCAAGCAACCTTGGCCCTCTCCTCTACGTCCATTTGGGCTCCCACACCAAGCTCATCCGGATCGACGATTCGAATCGGATCGCTGGGGGCTTAAGCACACTGGCCGGTGAGTTGAACGCTGCAATTCATAAAGGCACTATCCTTCACGACTCGCTACCCGTTGATGCAAATTTCGAGATCAAGGAAGAGTGTTTACTGCCCGGTTGGATTTCCTGCCGAAAATTCGGGCTCAACCGTTCACTTTATCTGATTCGAATCCTCCACCTGCATTCGGAGTATTCCAAAGAATTTCTGGGTTCCTTCCTGTTGGGGGCAATCCTCAGTGAGGATTTCCGTTGCCTGGACAGCCTTCGCGCCAGGTATTCCATCAAGGAGGTCGTATTAAGCGGTTTGCCTCATCTTCAACCTGCCTGGTCGTTCTTCCTGAAGCTCTTCAATATCTCGTGCCGGATGCTCAACGCCGAGGAGACGGAGAGGTTGTTCCTGCGGGGAGCCTTCCGGGTTCTTTCCCTTCGGCTAGGTTGCTAGTGCTTCATGGCAACTCATTGAATCAAGACTACTTTCAGAAATTCTCCCTCAAGCCTCCTTATCTGCAGGCACTGCATCAAAAACTATGAGTGAGAATGAGATCGAAGACTTGACGGACTGAGGGACCTTTTTACCAATAAAAGGAACTTTTGTATCAAATCCGACTGAACTCTTTTGGGTCTCGCAGCTATCTTTCGGATTATGAAGGGGCTATTGATGGCCGACAGATTGCTTTGTTAAGAAGCTGCAGAATGCAAACGAGATGAGCGGATCGAAATAGAATATGAGAAAAACAATCTTCAAGGAAACAAGAAAAGGACTCGTAGGCATAGAAACTCCAAAGAATCCTCCCGTGCTGGACGACACTGCCATCCGGGAAATCCTCCGAGGTGCCTGCCGCGAACTGGAAGAGGATATCTCGGGATTGCTTATGGCTGACAATATCAGAGTTTGGATCGTTCAAACGCTGGAGGTCCCATCCAAGCCCATTTGGGTCAATCCAGAATTTCTGAGGGAAAAGAATGACCTTCTTTCCGTCTGGGGCATATATGCCCAAAGACAGGTTCTCTTATTCGACCAAGAGTCCAGGATTGCGGATGATTGGGACGAGCGACCTCTTTGGTAAGACCTTTTTTGTTTTCCTCAATTCGTCTCGCCTTCCTTGCGCACATTTGAATGGCATGTGTCCTTAAACCCCGGGGTGTTGAAACCCGGGAGATGACTTCCCCATAAGAAAATCATGAGATTGATCGATAAAGTGATTGGAAAGGGAATCCTCGTCCATAGGGGCAAAGCATCCCTTTGCCGCAGGATCCAGTTTCATTGGATGGGAAAGACAAACGGTGCTATCTGCAATAACGGTATTGGTGCTTGACCATTCATCGGGGGTCAATAGTCGCTCAATCGGACATCTACACCCCCTCGGGACTGTCACTGCAGTGTCTGTTCCAGGCCATGCGGACGCGGTGCGTATTCTTGAGAAACAGACTCCCGAGTTCATCCTCGTTGAGCATCGTGATGGCAGCACTTCTCCCCTCGAATGGTTAACCCAGGTACGCAGCCACTCACCCCGAGTCCCTGTCGCTTTGATCGAGGGGGCCGGTGGAGAACAATTGCTCGTTGAGGCGCTTCAGGCTGGTGCAGCAGGCTGGGATTCCAGAAGCCATTTTGAACATTTTCTGAAGCCAATCCTGGGAAAATTCCTTGCACTGGCAAGGCAAGACGGCCGATATCACGGCCTGGCAGGCTATTTGATCGAACATGAAACCTGCCTCGAACTGGGGAACGATCAAACCTTGTTGCCCGTGATCTTGGGGGTCCTTCAGGAAGAGCTTCTGAGTAGCAAGCTTTGGGGCCAGTCGGAATGCGTTCAAGCCGGAATTGCTCTGGGTGAAGCGCTGATGAATGCACTCTATCACGGGAATCTGGAAGTCAGCTCGATTCTCCGGAATTCGGACGAGCGCGCTTACTTCGACTTGGCGGAATCCCGTCGCAGCCAGATGCCATATAAGGACCGCCGAATTCACGTGAATGTGCGGATTGATGATGAGCAGGCCACTTTTGTGGTGCGAGACGAGGGGGCCGGCTTTGACATTACATCTCTGCCGGACCCAACGGATCCAGCCAATCTTGAAAAGGGAAGCGGCAGGGGCGTGCTCTTGATGCGATCCTTTATGGACAAGGTGTTCTTCAACGTTGCCGGTAACCAAGTCGTCATGATTAAAAGGGCCCGGGTGCCGGTCGAGGCGACGTCGTACAAATCCTGATTGTCGAAGAGGAAGCAGTCTCCCGCAAACCCCTGCAACACGGGAGGAGTACCTCCCGCCAGGTGCCACTAACCACACTTGTTCAACGTCGTAAATCTTTTACATTCCTGTGACACACTCCGCCACTTTTTGAGTTTTAATTTCACATAAAGAGCTTCCATTTGAATTTGGTTTTGGTTCTCGATTCTGTGAAAACCGAGAATCAGCCTGCTTGCGGAGGTGCATGCTGCGATGAAGAGGAATTCCCTATGCCTATACAACCCGATCAGATACATGCGATCGATGACTCTCTGTCTTCCCTTGTTCTTTGCCTTGATGCTTTCTGTCCAATCCCAGGACGTGAGTGGAACCATCGAAGGAGTCCTCCGAGACCCACAGGGGGCCGTCATCCCAAATGCGACGGTAATCGTGACTCAACTGAATACCGGAGCCACCCGAACCGTCCATTCTGACAAGGTGGGAAATTTCTCTCTGCTCCAACTCTCAATCGGACAGTATCGGCTAACCGTTGAAGCTGAAAACTTCGCGAAATATTTGCGTGAGCCACTAACGCTGAACGTGAACGATACCCTTCGCTTAATCATCGATTTGAAAGTAGGTGCTCCCCAGGAGGTTATCCAGGTAACCGATGAAGCACCGCTGATAGAGACTGCCAGCACCGCCGTCGGAAAGGTAACTACTTCCAGGGAGATTTTGGATTTGCCTCTGAATGGAAGGAACTTTGCCCAGTTGGGAGTGCTGCAGGCAGGTGCAGCTCCTCTGACTCCCGGTTTGGCCCAAGCTGGAGGTACCCTGAGGTCAGGGCAGGCTTTTGCCATAAACGGCCTCCGTCCGGAATCCAATAACTTCCTGATTGACGGGGCTCGAAATATCAATACTGTGGATGCCGGTTTCGCCCTGAAACCTCCGCTTGACTCGATTGCCGAATTTCGCATCTTCACCAGCGGGTCGCCCTCGGAGTTTGGAGGGAATGTCGGCTCAAATACCAACCTGGTGACCCGGTCCGGCAGCAACGATCTGCATGGCAGTCTCTACGAGTTCCTCCGCAATGATGTATTCGATGCCAGGAATTTCTTCTCTCCGGAGGTAGAACCATTAAAACAGAACCAGTTTGGAGGAACATTGGGCGGTCCTGTCCGGAAGAACAAGACTTTCTTTTTCGGCTATTATGAGGGTTTCCGAAACCGTCAGGGAGTCACCCGCACGGCAGGGGTTCCGACTCCGCTGGAACGAGAAGGGGACTTCTCCCAATCAAAAGATGCGAGCGGGCAGGTTCCGCCGCTGATCAACTATTTTACGGGCCAAGTTGTGCCTGGCAATAAGCTGCCCGAGCAGATGATCAACCCGATTTCTCAGGGTTTGTTGAGCTTCTTTCCTGCGGGAAATGTGGCTCCAGATTTGTTCACGAGCACGGAGGTCTCACGCAATCGAAGTGATCAGTTTGGAATCCGCATGGACCATCGTTTCTCCGCCGCCGACGAGTTCTTTGGGCGATATCTCTTTGCACAAAGCTCCAATTTCAATCCCATCTCGATTAATGGGGCCGGTGTTCCAGGATTTCCAGTGGGTGATGATTTGAGGACTCAGAACCTTTTGGCCTCAGAGACTCACACCTTCTCGCCAAGCCTGGTCAATTTCTTCCGCTTTGCCTATTTTCGCAACAAGTTTGATTTCGATCAGCGCTTCAACCACACGCCCCCCTCGGCCCTGGGGTTCAACATTCAGCCGACACTGGACAGCGCAACGGGTCCGACCTTTATCCAATTTTCCGGAGGAATTGCGAGTGTCGGGGACCCCATTACAGGCCCGCGCAACACTGTGCAGCGGTCCTTCGAATTCAGCGATTCGGTATCCTGGATTCGGGGAAACCATTCACTCAAGTTCGGAGGAGAATATCGTTGGAACGCAGTTGATGGGGAACAAGGCATTGCCAGCAATGGGTTTTTTGTATTTGCCCCTTTTCCTATGAGCCAAGCTTTTGCAAACTTCCTGATTGGCGCGCCGGTGGTTTTTTTCCAGGCAGGAGGTGAGTGGCCCCGGGGGTTGCGGAATTATGAATTAGCCGCTTACGTTCAAGATGAGTACCGAGTGTCGTCCCGCTTAACTTTGAGCCTGGGGCTGCGATATCAGGTCGATTCTCCAAATACCGAGGTCCAAAACCGCCTTGCAGCCTTTGTGCCGGGAGCGCAATCTCAGGTTCAGCCCAATGCACCCGTAGGGCTTTTGTATCCCGGGGACCCAGGTATTCCTAGCGGGTTGGTGTCCGTCTACAAGAAGGGGTTCGGTCCTCGAATCGGATTCAGCTGGGACCCCACCGGGGCAGGAGTCATGAGTGTCCGGTCTTCGTACGGGATCTACTATGAAGGGATGGCCAACGGTCAAGGCGGGATTATCCAAGCTCCCATCAGCGCTCCGCCCTTCTTACAGGCGCGCCAGGTGGAGAACATCTTCTTATCCGCCTTTGGAATCCCAGGCCCCACCTTCGCCGATCCATTCCAGGGCGACCCAAGTCCCTTTCCACCCAGCAATTTCCCGGTGCCCATCACTCATTTGACATTGGCGAATGATCTCAAGCCTCCTTATGTCCAGAACTGGAATATCAGCCTGCAGCGGGAGTTGCCCCGGAAGTTTCTTTTGGAGGGGCGATATGTAGGCACCAAGGGAACCCGACTTCCCAGATTCATCGAAGGCAATCCATCTATCTACATTCCGGGAGTGTCGAACCCATCCAACATCGACCGCAACCGGATTTATGCCGGGTGCCATGGTGATAGCGGTCCTTGCGACTTTGGGTCAGTCGGGTTGATATCAGGTTCATCCAATTCCACGTATCACGCCATGCAGTGGACCCTGAGCCGTCGCCTGGCGCAGGCCTTCTATTTCTCAACTTCTTACACTTTCTCCAAGTCGTTGGATTATGTTTCCAGTCTTAATGAAAGCGGCTCGGCTCCCACCAATGTGGCGGGAGAGAATGATCTGGCACAGAATCCCTTTGACTTGAGGGCAGAGCATGGTCCTTCTCTGTTCGATGCACGCCATCGATTCGTCATGAGCGGTTCCTGGGATTTGCCGTTCCTCAAAGGCAGTTCAGGAGCCACACATGTTTTCTTGGGTGGCTGGCAGGTCGGCGGGATTGCGAATTTCAGCAGCGGCACACCCTTCACGGTGTACGACGGACGGAATGTAGCGCAACAGGGTAGTGCCCCCGAGATCACTGGGTTCCCAGCCAGTCGCCCCAACTTGATTCGAGATCCCAACCAGGGCCCAAAGACCGTGGAGCGTTGGTTTGACACCGGTGCCTTTCAACAACTCGATCCCGTAGCCAATGCGGGGCAGTTTGGCAATTCCGGACGAAATATCGTCAGGGGACCCGGATTAGGAGTCGTAGATCTTTCCCTCTTGAAGAATTTTCGGATAAGAGAAGCGACCCAAATCCAGTTCCGAACTGAATGCTTTAATGTGGCAAACCATGCCAATTTCTATCTGCCGGATAATGACATCAATTCTCCCACTTTCGGCAGGATCCTGCAGGCTGGCCCGCCCAGGTTACTGCAGTTCGCATTAAAATTCTTGTTCTAAGGGTCGGGCGAGCTGTTTTGGAGCTTCTGAATTCTTGGGGGTGAACCGTGCGCCGTGCGAAGATTGCAGCACTGATCAGTGAATGGAGGCTTGATGGAGACCCGAACCAAAAACAATGTGACCGCATCCAAAAAACAGGGTTGGATCCGGATGATTGGTGCAGTCGAGGCTAAAGGGGCGCTCAAGGAGATTTACATTCGAATGCGGAGCGCTTCCGGTACCCGGCCAACTGTCTATCAGCCTCCTTCGGGCGACGCGGCCAATATAGTGAAATCTCACAGCTTGGAACCCGAGGGGCTTCGCCTGGCTTTCGGTATGAGCGCGGCAATCCACTGGGGCCCAAGCTCGCTCCCCTGGGCAAAGCGGGAAATGTTGAATACGGTTACGTCAGCCGCCAACAACTGCTTTTACTGAGTGTCAGCTCACGCAGAGTTTCTGCGTGCCGCTACGAACGATGGAGGCTTGGCCGGCCAATTGAAGTTGGACTTCCGGAAGGCCACCCTTTCGGAAAAGGACCGGCGCATGCTGGAATTCGTGGACAAGTTGACCCGCTTCCCGTGGATGATGCTCGAATCTGATATCGAGTCACTCCGCCAAGCCGGATTCCAGGATGTGGAGATTCTCCACATTGTAATGGGGAGCGCCCATTTTAATTACTTAAACCGAATGGCGGACGGCATTGGTATTCGGTTTGAGTACCAGTCGGATTTGCCGGATTTTCAACCTCAACCTATGGAAAACCGGACTCCTTCCCTGCCGGGGCCGACAGGTAGGCGATCGGTTCCCCATGAAGACAAAACAATAGGTTGGATCTCATGCCCCAATCAGCTTCTAACAGGACTCAAAGGGTCGGAACCTTTCAATCTTTTCCAGTCAATGGGACATAACTCCGGGGCAGCGCAGCTGGCAAAGGAATGGCGAGATTACCAACTAAGACCAACAGCCCAATTTGATGCCCGGACACGTGGCCGCCTGGCCCTCTATGTCTCCGCACTGAATTATTGTGAATACAGTACCTTATGGTATCGACAGTCGCTTGTTCAACTGGGAGATGAGTCAGCGACTTTGGACTGCTTGAGCAGGGGAGAACAACCAGCAGGTCTTCAGAAACTCGAAAAACTTGAGTTTGAGCATGCTAAAAGGTTGACTCTGGAGCCCTGGACGACGTGTGAAGCCCACATCGACAGACTACGGCAAGCGGGATTGGATGATTCAGGGGTCCTCCAGCTCTCGATGCTAATCAGCTATCTCAGCTTCGAGATCCGTATCGCTCTCGGCCTGGGAGTCGCCTCTGAGAGATTGCTCTCCTGAAAACTGCGGGTCATATGAGTTGGTCATGTGTCGATTTGGCGTGCCACGGCGGATGAAAATGGCAGGGGTAGCCACGATGAATTCGTACTCTGAATTCGTCGTGGGCTTCTCACCTGTTGTCTAAAGCCCACGACAAACCAAAAGCGGTTTGTCGTGGCTACCAAAACTCGCAGATTCATGATAGTGCGCCATGACCTTTTTCAGCTCACCACGACGTATGAAAATGGCAGGGGTAGCCACGGCGAGCGCTTCATGTGAGCCGTGGGTTTTTCGTGGATCCAAGAAGCCCACGCTTCCCGCAAACATCGCGGTCAGCGTGGCTACCAAAGCCCGCATTTTCATATGAGAGAGGCTTGAGAATTTCGCCGCGTCGGGAACCCGGCCTACAATGTGACCGCTAGGCAAGTTTAATGATTGTAGCTCAATGAAGTTCTCTTAAAGCCTCAACCTCCCGCCTGGTTCCTCAGGACTCCAAGATTTCTTCATGCCCTCTGACGGATTGCGGAGGAAATATGTTTCTAGTAGGCAGATTTGCGGGTCTAGTGTTAGACTTTAAATGAGGACCCAAGGGCTTTTAAAACTACTAACCTTTTCTAATGAAAGGATCTCAAAGAACCCATGAACAGTTTTACAGACGGGAAGCCGATTGAGCAATCCCAACCTGCCCCGACGGGCGTTCTGAGCCCCAAACCAAAAGCGACTCTGCGGTACGGTGTGATTGGGTTCATTATCATTGTGTTGATTCTGGGTTACCTGGTGTATGACCTGCAATCCAGCAAGAAGCAGCTGAAGGAATCCCAGACACAAATGATGAGCGCCCTGGAAAAGAAGCTGGACCTGAGCGTGGAAAAGACCGATGCCTCCCTGGATGCGATAAAAAGTGATTTTGAGGTTATCCGAGCTCGGTTGAATGTCAGTCAGAGAGAGCTGGATGACGCCCGGGCCATGGCTTCGCGGCTGAAGGCCGAGCAGGAGAAGTCGGTCCAGCAGTTGCATGCTCAAATATCTCAAAAGGCTGACACACAGCAACTCTCCGCCTTCAAAGATGAGGCAAGCAGCCAGTTCGGGAAAGTCAACCAGGACGTGACCGCAGTCAAGACGGATGTGGATGCGACTAAGAAAGATCTCGAAACCGCCCGTAGGGAGCTGATCGACGTCAGAGACACTCTGAGCCAGCAGATCGCCCGCAACCACGATGAACTTCAGCAATTGCGACTGAAGGGAGAACGCACCTTCTACGAGTTCGACATTACCAAAAAGAACAACTTCCAGCTCGTCGGAGATGTGAAAGTCGGCATGTTAAAGACCAACCCCAAGAAAAAGAAGTTCGACGTGCGCATTGTCGTCGATGACAACTCTTTGGAGAAGAAGGATCGCACGGTCAACGAGCCTGTTCAATTCCTCGTAGGGCGGACCAAACTTCGATACGAGCTGGTCGTTAACGCCATCGACAAAGATCGGATTGTCGGTTACTTGAGCGTACCCAAGGACAAGGGCCTGTCGGCGGAATATACCAAGCCCAACTAAAGGCCCTGATGGACTGTTTATCTGTGCTTGCCAATTCTCTATTATCGACCCCTCGATTCATCGAGGGGTCGTTGATAACTCACCGGAAGTGTTCTACCTCACAGGCTCCCATGCGTTCGAACACTATGATTGTGAAATAGGTTGATGTACATCAGTCGCCAGGCCAAGCCCTCGTCAGATCGAAAGATCCTTCCCTTAAACCCGTTCAATGCTCCATCGTGTCAGAGGAATACCTACGCCAGGATTTGGAATGCTGAGGCTGGCGCTGTCTCTCCCAAACAATACTGCAGAGACTCGAGAAGCGAACCAGCCAATAAGTCGACCAGGGGCTGGGTCTCCAATCTGAGCCCATGTTCGATGGCCGAGCAGTACTGATCGGCTCGAGAAGAGGCGATGACAGCGGGTGGGAATTCCGCGCGTAGGAGGAAGAAATTGGCGGCCAACCGGAGAGTCCTCCCGTTTTCTTGCTGGAATGGAAGAATGTCGAGCAGTTTGGCCAGGAAGAGAGCCTCTTGTTCGACCTCGTGTATCTCGTGAAAACTGTCGGAGCCAAACCATTCCAGAGCATTTGCGACAATTTCGGGCAGGAGTTCGAATTCGGTTGGTTGATGGTTATCCATCAGAGACTCTATCCAAGTATTCCGGAACTTTCCCTGCTCGGGATTCCCGCTGAGCATGAGCCCATGCAGTTCGAGAAGATCCTGCAAGGACAAGTGCCTCTTGGTTTGGGCTAAAGAGATCAGGCGACGGGCGGCCCTCCAATGATAATCGAGCTGCTGCGCTCGATCGCCATCCAGAATGTCGGCATGCCAAAGACCGGGGTTTCCCGGGTCGTCTAGAGCGCAGTTTTGGCGCCCCCATCTTGAACGAATCAGCTCCCCGAAAAGGAGTTGTGCACAAGGCTGACTCTTGACCGAAACCCACTGATCTCTTTTCTTATCCAAGTCCTGAAATTGGACCCTGGATTTGAGACTGAAACCCGGGCTCATTGTCGCTTTTCCTTGATGGCCTGGCGGGCTTCCCGGTCTGCAGTTTTTCTCCGTTCGGTCTCCCGTTTATCGAAGAGTTTCTTCCCCTTGGCCAAAGCGATCTCACATTTCGCCCGTCCCCGGATGAAATAGATCTTGAGAGGTACCAGTGTCATGCCACGCTCGGTGGTCTTCCCCAACAACTTGCGAATCTCGTTGCGGTGAAGCAGCAATTTTCGCGATCTCAATGGATCGTGATTCATGCGGTTCCCATGACTGTAGGGACTGATGTGGCAGTTGAGCAGCCAGACCTCTCCATTCTTGACCATGCCGTAGCTGTCTTTCAGGTTGATGTTGCCCTGGCGAATGGACTTAGCCTCGGTACCCAGCAAGACTATTCCGGCTTCGAAGGTCTCGAAGATATGATAGTTGTGATAAGCCTGCCGGTTCAGGGTCGCGACTTTCTCATCCATAGCGCTTAGAGAACAAGGTTAACAGAAGACTAAAAAGGGGTTCGTCGGTTGGAGGGGTTGTTCCCCTGCTGCGGCTGTTGACCGAGTCCTGGCATCACCTGCTGGGGGGTCATAGGAGGCAACGGCTGTCCGATCGACTGTTGCCGGAGGCCTGGGGCCGACTGCATCTGCTGAGTCTGTATAGGTTGTGACTGCTGAGGAGTCCCCCCAGCAGGCGTGGGCTGAGGCACCCCTTGACCCTGGACGGGAGGATTTTCCGCAACTGGAGTGATCATCATGGGATCGTTGCTGGAGGCATCGTCGATCCCCATGTCAGCTCCCCCTCCAAATGGATCCTCAGCCACCTGACGATTGACCCGGCGAGGAACCATGGCCGCAGTCGTAGATGGCCCCGGGCCAGTAGACGAAGTGACTTGGACCGACCGGCCTGTGACTATCAGCTTCCGCACCTTCTCCGGGTCGTCCGGGGAGGAGATCAAAATATAATCAAAGTTGCTTCCTTCCAGTATCTTAAGAAGAGCACTTTTCAGAGTGAGTCCTTTGATCTCAACCAGGGGGATCCTCTGGTTTCGCATATCCGGTGGAATGTCATACTCCACCCCAGTTTGCTGGTGGAAGGTATCGAGGACCTGAGCATAAGAGTCGTTCTGTGACGAGAAACTGAAAAAACGCCCGTCAGTTGACAAATTCGAAACCCCAAGGCAGGATTGAGGCCCACCGAAGAAGAAAAGAAGCGCACAGATAATCAGGAGCGGTCGCAATCTCATACAAAGGCCTTTGTCTGGCAAAGTCCCTTCATTCACTTATTAGACTACCACTTTGATCAGCCAGTCGCAAGCGAGATGAGCAAGGGCTCAAGTACCTTCCAGACATTTCGAGCGATAATGCGGTGCCCTTCAGAAGTGGGATGGATTCCGTCGGCCTGGTTCAGATCACGTCTGCCTCCCACTCCTTCAAGGAGAAAAGGGATCAGGATGGCCCCGTTTTTCTTGGCAATTGCTGGAAAGACCGCCCGAAACCCGGCAGTATATGCCGGGCCCAAGTTGGGAGGTATTTGCATCCCCGCCACTACGATCTTTACCCGGGGACATCGGCCGCGTGTGCGGTCAATAATTTCCTGCAAATTCTGACGAGTCACCTCCAGCGGAATTCCTCGCAGTCCGTCATTGCCTCCCAGGGCCAACACCAGAACGTCGATCTTGCGATTGAGTACCCAATCGATCCGGCGTACCCCTCCGGCAGTGGTCTCACCGCTCAGCCCGGCGTTGATGACCTCCATGTTCCAGCCCGTTGACAGAATCTTCTTTTGGATCAAAGCCGGGAAGGCTTCGTTGGAGGACACACCGAATCCAGCGGTCAAACTGTCACCAAAGAAGAGGATCACTCTGGAAGCAGGATGGCCTTTCTCCTTCCCTCCCGGGATGGGGTTTCCAGATGGACATGTCAATCCCTTTGAACTAAGCCAAGGAATGATAAACACCCAGATAGCAAGCGAGATTACCCGGCACTTCCGCGGGAAGCCTTGGACCGGAATTGAACTGCAGGCAATCGAAAACCAGCGGTTGGCCTTAGTCTCCATGACTAAACTATGCCACAATGTTCAGAGGATTGAAAAACCCCCGGGTAAATTTATGGCCCTTTAAGCGCGAGGTCTTTTTTGGTCATGTCGAAATCTGTGCCTGTTCTGAACGTGCACCGGCTCACCAAGACCTACCCAAGTGGGGACCGAACGTTGACAGTTCTTAAAGAGGTCTCATTTTCACTTGGAACGAGTTCAACCCTGGCAATCCTGGGTCCATCAGGAAGCGGGAAAACCACGCTGCTCAGCCTGTGTGCCGGGTTGGACCGACCTACGTCAGGTTCTGTTTTTCTCCAAGGCGTCTGCCTCGATCCTTTGGGAGAAGACCAGCGGGCCTCTCTTCGAAACCAATTTGTGGGGTTTGTATTCCAAACCTTCCAGCTGATTCCCACACTGACAGCGCTGGAGAACGTCATGGTCCCTCTGGAGCTTAGGGGAAGCAACCAGGCCCGCCACCTGGCAATGGAACTGCTCGAACGAGTCGGACTGGGGGAACGTCTCGACCACTATCCGGTACAGCTTTCAGGGGGAGAACAACAGCGTGTAGCTTTAGCCCGAGCGTTTATCAATCGGCCCAGGATCCTCTTTGCAGATGAACCAACAGGAAACCTGGACACAGAAACCAGTGAAATCGTGGCTGACCTGCTCTTCGAGTTGAACCAGGCAGCTGGCACCACCCTAGTCCTGGTCACTCACGATCACGAACTGTCCCAGCGAGCCGAACGAATCATCCGCCTGCGCGGTGGGTCGATCATTTCAGATACCCGCTCTAATCCTCAATTACAAGGAAACTAGATGGAAAAGGCACGATCGAATGTCAGTTTCCGTTGGCAATGGAGCATGGCCTGGAGGGACAGCCGCACGAATCGAAGACAGCTACTGGTGTTTGTCTCTTCTATTGTACTGGGCGTGGCCGCTCTGGTGGGGATCAGTTCGTTTGGCAGGAACCTCCGAACCATCATCAACGAACAGGCCAAGACTCTCCTGGGCGCCGATCTGGTCATTCGAAGCCCTCGTCCGTGGAGCCCGGAGGCTGAGGTGCTCTTGCGGACCATTCCAGGGGAAGAGTCGCGCGAGGTCAGCTTTCTTTCCATGGTAACTTTCCCGGGTCATCGTGACACTCGCTTGGCCCAGGTCCGGGCTCTGGAGGGCGAGTTTCCGTTCTACGGAGAGTTCGAGACAGAGCCGACACCTGCTGCTGTGAGTTTTCGTCTGGGCCCCAGTGCGCTGGTCGAGGAATCGCTCATGCTCCAGTTAGGTCTCCAGGTCGGTGACATCATCCGCATCGGTTCCTTTGATTACCAGATTGCCGGAAAGCTCAAGAAGGTCCCGGGAGAAAGCGGAACCGCCTCAATGCTGGGCGGGCGGGTTTACATCCCAATGCGCTACTTAGGCCAAACCAGGCTCCTTCAGGCAGGTAGTTTGGCCAATTATCGGGCTTATTTCAGACTGAGGCCAGGGATCGACATAGATGCTCTGGGGCGGCGACTTGAACCTTCCCTGGCCCGACTCCAGTTAGACAGCGAAACTGTCGAAGAACGAAAAGCCTCGCTGGGGCGGGCTTTCCAAAATATGTACCATTATCTCAACCTGGTCGGCTTTGTGGCTCTGCTGCTGGGAGGAATTAGTATCGCCAGTTCGATTCACGTGTACGTGACCAGGAAGTTGAACACGATCGCGGTATTGCGCTGCCTGGGCGCCAGGATCGGACAGACTTTTCACATATACCTCGTCCAGGCCCTGGCCGTGGGCGTGGTTGGCGCTATAGCCGGGAGCTTGCTGGGAGTGGCCGTACAGTGGTTGCTTCCGACCCTGTTCCGAGAGTTTCTGCCCATCATCACCCCATTTTCAATTTCCTGGCTCCCCGTGCTGGAAGGGTTGGCGATCGGAGTCGCTGTAGCGTTGCTCTTTTCTTTGTTGCCGTTACTGCGCATCCGTCGCATATCGCCCCTTCTGGCCTTGCGTTCATCTTTCGAAAGTCAGGTTGCGGGCCGTCGAGATCCCTACCGTTGGCTGATCTACTTGCTTCTGATCCTCGCTACGATGGGGTTTGCTATTGCGCAGACGAGACAATGGCGTCAAGGCCTGGTGTTCACTGCGGGAATTGTGATCTCACTGGGATTCCTGGCCTTGGTAGGCAGGCTGATGATGGCCTTGGCCAGAGAGTTTCTCCCCAATAGTTGGCCTTATGTTTGGAGGCAGGGGCTGGCCAACCTTTACCGGCCGAATAATCAGACTCTGGTTTTGCTCCTGTCGTTGGGGCTGGGCTGCTTCTTGATCACCACCGTGTATTTAATCCACTATCTGTTGTTGTCCCAGATATCGGTCTCCGGAGGGAGCAGCCGTCCGAACCTGATCCTGTTTGACATCCAGAGCGATCAGCGGGCCGCTGTCGCCCAATTGCTCCAAGCCCAAGGAGCTCCCGCGCTCCAACAGGTACCTATCGTCACGATGCGCATGACGCAAGTCAAAGGGCAGAAGGTTGAGGGCTTGTTGCTTGACCGGAGGCGTACCATTCCGGAATGGCTACTTCGAAGGGAATACCGGTGCACCTACCGGGATCATCTTGAGGACACAGAGACGATTGTCGCTGGTCGCTGGAATGGTCATGCAGAACCTATGTCTATTCCTGCGATCTCTCTGGAAGACAAGACTGCCCAGCGACTCAAGGTCCAGGTAGGAGACCGGCTGGATTTTGACGTCCAGGGTGTGCCCATGACTGTCACCGTGGGGAGTCTCCGCAAGGTCGAGTGGGAGAAAGTCACGCCCAATTTTTTCATTGTTTTTCCCGATGGGGTGCTGGAAAAGGCTCCGAAGTTTTATGTGCTGGTGACCCGTTCCCAATCCAGCCAGATGTCTGCTCGGATACAACAGGCGGTTGTCAGCCAGTTTCCCAATGTATCGGTCATTGATTTGGCACTGGTCTTTGCCTCGGTGGATGCCATTTTGAGCAAGGTCTCTTTTGTCATTCGTTTTATGGCGATGTTCAGCATTGTTACCGGACTCACGGTACTGGCCGGCGCGGTCATAACCGGGCGCTATCAGCGGATTCAAGAGAGCGTCTTGCTCAAAGCTCTCGGCGCCAGTCGACGCCAGGTCTTGAGGATTTTGATGGTGGAATACCTATTCCTGGGCCTCATCTCATCCCTTTCGGGATTAATCCTGGCCTTGGCTGCGACTTGGGCGTTGGCCCGATTCTTGTTTAGGTTTCCACTAACTATCGCCTACCTGCCGACTGTAGCGGTCCTGCTTGGAGTCTTGGGGCTGACTCTGCTAACCGGCATGCTCAGCAGCCGCGGCATTCACAGCCGACCTCCATTGGAGGTGCTGCGATCCGATACCTTCTAAGATGTGCATAAAAGTGCAACATGACCTTATTCGAGTTCACCAGCGCGGATGAAAATAGGTCTTTACTTTTGATGCTATATATAGCGGAAACCCATTCAAGGGGGAAAACTCATGCCGTTATTCGAGAGCAGTGTAGAGAGAAGATCCAAAGAACGTGAAATGAAGGCTCAAAATCGGCTGCCTCCCAGCCAGTCATTGACCTTAAAGTGGCCCATACTGCATAAAGGTGACATCCCAGCATTTAATCCCGAGACCTGGGACTTCTCAATTGGCGGTCTGGTGGAGAACCCCTTGCAATTGAGTTATGCCGGGTTCATGGCCCTCCCCAAAGTCCAGGTCAAAGCAGATTTCCACTGTGTGACGCGATGGAGCAAGTTTGACAACTTGTGGGAAGGTGTCACCTTTGCCGAGGTCACTAGCAACATCCTCCGCTTCCCCGAAGCTCAGTACGTCTTGGTGCTCGGAGAGAACGGATATTCAGCAAACGTCCCCCTCAAGGACCTGATGAGACCGGAGGTTCTGTTTACATACAAACACAATGGAGAGAACCTAACGCCAGAACACGGGTGGCCGCTTCGGCTGATTGTGCCCCATCTTTATGCCTGGAAGAGCGTCAAATGGGTACGTGCCCTCGAATTCATGGAGCACGATCGGCCTGGGTTCTGGGAGCAGTATGGTTACCACATTTATGGGGATCCATGGAAGGAGCAGCGCTTTTCGTCGGAATGAGATTCAGCATCAGTTCTCTATAGCGGTAGCTGCCAGCAGGTCGACTCCTTTATGACAGTACAATAACTGTGGGTGGTGCACACATGCCGCGGCTTGCCATGTGTGCGGCGGCGGATCGCAGACATGGCAGAAGCCACCATGTCTGTCCCACCCTGCAAAGGCACCGGGGAGTTTATGAAATTGTCTAGATCGGGCCGAGATCCGGCAAATTGCGGATGCCTTCGCCCCGCGCGCGGGGAGAAGGGGGGACCCATCAGCTGATGGGTGGATGAGGGGTCACAGATTCCTTTTTATCCTTGTCATTGGTCTGCTGGTACCCGCCTTTTACCACCACGTGGTAAGAGAACAACTTTCCCAAGGAGTCCTTCTTCTGGCAGTCTATTTGATTCTGGGGATCGCCTTCTATCTCCTACCTAGCTCTTGACCTGGCCACCCCCAATCAGTAATCTTAGACAGTGGGATGTCGAAAAGACGTTCTGGGCGGCCTGGGGACTATCGGAAGATCTTTGATTCCCTGCTTCGTGTTATTGGGACGTCCGCGATCCTCTTGGGTTGCTTTGGTATAGAGTGACTCATGTAACGCCGTATCTTTCCACTCGATTTTCTTCTACTCCTCGCCCGTTGCGCCTCTTCTCGCCGGCGAAGGGTGGGCGAAGGTAGGGGGAGAGAGGGGTCGCCTGCGGAGGAATCCATGATGTTGCATATAGATATTGACCTTAGAAAATCATCCAGGGGGCCTGATGCACAAGGTTTTATCTAATACACTTTTGACACCGAATGTTTCCGCTCTCAAGGTTGTCGCGCCACGGATTGCCGCCATCCGGGAACCCGGCCAGTTTGTCATCGTCCATAAAGGGCTGAATTCCGAAAGAATTCCTCTCACCATAGCCGACGCGGATCCAGTGCACGGCACGATCACCCTGGTCATACAAGCCGTGGGCAAGAGCACACGAGAACTGGTGGCCCTGGCAGCTGGGGAGGGCATCCAGGATATTGTGGGGCCCCTGGGAAGGCCGACTGAACTGATCGAGTCCGGACGTGCCGTCTGTGTGGGCGGAGGAGTCGGCACGGCTGTAGTCCACCCCATTGCTCAGGGCCTTCATCAGCTGGGGGTTTCGGTGATCAGCATTATTGGAGGCCGCAGCCGCGAATGGGTCATTCTTGAAGAAGAACTGCGCCGGCTGGGGGATGTGATTGTCTGCACCGACGATGGTAGTTACGGCCGCCATGGGTTTGTGACTGAGGCTTTAAAAGACGTTATGGCTGCGGGGGGGATCGATGCAGTCTATGCCGTCGGACCGGTCCCGATGATGAGAGCGGTGTCCGAAATGACACGACCCTCGGGAATCCATACCATTGTCTCCCTGAATCCCATCATGATCGATGGAACTGGCATGTGCGGCGGCTGCCGGGTCAGCGTCGGCAATGAGACAAAGTTTGCCTGTGTGGATGGGCCGGAGTTTGATGGGCACTTGGTGGATTTCCGCCAGTTGAGCGACCGTTTGAGCATCTACCGACCTTTCGAGCAGGAGGCACTCGCATTTCATGATGGGGAGTGTCGTATTGGACTACAGGAACCCGACCGGCCACACGGGCAGGAAGTTTCATCAAGCGGGGCCGCGTCCACTCAAAGACCTCTCCAGCCAGATCGTGTTGAACCGGTAACAGCGCTTTCTCCCCAAGATATGCAAATTCTGCAGGGTCCGATCACCCCCAAGGAGCGGATGAAAATCGACCGTCAAAAAATGCCGGAGCAGAACTCTCTAGAGCGCGCCGCCAATTTCACTGAGGTCAATTTAGGATTCACCGAACAGCTTGCGATGCTGGAAGCCCGTCGTTGCCTGCAATGCAAGTCGGCTAAGTGCATCCCGGGATGCCCAGTCTTAGTTGACATTCCCCGTTTTATCGGCTTCGTGGCTGAAGGGAACCTGGCCGCAGCAGCCGAGAGCCTCCTGGGTGACAACGCCTTGCCGGCTGTCACAGGCCGCGTCTGTCCCCAGGAAACCCAGTGTGAGGCAGTGTGCGTCCGAAGCAATAAGGGAGCGCCAGTGGCTGTTGGATATTTGGAACGGTTCGTGGCCGACTGGGCGCGGCAACAAGCCGGTGGTGTGCCCATTAAACCAACAAAATTCAGCGGGAAGGAAATTGCCGTTGTTGGTTCGGGTCCCGGCGGCTTGACTGCCGCTGGTGAACTGGTCAAGTACGGGCACCAGGTGACCATTTACGAAGCGCTGCATGCCCCCGGCGGAGTCCTGCTTTATGGAATTCCCGAGTTTCGATTGCCCAAAGAGATTGTCCGCCAGGAGGTCGACCGGCTAGTCCAGCAGGGAGTCAAGATCGAATGCAACGTAATCGTCGGGAAGACCTACACGCTGGAGGAGTTGCGGCAGCGTTTTGACGCCGTATTCATTGCTAATGGAGCCGGCCTGCCTGTTTTCATGAATGTGCCGGGTGAGAACTTGAAGGGCGTGTATTCGGCCAATGAGTATCTCACCCGCGTGAATCTCATGGCAGCCTATGACTTTCCCAGGCATGACACCCCTGTCTTGAAAGGCAAGAACGTCGCTGTGGTGGGTGGTGGCAATGTAGCCATGGACTCAGTCCGGACCGGCAAGCGTCTGGGTGCTGACCAGTCAACGATTGTTTACCGCCGTAGCAAAAAGGAGATGCCTGCCCGCATTGAGGAAATCCACCACGCTGAAGAAGAAGGAATCCGCTTTGAGTTCCTTACGGCCCCCGTGGAGGTCCTGGGCAACCAGGACGGATGGGTGACAGGCCTCAAGTGCATTCGCATGGAACTGGGCGAACCGGATGCTTCCGGACGACGGCGGCCAATCCCCCTCCAAGGGTCTGAATTTGTCGTCCCCTGTGACATTGTCGTGGTGGCCGTCGGGACCCGGGCCAACCCGCTGCTGACCTCAACCTGCCCTGATCTCAAATTGAACAAGTGGGGGAACATCGAGGTCGATGAAAATGGCATGACCAGCATTGCCGGAGTTTTTGCCGGCGGTGACATCGTTCGTGGCGCAGCCACCGTAATCCTGGCGATGGGGGACGGAAAACGCGCCGCCCAGGCCATTCAACGATATCTTGAAAGCTTGAAGTCCCCAGCCCTCGAAGATGCAGGGATGGTGTCACAGTCGTAGGTCCTCCGTAAGTCTCCCAAGAGCGAATCAACAGAGCCGGCGAGCAGTTGATTTGAAGAAGTCCAAGCAGAGAAGCCAAGGGCGGCTTCAGGCCATTTTCGCGATAATCCGGTTCATCTCTTCAGCCGAGAATCCTCGAAGTGTCTCTGTGCGAATGTTGCCCAGAGGGTATATTGAGTTCGGCCGCTGGCAGCGGGAGTGTTAAACTAAGAAAATACGAATCAGAGATGAACACAGCCTGGCATTTAGGGAGGATAAGATGAACGTGGGTATTCTAGGCTCTGGAGATGTGGCGAAGGCTTTGGCCAAGGGATTTCTCAAGCATGGCCATGAGGTCATGGTGGGAACACGCAATGCCGCCAAATTGGCCGACTGGTCGAAGCAGAACCCTACAGCTCGGATAGGCACTTTCGCGGATACTGCTAAGTTCGGTGGACTGCTGGTTTTGGCAGTCAAAGGAACCGTCGCTGCCGATGCCCTGCGAGCGACAGGCCCGGCGCATTTATCAGGAAAGCCCGTCATCGATGCGACCAATCCAATTTCAGACTCTCCGCCTACCCATGGTGTGCTGAAGTTCTTCACAAACCTCGATGAGTCTCTGATGGAGCGCCTGCAGCGCGAATTCCCCGACGCTCGCTTCGTCAAGGCCTTCAATTCGGTCGGTAACGCCTGCATGATTAACCCACAGTTCAAAGGCGGCAAGCCGAGCATGTTTATTTGCGGTAACGATGAACCCGCCAAGCAAATTGTTTGCAAAATCCTCGATCAGTTTGGTTGGGAGACGGAGGACATGGGAAAGGCTGAGGCCGCGCGCGCTATAGAACCCCTGTGCATGCTTTGGTGTATCCCCGGCTTTCTGCGCAACGACTGGACGCACGCCTTCAAGATTCTTCGCTAGCTAACACTATAGCTTGTCGTTAGGGAAGTATTCAGTGTAGAGGCCAGTGCCCGCGCCGGGCGCATTTTTTCACAGCTTCGAAGTGATGAGTGGTGGCTCCGCTAGGAGTCAGATGTGTGTAGAAAAGGGACCCCAGCTAGTATCCCGCCGCCGGGTGGAACGTGGGGAACTCAGAGAAGCACGGATCCCATCCCTGCGTACCGCCCGGCGGCGGAGATCAGGAGGACCGAATGCCCTACAAACATTGGGCTCCTAGTGGAGCCCGTTCTTTCCTATTCCCCCGTTTAACTGACCCAGTACATGCCGCATTGGTATGTCATTGCATCTTCAACCAAAAAATGGTAGTTTTCACCGCGTACTTTCAATCAAAAGGAAGTCAGGGCGAATCGATACAACGGCGAACTGGAGAGTACCTCCAGTTTTCGCTCAGCGGAGCGTTTCTTTACGATTGATGCTTAGATCGTGATTGAGGTGTTGTCCTGATCCGGTTCGAGTCTACTCTACGATCGAGGCGTTGAGCACGCGCACGAATCCACTAAGGGGAGGAATCGATTGTAGGAGGGCGCCGCTGAGATTGCTTTTGGCCTTAATTCAACCTCGGCAATAGTGCCGAGCAATTTCCAAAGGAGAGTAATATGCCACGTAAAAACCAGGGATACGGTTGGACTCCAGACCTTCCGGACCAACGGGATCATATGTACGCCGCGCCCCCGATGGTAGTTGCTGTCTTGCCATCAAAGGTGGACCTGCGGTCAAAATGCCCGCCGGTCGTGGATCAGGGGAACTTGGGGAGCTGCACTGCCAATGCGATTGGGAACGCTCATCGGTTCGAGCAGATGAAACAGGGGCAGCCTAATCCCTTTCTGCCTTCCCGTTTATTCATTTACTACAATGAAAGGGCAATCGAGGGCACTGTCAACAGTGATTCCGGTGCTATGATTCGCGACGGAATCAAGACCATTGCCAACCAGGGTGCATGCCCGGAAAAGCTGTGGCCGTACAACATCGGCAAGTTCACGAAGAAACCTTCGTCGACATGTTACAAGGAAGCCCTGAAACACCAGGCAGTCTCGTACCAGCGCCTGGTGCAGAGTCCGTCCCAGATGAAAGGTTGCCTGGCTTCTGGTTATCCCTTTGTGTTTGGTATCACTGTTTATGAGAGTTTCGAGTCACCAGCTGTAGCGAAAACCGGAACGGTCCCAATGCCGGGTTCGGGAGAGAAGGTATTGGGGGGTCATGCAATACTGGGTGTTGGCTACGACGACGCTAAGCAGCGGTTCACCGTAATGAACTCATGGGGCACAGGCTGGGGGGACAAAGGTTTTTTCACGATCCCCTACGGTTACCTCGCAGATACAGATCTTGCGGCTGACTTTTGGACAATCCGCGTCGTGGAAGCATAGAGCAGCGGCTTCGACGAAATGATCTCACGCATCAGCCAACTGACAATGTTTGAAATTCTCACAAGGGGCGCTAGATGTCAGCGTCCCTTTCCTCTTTAAGCCCTCGAAATGGCCACCTTTTCCGTCGTAGGTAAATTGTGATATAAAATCTGTTTTCTCTGTGTCCTGAGGAAAGACAAGAGACTGATTGGCAGTCTTTTGTCCGGCTGAGAAGGAAATTCATCATCCAAGTCTTGCCTCCTGGAGCCGGCTTTGAAAGCGTTGACTGAAAGGTCTGGCATCCGAGTCGCCCTTCTAGGCATCCTGGTCAATGGCGTCCTGGCGACCATCAAACTGCTGGGTGGGATTGTCGGAAACTCCTATGCGCTGATTGCAGATGCTGTGGAGTCCATGACCGACATCTTCAGTTCCTTCGTGGTCTGGCGAGGTTTGTCGGTAGCGGTCCAGCCTCCGGACGCAGAACATCCCTATGGGCATGGGAAGGCGGAACCGCTGGCCGCCTCCTTTGTGTCGCTCATGCTGCTTGCTGCTTCAGCGGGGATTGCGATCGAATCGGCACGAGGGATATTCCAACCTCCTCACACACCGAGGTCATTTACCATTTGGATTCTCCTTGGCGTGGTGGTCGTGAAGGAGAGCCTCTTCCGGCTTGTATTCAAAGTGGGGGAGAAACTGACCAGCACTGCTGTTCGCACAGATGCCTGGCACCACCGCAGTGATGCCATTACCTCGGCAGCAGCAGCAATTGGGATCTCCATTTCCTTGTGGGGCGGTAAGGGATACGAGTTGGCCGACAACTATGCCGCCTTGTTCGCTAGCTGCGTCATTGCATTCAACGGCATCCGTTTACTTAAACCCGCTATTAATGAACTGATGGATGCTCAACCGTCCGAAGAACTTCAAAAGGCAATTCACGGGCTGGCGCGTCACTGCGAGGGGGTCCTGGCAGTGGAAAAGGTGCTGGCCCGGAAGGCCGGCCTTTCCTACCTGGTTGATATGCATATCGAGGTGGATAAGGGAATGACAGTTGAACAGGCCCACGACATTGCCCATCATGTAAAGGACAGAATCCGCGAGGAAATACCGAAGGTGGTCGAAGTCCTCATCCATGTGGAGCCTTATCCGCGGCGCCTTCACAGTGGGATTGACATCGAATAGCTCGCCAGGTTCCGAATCATTTGCCCAGCAAATCCAAGGCTGCAGCACTCATAGCCATCACCCCGGTCTTAATGGTAGGCTCCGGGGCAGGAGCAAAGCGGCTGGAATGCAGTGAGGGCAGAGGTTTTCCTCCTTCCCGAAGGCTGTCCTCCATCCTAGCAGGGTTCACCGTGCCCAACCAGAAAATGCAGGTGGGAATCTTTTCGGGCGTCCTCCCGAAGTAGGCAAAATCTTCAGCGCCCATGACGGGATCGCGCTCTACCACATTTGGTTCTCCTAGAGTCTCTGTCATAGCTCGGGCAACTCGCCTGGTTAGCTCGGGGTTGTTATAGGTAGGGGGAAGATATTCTTCGTCGAGAACCTTCATGGTAGGGGCCTGACCGGGGGGGATGCCTGCAGCCTGGGCCATGCCTTGAGCAATCCGATCGATGCTCTTCAGAATGTGCTCTCGCACCGGGTCTGAATAATGACGAATTGTAAGTTGGAGCTGAACTTCATCGGGGATGATGTTGTGCTTGGTTCCTCCGTGAATGGAGCCCACCGTGACAACCGCAGGATCGATGGCCCGCATTTCCCGGCTCACGATGGTCTGCAACCCGAGGATAATCTGGGCAGCCAGGACTATCGGATCTTTCGTGGCATACGGGTAACCTCCATGGCCGGACACGCCGCGGATCGTTAGATTCACCGAGTCGACACCAGCCAACGCATTTCCCTCTCGGACCCCCACCTTACCGGACTCAAGGGCAGCATCGCTGTGCAACGCCAAGATAAAATCGGGACGGGGAAACTTTTGAAAAAGCCCCTGAGCCAGCATCGTTTTGGCGCCCCCGCTGCGCTCCTCGGCCGGCTGCCCGATCATAATTAGTGTCCCCTTCCAATGGTTTCTAAGTTGACTTAAGACCCGGGCCACTCCAGTGAAACAAGTCATGTGCACGTCGTGCCCGCAGGCATGCATTACGCCGACTTCCCTACCCTGATCATCCTTGGTTCGCACGCGGCTGGCATAATCCAAACCGGTCTCTTCAACAACTGGAAGCGCGTCTAGGTCGGTTCGGATCATGACGGTCAAACCAGGTCCATTCTTGAGGATTCCAACTACTCCGGTTCCGCCAAAATTGCGAGTTACCTCAAAGCCTGCTTTTTCCAACTCTTCCGCAATTCGTCCAGCAGTCTTCATTTCGTGAAATGAAAGCTCAGGGTTAAAGTGGAGTTGGCGGTAAAGATCAAAGAGGGTGGAATACTCATGTTCGATGATACCACCAACCGGCAATCTGATGCTGGATGGCGAGGGGGTTGCCTGTTGGGCGTACAGGGGATTGCCCACGGCCAGACTACTTCCAATGAAAAGCAATATGAACATTCCCTGGTTCATAAAGAAACCCCTTTCTTTTGTGAAAATGCGTGCTTGGATAACCACGGTTACTGCGCCTTGGCGACGGCAGTCCCTGGAGTAACCGTGGGTTCTCTTGAAAATTGTCCTCGTGGTTGTGCTCGTCCTCTTCCTCGACAAAGAACCTTCCCAGTACGACGACGAGAACGAGGACGAGAAGGACCCGATGGATCTTGCACTAATGATCACTTAGAGCGTCACGCCCCCATTTTCATGCTACGTGGTGCCCCTGGAAGGGGCATGAAAGGCTCTTATGAAAATGGCCTGAAGGGCCATAAGAAAATAGCCCAGGGCACAGCGGGCGAGAAGCAGGAGCCGGCTGGCGACTGCCGACCGCGACGCCCTGGGACTAAGATCCCGAAATAGAGCTCAACTCCTCGATCAGGCGCGGGGAGTCCGCCCGCGCCTGATCGAGGAGTAAGAGTCGGGGGTATACAATGACCCAGGGCGTCGCTCGCAAAAAATCGCTACGCGACCGCCGTCGCTCACTTTGCCCTGGGCTACTCTCCTTCGCCCACTTCGTGGGCTGGATGTCATTTTCATCCGCGGATGTCGACTTTGAGGCCCCCCCCAATCATCCTTGTGACTTTCGAGTGCCTTCGTGGCCCTCCAGGAGCGCCATCAGGTCGTGTTGCACTTCGAGAAAATTGGAGAACTCCTTATACGGAATTTCCTCATGTTCACAATAGCGGGCTAGTCCGGCCCTGGCAAAGACAATGTCGGCACTCCGGGCCGCTCCGCGGTCCGAGAGTCCATCACCCAGGAATACAGTGCAGTAACCTTGGCTTTTGGCAAGCAACACGTCCCGCGACTTGTCGTGTCCCCATTCCGTTTGGTCCAGGAACTGCAAGGACCACTGCCCTCCGGTAATCTGAAGTGAATTGGCGACGATTCTTACTCCCTGAAGGTTGAATGGAGCCAGCAGGTTTTCCACGACCTCTTGAATCCCCCCGCTAAGGACAGAAAGCGGGACCTGGTGCCGGTAGCACCAGTCAGCAAATCCAGGAAATTCTTTGTCGACCTCGATATGCTGGCGGAGCAATTCAAGAACCTCTGGAAATGTCCCCTTGATAACTGCGACTTCCTGGAGGATTCCATCCCTCAAGCTGATCTCGCCAGACAAGATCTTCTTTCCAATCTCCCTTCGAAATTCTGTTCCGCCAAACCATTCCGCCAGGAAATTGATGCTGTCAGGGTGGGCGATGGTTCCATCAAAATCGCTGAAAACCGATATGGGCAAAATTGCCGGCTCACTAGAGTTTTTCTGAAAACGGGCTTTATCAAGCATGGTCACTTTTCTCATGTCCTTCAATCTGGAAGATGAGGGATTTATGAAGCCCTAGAGTTTGAACGAATCGCCACACCTCGACAACAAAAATCGCCTTGAATAAGCGCGGTCGGCATTATTTAATACAGTATGTGACTCTGGAACTCTAAAAACCCGGATTGTGCCAAGGAGAGAGTCGAGCAATGCCCTACCCTCGAGAAATCATTCTGGTGCTACTGACTGCTTCGAGTCTTTTTTTATCTGTGACTTGTTCTCATTCTGTCCTGCAACCAGAATCGATTAAAAAGTTGCAGCTGCCCAAAGAACTGGCCGGGAGTTTGGAGATAATTGCGGAACCAGATTACCCGGGACGATACTACAACCACTCAAATCAAGTCGAAGAAGGCCCCACCTTCCCATTGCTTAAAAAAAGGCGGGCCTTCTCACCGTCGGAAGATGTAGTTCTCAAATTCAAACTTCCTGAAAACGTCCAGGTTGAGAGGAGCTTGACCCTCAAAGTCATCATCACCTTGCATTCAATGCACGGGACGAAAGTTCAGGACGTGGGAGAAACTGAGGTTCAGGCATCACCCTCTCAATTAGGCGGGCAAGTCCGGTGGACAGTACCGGCGCTGAGCGAGGGAGAGTACTTCCTGGCAGGCGGATTCCTGGAACCCGATGGCAATTGGCTGATGACCCGCAGTGAGATCATTTTCATCACTCCGGAATATTTACCTCTTCATGCTGCGGCCGAAGAGGCTATTCGGGCTGCTGCCTGGAGACTCGGCTCAGCAGGTTCGCTCCTGCGAAGTACCAGTCTCCCTTCAGTAGAGATGCTCTTGGAAGATGCCGAGCGTCGCTGGTATGACTTTGGCCAGGCCCATCGAGATTGGGGCTTTGTCAAAAATAACCTGGAAGAGGCACGATGGTCTGCTGATCAGTTGATGGCAGGGAAAGACCCTTTTGCTGGGAAGACCGGCGTCTTCATTAAGGCTTTTCGGTCCGATCTTGACGATACGCTACAACCGTATGCACTTTATGTGCCGAGGAGTTACACCCCATCCCGACTCTATCCGCTGCTTGTGAGTCTTCACGGAGCGACCTCCAACCATCGAATCAACATACGCCGTGTTTTTGGCTTCGGAAACCGTCCAGGAGAATCGGATTATGAAGCTACCCGCAATGAGGTCGAACTCCCGCAGGTAGATTTCATTGTGGCTTCCCCATACGGCAGGGGGGAGACAGCCGGATACCACGGGATTTCAGAACAAGACGTCCTCCGCGTAATGGCTGACGTGCAAAAGGCCTATTCGATAGATCCTGATCGAGTCTATTTGACGGGACTGTCCATGGGCGGTGGGGGTACCTGGCATATCGGCCTGCGCTACCCGGACAAATTTGCGGCGATTGTTCCTGTTTGTGCCGTGGGGGATATGGACCTTAGTTTCAAACCCGGCACACTCCCAGACTACGGTCGGCAGTTGTATTCGGTAAATGGGCCCAGTGCTATTGCGGAAAACGCAAGCAACCTCATGGTGTTCATCTACCATGGCGACATGGACGATGCAGTTCCGGTGGGAGCTTCTCGTCGAATGGTGGAGAAATTCAAGAGTTTTGGTTGGCTAGACAAGAATGTCCATTACTTTGAGCTGCCCGGAGTCCAGCATCCTGCTTGGGACTTGAGTTATCGAGATGGAAATATTTTCAAGATTCTGGCTCCGATCAGGCGCAATCCGTTTCCCAGGAGAGTGGTCTATTCCACTTTTTCGACCCGCTTTCATCAGGCCTACTGGCTCCGCATCGACCGGATCGACAAGGGCTTACAACTGGCCCGGATTGAAGGGAATTTCAACGGCAACGTCTTTTCCATCCAAGTGGATAACATCTCTGCCTTTTCCATATTGCTGGACCCCAAAATGGTCCCCCCCGGGGAGCAGATCCGGGTTGAGGTCGGCGGCGTGGTCGTCTATTCGGGTAGCCCCTCGGACAAGATCCTCGGCTTCTCTCAATCGTCTAAGGATTCTTTTTCTCAGAGAAATTGGGATGGCGACCCCGTTGGCCCTCCGGACCACATTGAAGCTGGTTTCCGAAACCGGACCATCGTGCAGACAGGCCGGCACATTTACGTTTATGGTACTGGCGGGGACGCGGAAACTCAAAGTGCCAGCCGAAGCCTGACTGAGAAGTTGGCCGACTGGGGACCTGAGGTTAAGGTTCGATGGAAGATCGTAGCCGACCGGGACTTGACTCCATCCGACCTGGAGAGTAGCAATCTGGTCCTGGTAGGAAACTCCACCATCAATCAATTGGTTGCCCGCGTGAAAGAGAAACTCCCGATTGAAGAACAGGCCGGACGACTACAGGCGGGCGATCAATCGGTGACTGGGAAGGACACAGCCTACCGATTGATTTACCCCAACCCGCTGGCTCCGAGCCGATATGTTTGCATCCTTGGGGCAGGAACAGCAGCCGGACTGCAGAATCTGGCCCGACTGGAACAGACCCCCAAGTCCCCCCACCAGAATGCCGACTTTTTGCTCCTGGATGAGCAGGGGAGAGTCAAAGCGGCGGGGCTCTTCAAAGATCGGTGGAAAATCGGGGAATGAAATGGAGGTAATGAGCTCATGAACTTCAGGCAAATCTTGTGTTGTGGATCGGCTTCCTGGGGACTTTGGCTGGGCAGCATGGGGTCTCTCCCTCCAGTCCAAACGGTTCAGAAGGGGAATCAATCTGGCCATACTGAAATTTACACCTGGGAAAGTGTCGGCGAAATCACCGAAGTTTCCAGCAAGACCTTGGCAATTCGAAGAACACTGAAAATCTCCGGGGAAACGTGGAGATTAGAGCCCGGTGCTGCCTCCGATGCATCCCAACTGGAAAAAGGTGACCAGATATTGGCAAAAGGCAAAACCGGATCGGACGGTTCGTTTGAGACCAAGAGCATCTATGTCGTAATGCCATCGGCCTCGCGACAAGGGGGGAGCGGCAAAACAACGGAACAAGCCTCCGACCTTGCAGCGCCGCAAAGCCGCGTTCCATCCACGATTACAGATCCCGCCGGAACTCACCCGGAGAGCCGCAGTCGTGGCGGCTACGAAGGGCCGACCAGCCGTATCCCCACACCCACGGGTCCCGGCGGTCAGAGAGGACCCGTGGGAGGACTACAAACTTCTCGTGCCCCAAACCTGCCTCGTTTCTTTGCCGGGGATGCAGAGGGGGTTATTGAACAAGTGGACACGCAATTCCTTATTCTGACCCAATCGTTCTTCACCGACGGGAATACCGTCGTGCGCGATCTATCCGGCAAGACTCACAAATGGAAGGATCTGAAACCGGGACAAAAAATCGCTGTAACGGTGAAAGACGAACTGGATCCCAAGAGTGGGGCGCTGAAGGCCACTGTTGTTCGTCTCCTGCATTGACTGGCAAGCCGGGGGGACTTTCCTTTTGAATTCACATGGAGAACGGACCCCCGAAGCCAACAACTACCTCTGGTAAAGGGAAGTCAATTCTTTGAGCCGCTGCTGAATTGCGGAGGTCAGCATTTCGGAACGGAAACGCCAACGCCAGTTACCACCCGGCCGTCCAGGCAGATTCATGCGGGAATCGGTTCCCAAGCCCAGAACATCTTGCAGCGGCACAATGGCCAGGTTAGCCACGGAGGCCATGGCGGCTCGAATTAGTGTCCAATTCATCTCCCGACCATCAGAATTCAGATACTTCAGCGCAAATTCCCTTTCCCTTTCTACCTGCCCGGCTGATCGAGTACTATCCCCCGCCCCGCTGTTATTCCACCACCCCAAGGTAGTGTCATTATCGTGAGTGCCAGTATAGACCACCAGATCGCGCACATAGTTGTGGGGCAGAAAGTCCGGAGCCGGAGGGTCTAGTCCAAAGGCGAATTGGAGGACTGCCATTCCCGGGAATCCAAATTGTTCCCTCAGGCTTTCCACTTCAGGGGTAATGACGCCCAGGTTCTCAGCCACAATGGGAAGACTCCCAAGCTCTCTTTCGAGAGCTTCAAAAAAGAAGAGGCCTGGTCCCTTGACCCACCGGCCATTAACGGCAGTGGATTCGCCACCTGGAACCTCCCAACAGCCTTCAAAGCCCCGAAAGTGGTCCAACCGCACCACATCCATGAGTTGCAGAGTCGCACGAATCCGATCGACCCACCAGGAGTATCCTGTGAGCGCCATTTCCTCCCAGCGATAGAGCGGATTGCCCCATAGCTGGCCTGTGGCGCTGAAGTAGTCCGGAGGAACTCCCGCAACCAGGGCCGGCTTGCCGTCGTCCGCCAGAGAAAACAGTTCGGGATGCGCCCAGACATCAGCACTGTCGTGAGCCACGAAGATCGGGATGTCCCCCATCAAGCTGATGCCCAAACGGTGACAATGCCTCCAGAGTTCCTTCCATTGACTGAAAAAGAGGTACTGCCAAAAACGGTGAGCGCCGATATCATCAGACAGCCTCTCAAACCAATCGGCCCGCTCCTGAGGGTGGCGCTTTGCAATGGACGCCTCCCATTGAGTCCAGACCGTCCCACCATGAGCTTCCTTGGCTGCCATGAACAGGCAGTAATCATCAAGCCAGGAGGCGTTCTCACGACAGAATTCCTCAAACTTGGCTTTAGTACTTGGGCTGGATCGCGTCTGGAAACGAGACCAAGCCTTCCGTAGCAGAGAAATTTTGAAGTGAATGATCCACCCGTAGTCGACTTCTTCCACAGGAAAGTCCGGCGGCGAGTCTAGTTCCTCAGGGGTAAGGAACCCTTCGTGTAATAACGCCTCAAGGCTGATCAGAAGCGGATTACCGGCAAAGGCGGAAAAACACTGGTAGGGGGAGTCCCCATAACCTGTCGGCCCCAAGGGCAGGACCTGCCACAGCCTGATTCCCGCACCAGCCAGAAACTCCGCGAATTGATGCGCATGGTGACCCAGATCCCCGATCCCAAAACGCCCCGGGAGGGAAGTGGGATGGAGAAGAATTCCGGCCTTTCGTTCAGAGGTATTCGCAGGATGGATAGTCATGGACTCTCAAACAAGGATCAGTATCCTCTTGTAGGGATACCGCAAGGACTCAAGCCGTGGGTCCGGTTCAGTCAGGGAGACAACAAAGGGAAAGCCACTCCAGTTGAGATTGCCATTGCCTTCCGTGAGGAGGGGATCCAGAAAGAAACCGAACAGCCATGCTCCGTGGATTGAGCGCTGAATCGTGCTCTCTCAATCACTCGCACTATCGCAACGAACGGAACTAAGCCCAAATAGCATCTAATCTGCAAATTCTACGCGAAATGGAGTGTCAATGATCCCTTGTTTGCGACCCATATCCAACAGAAGTCGCACTGCCTTCCGCTCAGTATCGCCATACTTGAGGGTTCTCTCATTGACGTACATCCCGACAAACTTGTCGGCCAGTGTCGGATCCAGCTCTTTGGCAAACTGCATGGCATAGTTGAGCGCTTCATCACGGTGGTCAAGGCCATATTGAATGCTCTTGCGCAAAAGGGCAGAAATCTGGGTGATGAGTTCAGGCCCGAGGTCTCTACGGACGACATTGCCTCCCAGAGGGAGCGGGAGTTGGGTTTCCTTGTGCCACCATTCTCCCAGGTCGAGTACCTTCTGCAACCCCATGGCCGCATATGTCAATTGGCCTTCATGTATGATGAGACCTGCGTCGGCCTTCCCTTTTAAGACAATGTCGAAAATCTTGTCGAAAGGAACCACTCGGGGGGTGAAATCCGGCTCAAAAAGCTTAAGGATTAAGAAAGCTGTGGTGCGAAGGCCCGGGACAGCAATTATTTTCCCTTTCAATTCGCCCGGTTTCAGCGGTGCCTGCGAAACCACCATTGGCCCATAACGATCGCCCATGCTTGCACCACTGTTTAAGAGAAGATATTTGTCCGCCAAATAAGCATAAGCATGGAAGGAGACTGCAGTGATTTCGTATTCGCCCAGTAAAGCCTTCTGATTCAAAGTCTCAATATCATTTAGGACATGTCGGAACTTGAGGCTTCCCGTTTTGAGCTTGTTGGTTGCCAAGGCATAGAACATGAAGGCATCGTCTGAGTCAGGACTATGTGCTATCGTGATCTGACGAACTGGCATTCTGGACGTTCCCCAGGCAAAAAAATTCCTCTCCTGCCGCATCTTCCGCAAGACCGGAACCCGCGGCCGGTCCGAGCGGCTTTTCAACAAGAGAGGCTCTAAAATTACAGAATACTAACGGGAAAAGTTCTGTCGTGCAATTGTTATCTTAACAGCATCTGGGCCGCGTGTATCTGGACCGAAGGCGGTCCTGGTGAAAACGCGTCCAGGACTGTTGGGAGGGTGTTTCGCCACGGGATTGAAGATATCTCAAGTAAGCATTCTCATCGCCCAGCTCTCGCAGGAACTGAAGGATGAATTGTGTAACTTTCTTTAACCGTTTCATAGCTCCTCGGAACTCAATCGAGACATTACGAAGGGGGTCTCGGTGATTCGGGTTTCCTGGACGCCCCTTAGAATCCGCGACCACACCCGAAGGGAATCAACCAGGATCGTAAAGACCAGCCCAAGGAAGAGCCCACAGATAATGGCATCCAGCCGGGCATTGAAAATCAGCCCACGTGTTTCAGCCAGGACTCGGGGAAGAACGGGGCCTGCATGAAGAATTGTTTCAAGTTGAGTTGCGTAAGACAGGAATCCGATTCGCGGATCCAAAGAAAAGATCTTCTGAAGAGCCGCGGTAAAGGTAACTGTCAATAGCCAGAGCAAAGGGATCCCTGTGATCCAACAGTATTTTGCACGGTGTATTTTGATTATGATGGTAGTTGCAACCGAGAGTGCAATTGCTGCGAGGAGCTGATTGGCAATGCCAAACAGCGGCCACAAAGAGTGGATCCCACCCAATGGATCGAGAACCCCTTGATAAAGAAAATAGCCCCAGCTGAGGACCACCAGGGCACTGGTCAGGGCGGCCCCCAGCATCCAACTGGTCCGCTTCAAGGGCTTCCATACATGTCCCAGTAGATCCTGCAGCATGAATCGACCGACTCGAGTACCAGCATCAATGATAGTCAAGATGAACAAGGCCTCGAACATTATGGCAAAGTGATACCAGAATCCCAGGATGGATTGACCTCCTCCCCACCTGGCAAAAATGTGGGCCATGCCTAACGCCAAGGAGGGAGCACCACCGGTCCGAAAGAAAAGGGTCTCCTCTCCAACACTCCGTGCCAAGTGTTGCATTTCATTCACTGTCACGGGAAAGCCCCAGGAACTGACAGTGGCCGTGGCTGCCTCGGGAGTGGAACCGATGACACCGGCTGAGCTATTAACAGTGAAATAGACGCCCGGCTGCAGAACACAGGCCGAAATCATGGCCATGATGGCCACGAAACTTTCCATGCACATGGCGCCGTAACCGATCGCTATGGCGTGCCGTTCCCGCGCGATCATTTTGGGTGTCGTCCCCGACGCAATTAAGGAATGGAACCCGGAAATGGCACCGCAAGCGATAGTGACGAAGCAAAACGGA
Source organism: Terriglobia bacterium (assembly GCA_041476565.1). Taxonomy (GTDB): domain Bacteria; phylum Acidobacteriota; class Terriglobia; order Versatilivoradales; family Versatilivoraceae; genus DATKMG01. Next base: position 9,427 of record JBGOTQ010000015.1, on the reverse strand, counting down.
AAAACTTTCCCAGCCAGGACTGGCCCGGTTCCATCGACGAAGCGGGTAAGAGCCGGAAGTTGCAGATGAGGCCTGACCAGAAGTATCCCGATTCCCAGGATAAGAATGACTCCCAGTTTGACAAAAGTGCTCAGGTAGTCACGGGGGGCCAGAAGAAGCCAGACCGGCAAGGCACTGGCCAGGAAACCGTAAACAATGATAGCCACAGCCAGTGTTGGTGCGGAATAAGTGAACCAGGGAGCTATTGAAGGCGAATGGGAAACCCACTGCCCTCCGAAAATGGCAAGTATCACAAGACCAAATCCGATCACCGAGCACTCCAGAACCTTGCCGGGTCGCCAGTAGCGCATATATATCCCCATGAAGAGCGCAATGGGCATAGTAGCCAAAATCGTAAAAGCCCCCCAGGGACTGCCCTTCAGTGCATTCACGACCACCAATGCTGCTGCCGCCAAAAGAATCACCATAATCAGGAAGACAGTCAGCAAAGCCGTAAAGCCACCAACCCTGCCGATCTCCTCGCGAGCCATTTGCCCGAGCGACTTCCCATCCCTGCGCATGGAGGCAAACAGGATGACGAAGTCCTGTACGGCACCGCCCAGAGCCGCACCAACAATGATCCATAGCGTTCCCGGAAGGTAGCCATACTGCGCCGCCAGGACAGGTCCCAACAAAGGACCAGCGCCGGCAATGGCAGCAAAGTGGTGCCCTAGGAGAATCCATTTGTTTGTGGGCTCGAAATCGTATCCGTTGCGCAAGCGCTCTGCCGGGGTGGCCCTATTATTGTCCAAGGCCATCACGCGTCGTCCAATGAATCGGGCATAAAAGCGAAACCCGACCGCACAGGTGCAAGCCGAGGCGGCGACCAGCCAAATGCTGTTGACGGGTTCACCGCGGTTGATGGCAATCCCGGCCAGGCAAATTGCTCCCAGTGTCGACACCAGAATCCACACGATACTGTGAAACCATCCGGGCATGCAGGTCTTCCATCGTTATCAGTTGCTATGTCAAAAGGATACACATTTCGTGGCGGTCCATCAACCCACATATTGGGGCTGTGCGCAATCAAAAGGGTAACAGGCTGCGTAGACTCCTTTAGTGCGGCAAGCCGAACAGATTTGGTTGATCCATGACCAGGAACCAAAGTATCCTTTTCTCGTATAGATCACCAAAGGGTATCGCATGCAAAAAGTGAAGGCCTTAAAAAAGGGCAGCAGGCTTGGCGTGGTAGCCCCAGCTAGCGACGTAGCTGAAGAGGCACTTCGGAAAGGGGCCGCTGAGCTAATGGGCCTGGGATTCGAAGTCATCTTCTCCGATTCGGTCTTCTCTAAACTGCAATACTTTGCCGGGACGCATATGCATCGCGCTCGACAATTGACGGAAATGTTTACGAATCCCGAGATCGATGCCATTATTTGCGCTCGGGGAGGGTATGGATCAGTTCATCTGCTCCAGTTGCTTGATGCGGAGGCAATCCGCCTTTCTCCCAAGGCCCTGGTTGGTTATAGTGACGTTACCGTTCTTCTCCAGTTTTTGGAGCAGAATTGCGGCATGGTCTGCTTTCACGGACCCATGGTGGCTCGGGAGTTCGCAGCGGGCGAGTTAGCCTATGACCGGATGAACTTTCTTGATGTTCTGACCGCGACGCAGGCCGGGCTGCAAATCAATGGCTACAGCTCTACGACCCTCAGGAGCGGCACGAGCCGGGGTCGATTATCTGGTGGTTGTCTTTCTTTGCTGACAGCATCCCTGGGAACCCCTTACGAATTCCAAACAGAAGAGAAGATCCTATTTCTGGAGGACGTCAATACCAAGCCCTACCAAATTGATCGGATGCTGATGCAATTGAAGCTGGCGGGCAAATTTGATAGAACCCGAGGAATTGTTTTCGGCGAGATGCTCAATTGCACCCAAGGGCGGGAGCAGGATTACCGCTTGCAGGACGTCGTGATGAACATCCTGCAAACATATCACTTCCCCGTCCTGTATGGGTTTCCATCCGGGCATACTTCCAGTGGTGCTCTGACCCTGCCATTCGGGACGGAGGTTTTGCTGGATGCTGACGGAAAATCCCTTCGCTTGGAAGAACCGGCAGTGTGCTAGACAGAAGTCAGAGATTAGTGGTTAGTGACCCGTAGAGAGATGGCCGTTGTCGCCTGTCCGTTGCGGTGTTCCCGTTGTCAGTTTTCACCAGCTACAACCAATTGGCGACTGACTACTGCCTGCTAGCCCCTGACTACCAAGGGTAATAGATTGTACTCTCAATGAGCCACATTCCGTAAAACGACAAAGCATCGCAGAAAGAATCATGTTCCCCGAGTCTCGAATTAAGAATATTCACCTGATTGGCATTTGTGGAACCGCCATGGCATCGCTGGCCGGGATGCTCAAGGTTTCAGGATATATGGTCACCGGTTCCGATCAGAATATTTATCCACCAATGTCCGAATTCCTCCAGAGTCTGAGGATTCCAATCTATGCAGGATATTCCGAAACACATCTGGACCCCAGACCAGATCTGGTGATTGTCGGGAATGCCATCTCGCGCGGGAATCCAGAGGTGGAACACACACTGAATGCCAAGCTCCGTTATGCTTCCCAGGCTGAGGTCCTTAAGGAATTCTTCATCCGTGGAAAGAAGAGTATTGTGGTGGCGGGAACGCACGGGAAGACCACGGTAACCTCATTGCTGGCCTGGCTGTTAGAACATGCCGGGTGGGACCCCAGTTTTCTGGTTGGGGGGATAGCCGAGAATTTTGGCAGCAGCTTTAAACTGGGCAAAGGGGAGATTTTTGTCATTGAAGGCGATGAATATGACACGGCCTTCTTTGACAAAGGACCGAAGTTTCTCCACTATTTACCCGATTGGGTCATTTTTAACAATTGCGAGTTTGACCATGCTGATATCTATGCTGGTTTGGAGGCGGTCAAAACTAGCTTTCGGAGACTCATCAACATCATCCCATCCGATGGGCGTTTGATAGCGGGCCGGGACGATCCGGTAGTCCGAGAGTTGTCGGGCGCTTCCTTCTGCCCGGTGGAGTCGTTCGGCCTCGAAAGCGAATCGGTCTGGTCAGCCGCATCGGTCAGGCACTTCGAACAATTGACGAGGTTTGAAGTGAGATACCGCGGACAGCCTTGGGGGGAAGTTGACCTCCCCCTGGCTGGCCTATTCAACGTGAAAAATACGCTCGCCGCGCTGGCTTGCGCTCACAGTTTGGGAGTGGAAAAGGAGAGACTGATCGAAGGAATCAAGAAATTCCGGAATGTCAAACGGAGGCTGGAGGTACGCGGCCAAACCCGGGGAGTCACTATCTTCGACGACTTTGCTCATCATCCGACAGCCATACGAGAAACCTTGAAGGCTGTAAGAGCGCGCTATCCGGAAAGCCGAGTCTGGGCTATTTTTGAACCGCGTTCCGCCACATCTCGAAGGAACATTTTTCAGAGTGAGTTTGTTGACGCGCTCCAGGTGGCTGATCGCGTGGTGCTGTGCGCCCCCTTTGCCGCAGAAAAGCTAGATCCCGCAATCCGTCTCGATGTCGGAAGGATTGTCGAGGACCTCATGGAACTGGGAGTGTTCGCAGCAACCTGGAATTCGGCCGATGAGATTGTCCGGAATTTAGTGCCGCAATTAACAGTCGGCGATAAAGTTGTTATTATGTCGAACGGGGGGTTTGGCGGCATCCATTTAAAGTTGATTCAGGGCCTGGAGGCCCGCCAGGAGTTGCAGCAATCCTGACGAAGGGTTCGATCATGCAAGATCTAACTGGCAAGAAACGCATCCTGATAGTTGACGACGATGCCGGCATTCTCACCATGTTGAAGCTCCTGCTTCGCCTGGAGGGCTATGAACCGCTGACCTGTAGCAATCCTACGGAGGTCTTTGACTATCTCGTGAAAGAGAAACCGGACCTGGTGCTCATAGACGCCATGATGCCGCAAATGGATGGCTTGCAGGTGATCCGCAGGATCCAGATGCAAAATCTGGCCCATCGCCCTACGATCTTGCTCTTGACAGGTAACGTGGATGAAGCCTATGGCAAACAAGCCCTCGAAAGTGGCGCCAGCGGCATAGTCATCAAGCCTTTCGTGAAAGAAGACCTTTTGGACAAGCTAGCCTTGTTTCTGGGAAAACGGAGTTAACTCGCAACATGCTGAGAACCGGGTTGGTCATCCTGGTGATATTTGGCCTTATCTTGCTGCTGCTGCCTTTATTGATTTTAATCGCATGGTTCCAAGGGAAACCCGATGTCTTGTACGCAGGCGCTCGGCTGGGTAGCCGGATTGGCCTGAAACTGGCGGGAGTTCGCCTCCAGGTCCAAGGGTTGAACCAGGTTGACCCCCAGAAGACTTACCTTTTTGTGGCGAACCACCAGAGTTACTTCGACACATTCGCCTTGTTCGCCACCATTCCTCAGAATCCACGCTTCATCGTGAAAAAAGAGCTTTGCAAAGTTCCGATCCTGAATATGGGGATGAAGCTGGGCAGGTTTGTCTTTATAGATCGAAAAAATCGGGGGGACTCGGTGCGCGGAATGAATCAGGCGGTAGCACAGTTGCAGCGGGGAGAATCGTTCCTGGTGTTTCCTGAAGGCACACGCACTCGCACCGGGAAAATGGGGGTATTTAAGAAGGGCCCGTTCGTGATAGCCCTTCAATCAGGGGCCCCCATCGTTCCGATCACGATCAGCGGCAGCTATGATGTGATGTCGCCGACAAAGCTCCGGATCAAACCAGGAACTGTTTCTGTGACGTTTCATCACCCCCTGGAGACGAAGGAGCTGGGATCGAACGAGCGGGACTCGTTAAGAGAGAAGGTTCAAAACATAGTTGCCTCCAGCCTGGTTGAGGCCGCTGAGGAAGTTCGAACATGACTATATCGTCTAACCTGGCTAGAGCCCACCTGGCCTATTCGCTGGTCTGTGATGATGTCCGGCTGGAGGTGGGAAACAAGCTAAGCCTTATGGGGATATTCCAGAACATTTTCTTCCCGTCATTGCCCTCCACCTACTTCCGGTTTGTGCTTCTCAATCACTGGGAGGGAACGGGTGACCACACCACGGAAATCCGGGTTGTGGCCCCCGACCGTACCAGACTGATCGCCAAGATTGGTCCGTCCTCATTTTCACTTAGTTCCTCGGCCGTCGCCGACAATATGACGGTGTTCAACAATCTCCAGTTTGAGGAGGAAGGGCCCCACATCCTCCAGGTCTATCTGGATGAGATCATGGTTCGCGAGATCTATTTGAACGTAGTAGTAGTGCCTCCTCAACCGAGTCCCACGGTGAATTGAAATACGGGTCTGTGAAGCTGAAGAACATCCTAACGGAGATCAGAAATTTCTGCCAGGAGAACGCCGATCCGGCTCGAGTCCGGAAATATGCCCGCTATTTCGTAGAAGGCTATGATGCGTATGGCGTCGATCGAGAGTTGATGGAAAAACAAAGAGAGCTCTGGCTGCACGAACACGGGAAGAAGCTGGGGTTTGAAGGGTTCCTGGAGCTCGGAGACTTGCTGGTCGAGAACGGAAAGTACGAAGAAGCCAGCTTCGCGATTTGGTTTGCTTCCGCCTTTAAGGATGATTACACGCCGGAGACACTGGAGCGGCTGGGTCAGTGGCTGGACAACGGTTTTAGAAACTGGGCGCATACGGATGTGTTTAGCGGCGAGGTTCTTTCATCATTCATCGTAAGGGGAATTGTCCGTCTGAAAGCCCTTTCTCAGTGGAGGAACGCCAGTTCAAGGTGGAAGCGGCGAGCCGTGCCCGTTACCTTAATCAAAGGCTTGCACGCAGGGCTTCCGGTCTCACGCCTTCTGGAATTCATATCGCCGATGATGCTGGATTCAGAAAGGGTGGTTCAACAAGGGTTGGGATGGTTTTTAAGAGAAGCCTGGAAAGAATCTCCATCGCCGGTAGAAAAGTTCTTACTGAAATGGAAGGATTCCTGCGGCAGGTTGGTAGTTCAATATGCCACAGAAAAGATATCTGCGAACAAGAAGAGACTGTTTAAGAGAAGCAAGAAATAATCGTCGCGACCCCGAAGGGATACTGAAGCGCTTCTATCCAGTCTTCCAATCTCAAGTAGGGCGATCTAATCCAGACCCAAAACGCTGGCATCGATTTGGAAAATCTCGAAATCGCTTAGACCTTCGCGATCCCTGATAAAGAACAGGGATTTGCCATCCGGAGAGAGAGTGGGATAGCGCTCCCATGTGCTCGAATTGACTTTGGGGCCCAGATTTTGGGGCGTTGACCACACCTTGTTGTTCCTCCTGCTGGCATAAAGGTCATACCCTCCAAATCCGCCCGGGCGATCACTCGAGAAGAGCAGGAGATTCTCATCGGGCGTTACAAAGGGAGAGAAATCATCACTCCCTGTGTTAATGGGATATCCTAGCTTCTCGGGTGCTGAGTATTTGCCAGCGATCAGTTTGGAGCGAAGAATATCACCAAGCCTGGCAAAATAGAGTGTTCCGTCGGACGTGACGGTAGGCAGGTATTCATGATTGGTTGTATTAACAGGAGAGCCTAAGTTTTGCGGTTCACTCCATCTGTTCTCAATTCGATCCATGACCCAGATGTCGTCATCTTTGATGGTGGACCCGGAAATCGGCCGACCCGAAGCAAAGAAGAGCTTCGAACCATCCGGGGAGATGCGCGGATTAAAATCCCAACTGCGGCCATTAAAACGTTTGGAAAATTCCGCCACCACAGGCGCTGTCCATACCCCGTTTTCCAGCTTCGAGGTCAAGATCTCCAGGCCAGCTGATCCGATGTTCCCCAGATAGAGGGTGCGGTTTTCCGGTGTGAAAGTGATCCCACAGAGTTTAAGATTCGAAAACAAACCACCCGCAAAAACGGTGGCCTCGGCCAGGAACTGGCGATGGAGGCTGGGCAGCAGTGTCCGTGGGTCGTTAGTGACATTATCAATTACCGAAGCATAAGCTGCAAAGGCGCCACCCGGAGTCAGTGCCACAAGAACCAACCGGTCTCCCACAACACTGTCCGTAATCCCCAACGTTCGCACGACCTGTGTCACTTGAGTCATCCCTTTTGGAAAGAGCCGATACTGCCTGGAAGCCGAGGTTTGGCCATCGCTGTTTACAAGGGTCACTTCGACGTCGACGGAGAATTCGGAAGCATTCGCCAAGATTAGGTTCGTGCGGAAACTAGCGTCCTCCCGGATGCCGCTGATGGAGCCAGGAGTGGCGCAGGTAATGAGGTCATGAGTGGCCACAGCGGGAACGCTTTGCCCGAAAGTACCGCCATTCCCGGGAGTGGTTGTTTGGCTCGCCATGAGCAGGGTGGCTGTAGCCGGGGTCATCGCGATGGCGCCAAAGCCGGAGTCAATTCCAAACAGACTACCCAGGACGTCATTGAAGGTCAGCGATCTTCCCGCCTGCAACTCCACTGTTCTTTCGGTGCCTTCTCGTCCATCAGCGTTATTGCCTAAAAACTTCATTAAGACTGTCGAATCACTTTCGCCCCGATTCGAGATTGTGACCCGAGTCGACCAGAAAGCATTTCCGATGCCCGGAACCCTGGCGGATGAGGGCAATAACCAGCCGGAACCCGGTGAAGGCAACAAGGTCCGTGGATCATTGGTGACGTTGTCAATGACCGCAGCATATGCGCTAAAAGATCCTCCAGGAGTGGGGGTGGCCAGTCGAAGGTGGGCGGAACCAATTGGATCTTTCCAACCGAGGTCACCGATTATACCAACGACCTGGGTCATGCCTAACGGAAAGAGCGTATATCGTTTCTGACCCAGGATGTCTCCCTGATCATTGACCAGAACGACATCCACATCGAGCAGTTGCTGCGTTGTGTTGGCCAGGATCAAGTTTGTTCGAAATGCTGCATCCTGGCGGACTGCCAAAATGTAATTGGGGGTTCCCTCCGAAATCCAATCATGGGGGCAGGCTGCCGGCACAGTCTGGCCATATGTTCCACCGGCTCCCGGTGTGTAGGTCTGCCCCAACATGCTGAGCGACGAGGATACCGAACTCAGGAGGAGAGCACCAAATCCATTGGGGATTTCAAAGACAGATTGCAGGACATCATTGAAGGTGATCGCTTGCCCGACTCCCAGCACATAGCTGTGCTCCGGCCCTGAACGGCCATCTTGGTTGTTCCCCAGGAATTTCAACGTAAACTGTGCTTCTAAGGCTCCCCAATTTGAAATTGTCAAGTCAGTCCGCCAAAATGCATTTCCCATCCCTGGAGCCCGGGCACAGGAGGGTAGGACCCATCGGGAATTCATTCCCGTCATCACTCTTCCCTTCGTGTCGGACAGACAGGATCCTGGTTGGAACGCGTTCGGCAGCAAGCAGGCAAGAATCAATAATAAGATAGTAGATCGAAGGACACAAACGTTTAGTCTGATTGACTTCATTACTTACCTCCATGAAAGATCCAGAGGGTCGCAACGGGTGACTCAACACAATCGATTTGCTCTATTAGCGCCAATTCTGCCTTGAGCTGAACAATAGGGTGTTGATTTGAGAGAATGAGGTAGTGACCTGCTTTTAGGGTTTCAGCTCCCGAGTCGTACTCATTCATATGATTTGCAGATCTGACCGTTTTGACGCTTGCGCCCGCTCCCTGGCTGGCATACCTCAGTCGGACTCTTCACGGGATCCCCTTCGGGAATGCAGTTGCACCGACCACGAGACACTGGCCACCGATTCCTCACCTGAAGTTCTCCACCAGCATCAGGTCGCTGCCGGACTCGTCATTCTGCGAGAACAGAAGAGACCGACCGTCCGGCGAAAAGGCCGGGCTGACGTCCTCAACTGGGTCCGTGGTCAGCCGCACGGGTATCGGAGAGCCAATCAGCTTGATATAGATATCGAAGTTGTCCTGCTTCTCGCCGTTCCAGGAGAAAGCCACCTGATTGCCATCGGGGGGAAAGCTCGGAGAGTATTCAAAACCCGCGTAGCTGGTGAGGGGAACCACTTCGGGTGCCGCTGTGGGATTTGTGGCAGTCCCGCGAAAGAGCCAAGCGGCGATAGCTATGGCCACGACAACGAGCGCTGCCCCCGCCCAAATCCAGCGCCGCCGCGCTTGGAGGGCCGAACTCCGTGAGGCTGGCCTCGCAGGTAATGTCTCAGCTACCTTGCCTGATCTCTCCTTCAGTTCCCCCAGCTCGACCCTGACATCGCCCATATGTTGAAAGCGCCACCCCGGATCTTTCCGCAGACAGCGGTCGATGATCTTTTCCAGCTCTTGGGGCAGGCCCTTGACGATTTGACTGGCCGGCTTCGGCTCCTCTCGCAGGATGGCTGTCAAGATCGCCAGATTCGACTCGCCGGCAAAGGCCCTTTGCCCGGTAACCATCTCGTATAGCACTGCCCCAAAGCTGAAGATATCTGACCGGACATCGACCTTCTTCCCTTCCGCCTGCTCGGGCGACATGTAAGA
>JBGOTQ010000014.1:0-43260 GCA_041476565.1 Terriglobia bacterium | reverse complement strand
TCTACAAACAGACCGCTCCTGACGGAGCTGTCTGGCCTGGCGGGGCAACATCCATGACAAATCCTGCAAAAGTCGAACTTCTGGAGTCCCCCGACAGAGCCAGGAGTTTACCTTAATGCAATTATCAAGCATCCTGCCGCTATATTCTGAGTTAATCCCGCAAACAATGGTCTCCGAAAAGACTCAACGATTGTGCGCGGTACAGAGCACATCTTCAAGAGCACACAGCCGGACGCGTTCGGGTTTGGACGGGAGGATCATTGAATACTCTGGGGTGGTGCGGTTTCCGGAAATGACCACCTATTCCAATTCCAGAGCCACTACCGATTTCGAGGGGAGCATTACCTCGAACCCACTACCGGTCAGCCTGGCGCCATCAAACTTTGCAGGTTGAACCTCGTTCGGCATTTCAAATGTGTTGTGGGCAGTGATTTCCCTGGCCGTCAAGATTCGTCCGGAGAAGCGGGTAACACTGGTTCCCCTCAGCTCTGCTGTCACTCGATTGGGTTGGTGGGGATCCAGGTTACATAATGTGACGTGGATCCTTCCCCTGGCGTCTTGTGAGGCGGACACACTGACCGCTGGGATTTTGTCACTGTTGAGCGAGTAATCGGCCGATTCAAATTGGATGGGTAGAAACGTTGCCTCCTGGTGAACCTTATACAGATCGAAGACGTGATACGTGGGGGTGAGGACCATCTTCTCGTCCTGCGTTAGAATCACCGCCTGGAGCACGTTGACCATCTGGGCAATATTCGCCATGCGGACTCTTTCACAATGAGTGTTGAATATGTTGAGATTGATACCGGCCACCACGGCATCCCGCAAGGTATTCTGCTGATAGAGGAACCCGGGGTTGGTCCCGGGCTCGACCTCGTACCATGTCCCCCATTCGTCCACAACTAAGCCAACTCGTTTGCCCGGATCGTACCGGTCCATAACAGTGGAATGACGCTCGATCAGTTCCTTCATGAAGAGGGTCTTCTTCATAACCTTGAACCATCCGATCTCATCGAATTGAGTAGCTGAGCCCTTGTTGGCCCAATCCACCGTGTAGTAATGCAGGCTGAGCCCATTCAGGTAGGGGCCGGCTTCGCGCATGAGAGTTTCGGTCCAGGCATAGGAGTCGTCGTTAGGACCGCTAGCGATCTTATAAAGCCTATTCGGTTCGTAATCGTAGAGATAGGTCACGAAGCGACGAAACACGTCTGCATAATATTCGGACCTCATGTTGCCGCCGCATCCCCAGGCCTCATTCCCCACCCCCCAGAACCGGACGGACCACGGATTGTCCCGCCCATTGGCACGACGAAGGTCAGCCATAGGACTTTTTCCATTGAAAGTCAGGTATTCCACCCACTGCTGCATCTCTCGAATAGTTCCACTCCCCACATTGCCACAGATGTAAGGCTCACAGCCAAACTGCTCGCACAGATCCATGAATTCATGCGTCCCGAAATGGTTGTCTTCAGTAATTCCGCCCCAGTTTGTGTTGACAATGCTAGGGCGCCTTTGCCGTGGACCCACCCCATCCATCCAATGATACGTATCAGCGAAACAACCACCGGGCCAGCGCAGGTTGGGGATTTTGATTTGTCGAAGGGCTTCGACAACGTCCTTGCGGATACCTCGAACAGTGGGGATCGCCGAATCTTCACCGACCCAGACCCCACCATAGATGCAATGTCCCAGGTGTTCGGAAAAATGCCCATAAAGGTGCCGACTGATAATGTGCCTGCCTTGATCGGCATTGATGATCAACCGATTCTTGGTGTTGTCATTGGCGTAACTCTTAAGACTTGGGAGTAGACAACAAACCGCAGCCACAAGGGTAAGAAGTCGTTTCATTGTATTCTCCGATCTATCGTGAATAGGCAAACAACAGCCTTGACTGGCCTGGCCATAAATTGTGAAACAATGGCAACGGTCCGTTGCATCCATTGCACGCTTTCAGCCAGTCAATTCCGCCCCCGGATAATTGCAAGCAGTCTAATGCCAGCAATCCTCACTACTGGCAAACATGACAGAAGATACCCGAATCTGAAGGAGACGGTCAACAAACGGGATGCTGCGAAGTGCAATTCAAGGTGCTGACAAGATGACTGTTGAGCACGCCACGTCTCATTTGATCGCACCCCCCGCCCCGGACGCGATGCCCCGGACGCGCTTGACTTGCTTTTGCTTTCCAAGCTAGAGTCCACAACGTTTGCCTGAAGGGAGGAGAGTTCATGAGCTTAGATTTGCGATTCAACCGGCGACGGTTTCTGAAAACCACTGCAGGAACAGTGACAGCGCTCTGTGTGCCCTCGTCTCCGGCAACTCGAACTGCGACGGTAGCAGCTAGTAGTTTTGTCCAAACCCGGGACAGGTTTGCCAGCGTCCGCGTCGAAGGCCAGAAGATCTGGATCGAGACCCCCACCCTCGCGGCAACTCTCGAAAAGGGGTTTTTGACTTCCCTGAAAAACAAGTCGACCGGAGAGGAGTTTTTCCAGGCCTTCGATTTGCATCGGGAGTCGCCTGTGCAACTCATTTACCGCTTCAATGAAATTGTCGGGCTTGACGAGAGCCGCTTCGGTAGCACAACCTGCCGACAGGTTTCAAAGAACCGGGCTGAAGTTTGTTTCCATAGTTGGGATGGGGATGGTGTCTTGGCTGTGATGGCCGACCCTGAAACCGGGGACCTCGTGCTGGAGCCTTCGGCTTATTCCTCTCGTCCGGGTGTCTTGGCCTGCCGGCTCTGGTTTGCTGGCTTGCGGCCTGACCTGGAATTAGTAGCACCATTGTTCCAAGGGGTTCGTCTAAAGCTCGACGACCCACTAATCGCTGATCGACGCTGGTCCTGGCCGGTTTCTTGGGAGGCCGGCCTGGCAGTTCTTCAGTACAAGGATGGTGGCTTCTGGGTCCATGCCGAGGACGACCGCTACCGATACAAGGCCCTCAAAACGGGGTCAAAGTCGACTCCTAATGCCTTCGGTCTCGACACCGAAGCCTATGGACCGATTGATAACAACCTGGGGTCCGGCGGGCTGGCCTGGCGTTTTAACGTCTTCCAAGGAGACTGGAAGGTCCCAGCCTCTCACTACAGGGAGTGGCTCTGGCATGCCTATAATTTGGATCAGGAAGAGAAACGACGCAAGGATTGGATTCATGGAGTGAGGCTGGCCCTCTGCTGGTGTCCGGGAAATCCAGAGATCCTGGATGCGCTTTCCAGGAGAGTCCAACCGGGCAAAGTCGTTATTCACTTTCCCGATTGGCGTACCGACCCATATGATGAAAACTATCCCAATTTCACTCCCAGCCAGTCCGGCCAGGGTTTTATCGCTAAAGCACAGGCGATGGGATATAGAATTATGCCCCACTGCAACTCCATCGACATGGACCCCACTCACCCGGTCTATTCGCAGGTTAGGGATTTTCAATACCGAGATATTGAAAAAGAGCAATTGCGGGGTTGGGCCTGGTACAAAGGAAAATCACAGGGCGTTCCGGAATCAAACCTCACACGCCTCCAGCATCGGGACAAGAAAGTCATGGTCAAAATTCATCCCGGTTTCAGCATGTGGCGCTCAATCTTGGGGGAGAACATCCTGGGTGCTGCCCGAACTCTGTCTCTGCAGTCGGTTTTCATCGATGTGACTTTGAACACCTTTAATCTTCACAATTGCCTGGTTGAGTCCATGACTCCTACGGAAGGTATGAGACGGCTTATCGAACAGGTGGCCACTCTGGGAGACGGCCTGGTGGTTGGCGGAGAAGGCCTGAACGAAATCACTGCCCAGGGGCTTTCCTTTGCCCAGGCACACCTCTTTGATAGCTGGCAGGATACCCGGCCTGGACTGGAGCGAACCGGCGGCTGCCCTCTCAATGAGTTTCTGTTTGGAAAACTGTGTCGAACCATCGGATACTCAGGATTGGGTGGACGCGACCAAAACGAAGAATTACGGATGCGTATCCATGAGGAGCATGGAGCTGTTCCCACACTGACCGTAAACTCGCCGCAAGAGATTACGCGCCCCAATCCAACCGTCAAGCAAGTTCTAGAGAAGGCGCCAGCGGGTTGATTGGTTAGTAAGGTGAGTCGTCTCGGGGCACATTTTCAGTTTTTTTCTGTTTTTTCTGTATGTATTTTCTGATTCCGGGGTTATGATTGCAAAACCATTCGTGCTTCGCTTTCGGGTTTGGCCCTTACCCAAATCTGGAACTTTGCTGAAATGGTCCAGATACCGAAAGGGCCGACCCCCATGCTGATAAATCGCTCATCCCGCAATTCCAACAAGCATGTTCTCCTCTATTTGATAAAACCATCCAACTATGACGATGATGGCTATGTGGTCACCCACTTCCGGGGAGTGCTGCCATCCAATACCCTCAATTGTCTTGCCGCTCTGACCCGGGATGTAATCGAGCGTCGGCTCCTTGGCGACAAGGTGGAAATTGACCTCCATCTCATGGACGAAACCGTGCAGAGGCTTCCAGTCCAGAAGATCTGTAACCGGGCACGTCGTAACCCGGGGCCAACCATTGTCTGCCTGGTTGGAGTTCAAACTAATCAGTATCCGCGCGCTTCAGATTTGGCACGAAGATTCCGGTCTGCCGGAATCACTGTACTGCTTGGGGGATTCCATGTCAGTGGCTACTTGGCGATGTTGCCTGAAATCCCGCCGGACCTGCAGGCATTGATGGATGAAGGAGTAACCGTGGTTAAGGGAGAGGTCGAGGAGAGGTGGACGACGCTTCTGCAAGATGCTGTCCACGGCCAGCTACAGCCGATGTATGACTATATTGATGATAAGCCCGACCTCTTTACAAAGCCCATCCCCCTCTTAGACCGACGACTGATGAAACGTTTTGTGGCCTCCAATTTCGGTACGATTGATTGTGGCCGGGGTTGTCCCTTTAATTGCAGTTTTTGCACCATCATTAACGTGCAGGGGCGGAAAATGCGGGTGCGCTCGGCTGAGACTATTGCCCAGGCCATTCGCGAAAACTGGCTGCACAACCGGGTGAATTTCTACTTTTTCACCGACGACAATTTTGCCAGAAACCCCCAATGGGAACGTATTTTCGATGCACTGATTCTCCTCCGCGAAGAAGAGAAGATCGATGTCAAGTTCATGATGCAAGTGGACGTCCTCAGTTACAAGATCCGGGATTTTGTGTCCAAAGCGCGTCGGGCGGGCTGTACCCAGGTGTTTATCGGGATGGAGAGCATCAATCCCGAAAGCCTGAAGGACGCAGGCAAGGGACAGAACAAAGCGTCAGATTACTCGAACTTGATTTCGGCTTGGCACAATGCCCAGGTGGCGACTCATGTCGGTTATATATTAGGTTTTCCCCACGATACTGAAGAGTCAATCCGGAAGGACTTGCAGCGGCTCATGCAGGAAATTCAGGTCGAACAAGCGTCATTTTTCATCTTAACCCCCTTACCGGGTTCGCGAGACCATTTCGAAATGGCGCGCAAGGGCGAATACATGGATCCGGATTACAACAAGTACGATTCGATCCATGAGACCACGAATTTTCCCAATTTCCCCGTTCCCGGTTCCTTGAAGCAACTGTATCAAGAAGCCTGGGAGACTTTTTACAGTTTCGAGAATATGAAACGAGTCCTGTCGCGGGCCTCCGCGCGCAATTACTGGGACATCATGAGAAACTACATCTGGTATAAGAACGCTGCCATCCTGGAACGACGTCATCCCATGATGGCCGGGTTCTTCCGGCGCAAGAGCCGCCAGGCGATGCGCACTGGGGTTCCAGTTCCGGGGCGCTGGGAATTCCTGAAAGGCCGGACCCGAGAGATCAGGATTTATTTGAAAGGCGTTGTCAAACTTGTCTGGGAGGCACAGGAACTCTGGCTCCACACCAGGCCGCGCACAGCCGCCGAGCAGCGGTTAGTGCAGGAGATGGGCCGCATCTATGGGCTGGTGGAGCGCCGCCTGACCGTCTCAGAGCTTCACCTCGCCTATCAACGAGCCAAGTCCCAGCTTCCCACTCTGGAAATCCCATCCAGATTCTTCCTCTACTGGCAGAAGTGGAACCTTTTCTATGCCAATCGACGAGTCTACACCCGGACCGATATCAACAAGAACTGGCAACGCATCGTGGATTGCGTCCGTCAGTACCGCTTTCCTTGGGTATCGCCGATTCGCTTCTTCGCCACCCTCTGGCTCGACGTTCAGATCACGACCATGTTTGCCTATGCATTCTTTCAGTCGCATCAGCAAAACCAGGAGTGGGGGCTGAATAATTGAGCCCTTCCCACTGCTAAACGATCAGGTCTGTAGTCGCTGAACTCATAAACACTCCCAAGGTGTTATCGAAATCCGCCTTTCTCGAGAGTTCACATTTCATAGAGCGTCTCATCCCGGGCGGGAGGGAAAGCACCTTTCCGGCCTGCTTTTTTATCTGGAAGCTCAAATGGACTCTCATCTCCCTCCAACAGGTCCCCCATTTCAGCTTCTATAGCCTCGGGGTCCTCACCGGACTCCAATCGTCTGAGAGCTTCTTCCATGTTCTTGCCAAGCTTGAGGCCAGTCATTTGTGAGAACCTCTGCATGAGCCGGGCAGCTGCCCGAGGGTCTTCCTCGTTCATGCCCTCGGCTTCAGACGCCAATGAAGCCATCGCGTTCTCCATTTTCGCTTCGTCAACGGGGAGATCAACCTCACTCTTTTCAGCTTCGGATTTGCCTGCAGACACCACGGCGAACCTGGAAACACGTCGCTGCAAGCTATCTCGCTTACAGCCGGGACAGGCCGGCCGCTTGTCGATATCTACACTCCTGGAGAAGAAATTGTAAATAGTGTGGCACTTCGGGCAGTAAAACTCATAGATTGGCATTCTAGTTTCACCTCAGATGATAGCCAGCCCCAGACGAGCAGACCGACAGCCACGCCCACCGGATCAGGCCGATGATTTCTTCGGTAATTCCCACACACAACAGGATACGAATGTCGAGGGTTTTGTGCAAGAACTGCCGTTATGCTGGTTCAGATTCCGGTTGCAGAAGGCCCAGAGTTGCGGATAGATTTCGAGGGCGGACCAGAGCAGGTGAACCTTTTGAAAGATGCTATTCGCCCTTCTTGATTTCATCATCTCCCGATAGGATCAGGAAAGCACAAATTGGCAATCACTGCTTCAACGCCTTATCTTCATTGACATTGACGTCCTCGACTGCACCCAATGGATAAGTCTGAGCCGATTGGTCATTATCGCTGGATCATATGCGGTCTGCTCTTTTTTGCAGCCACGATCAATTACATCGATCGGCAAGTGCTAAGCATACTGGCCCCGGACCTGCAGAGGACAATCGGGTGGTCAGAAATTGACTATGGGAATATCGTCTTTTCCTTCCAGATTGCCTATGCACTGATGTTCCTGGTGGCTGGCCGGATCATCGATCGGATCGGCACGCGGCTGGGGTTTGCACTAGCTATCGGCTGGTGGAGCCTGGCAGCCATGGGACATGCCCTGGCTGCAACGGTGCTAGCCTTCAGCCTGTGGCGGTTCCTGCTGGGCATGGGTGAAGCCGGGAACTTCCCGGCCTCCATCAAATCTGTAGCCGAATGGTTTCCCAAGCGGGAGCGGGCACTGGTGACGGGCATTTTCAACTCTGGAACCAACATCGGCGCCATCCTGGCTCCTATTGCCGTCCCTCTGATCACCGTACACTGGGGTTGGCAAGTCGCTTTCATCCTGACAGGGTCCCTGGGATTTCTATGGATTGTCTGTTGGCTCTTATTGTATCGGCGGCCGGAGAGTCACTCTCGTCTGTCCGCAAGAGAACTGGCATATATTAAGAGTGACCCATCCGACCCGGAGACTCAAATTGCCTGGCTTCCTCTGTTGCGGCACCGGCAGCTCTGGGCCTTTGCATTGGGTAAATTCCTAACCGATCCGGTGTGGTGGTTCTATCTCTATTGGCTTCCCAAATTCCTGAACAGTGTACATGGCGTCAAGACCACCGATATGATGCGGTACCTGGTCACAGTCTATCTGATCGCGGACGTGGGGTCGATCGCTGGCGGGTGGTTTTCTTCAGCCTTGCTGAAAAGGGGCTGGAGCGTAAATGGAGCTCGCAAAACGGCCATGCTCCTCTGTGCCGTTTCTGTTTCCCCTGTGATCTTTGCGTCTCAAATCCAGGACCTGTGGACCGCTGTTTTGCTGATCAGCGTGGCAGCCGCAGCCCACCAAGGCTGGTCAGCCAATCTCTTCACACTGAGTTCCGACATGTTCCCCAGAGAAGCGGTTGCGAGCGTTGTTGGGATTGGAGGATTTGCCGGCGCTGTTGGAGGGATGCTCATTGCCAAGATTGCGGGGTATGTATTGGAATGGTACGGTACCTACACTCCGATGTTCATTATTGCCGGGATGGCCTACATGATCGCTTTGGCCACGATCCACGTTTTGAGTCCACGACTTCAAAGAACTGGCTCCGAGCCATCCAGGCTATGAGGAAGGACCAGTGGTACCCTTTCGTGAAAATGAGTTCGGAGTTCATGCTTTAGCATGCTGAGGCAATGGCAACCTAAAGGTTGAACTCCGAACCAATCCACGATTTTCATTGATCGTGGTGACCTGAAAAAGGTCATGGGGCACTTTCATGAAAATGCGAGTTTTGGTAGCCACGCCGACCGCTTTCTTCCGGGAGGCGTGGGTTTATGGATGTTGGGAAAAAGCCCACGGTTCGCGGCGACTGCTGTCGCCAATACGCTCACCGTGGCTACCCCTCCCATTTTCATTGACTGTGGTGACCTGAAAGGTCATGGGGCACTTCTATGAAAATGGCCTGAAGGGCCATAAGAAAATAGCCCAGGGCACAGCGGGCGAAAAGCAGGAGCCGGAGGCGAGGTGCCAGCGGGCACCGCCGCCCGCCATGCCCAGGGTCGACAATCTGTATTTACCGAGGTTTTCTCCTCGTGTTGGCGTGGGCGGACTTCCCACGCCAACACGAGAAGGCGCGTTGTCCGTTGGTCGACCCAGGGCGTCGCTCGCAAAAAATCGCTGCGCGACCGCCGTCGCTCGCTTTGCCCTGGGCTACTCTCCTTCGCCCACTTCGTGGGCTGGATGTCATTTTCATCGAGCGTGAGGAAAGGCAGGGCCTTTCCTCACAAAAATTGAACATCAGTCTGCACGGTGACAGTCTGATTTGAGGAGGTCTCCGCCGTTTCAATCACCAGCTTATACTTGCCTGGGGTCAGTTTCTCGAAAGGTAGATTAAGACCGACGACGGCGTCAGATTTGCCGGTCGGGAACACGTTCTGGTCTATTGGAAAAGCCGGCATAACCTGAGATTCTCCCTTTTCGTTTACCAGCTGGATTTTTGCTACAAACTTGCGTTGTCCCACAGTGCCGGGGAGATTATAGATCTTGAAGAAAGCACGCACCGGAGAATTCACCGGAAGTTGGTTCCCCGCTGAAGGCGTGATCTGCACCCCATTAAACACCATAGGATCCGCGTCGTCTAAGAGTTTGGCCTGCAGATTTTGAATGAGGTCCGGCAGACGGGACAACTGGTCGGCCACGACCAGGCTGCTGGCGGCCAAACCCGATTGAGGCATGGGTGGAACAATCAAGGTCTCTTCGACAGACCCTACTTTCCCTTTCTCATCCGCAACAGCCAGCTTCAGCTGGTACTTTCCGGGACGCAGTTTGAAATAGTTCCTGTACGCGATGTCTTGACTGCGGAATGCCTGTTCTTTCTCCTTGTCAAACAAAATGTGCATGACTTCACTGAAACGGGCAGCCACACTGGCATCCTCCGCATAGGCCACTCCCATGACATTCAAATCGCTCCCCAGTTGTCCTCCCTTCTTTTTCAGTTCGATAGAAGCAGTCCGAATCTTGGCGGCTACGGGAACCCGAGCCAGACCCGGGGAGTCATAGAAATAGACCGCACGGAAAGTCAAGGGCAGTTGACTGGCTGGTGTGGGTGATGAAACCGCAGCCATCAAGGAGCGCTCTCCCTTGGTACCCGCCAAAACATCTAAAGGCCGAGGATCAACATAACCTTTTCGATATTTGAGGTTGACTCCCTTCACTTCCGTCTTCACTTCGAGTTTTCGGAATTTTCCATCGCGTTTTGGATTACCGGACTGGAAGCCCAGCACATAGTAATTACTCAACTCCTGGTCTACTTTGTCGAGGCGCTCATTGAAGTTGTTGGTATTGAATATGGGATAACCGCCGGTCTCGCTTGCTAACGAGCGCAGAATATTCTCCATGCGGGTTTCCTCAAATTGTGGAAAGTCCTGGTTACGCTGGTCTTGGCCGGATCGCGGATTCGTGTCGGTGGAAGATGTTCGCCCGGTCGAAGTGTTCCCAGTATTCGTATTCCCTGTCGTTCCTGTCGTTCCAGTGGTTCCTGTAGTTCCTGCTCCTCCTGCCCCCCCTGCGCCTCCCGTCCCTCCGCCTGTTCCACCGCCGGTGCCGCCACCCGTACCACCCCCCGGTTGGCCACCACCACTTCCCTGCCCCCCACCCTGTCCTTGCTGAATCATGGGACTAAGCAAGAGAACCTGAGGCGCGCCATCCAAGATTCCCGTCAGCGGCATCAAGCTTTGGAACAAGGACTTCACCGGCTCAAAGCCGCTACTTGCTGTCTGCATGAAGGATTTTTCTGTCGGTGATCCTTGGATCTGCGAAGTCTGGCTGCCTGTCATGAGGTTCAGTCCGCGGGCGTCAATAGTGTAGAAGGACACATTGGCTTTTTGGGCAGAACTGACAGCGTTATTGAACTCATTCTGAATATCCGGGGTGATAGAGATGTCTTCAGAGTAAAGAAGAATGGATTTGCGACCTTTCACCCGGGCGACTGATGAGCTTAGAAAACTCAGTGTCCGTAGGAGTGTTGCCGCACGATACTTGGTCTCTTGATTTACCACGGGCGAACGATTCTGGGACCTGGGAATCCCACTTTGGCTGTCCAAACCTCCTTGTGATGCACTGGCACCAGGAGCCGTCCCCGCCGGACCGATCTGCCGAGTGTCACTCTGCAACTGCGCCGTGCTTGAGGCGAAGGAAGCGGCAGGTTGACGGATGGCCTCAACCACCTTGCCCGCGTCGTGTGTGTAGTTCTGAAGCACCTTTAAGCTCATCCCATAAGAAGCCACAGCAAAAAGGTCCCACGGCCTCATATGCTCTTTGACATACTTTTCAGCAGAATCCCGAGTCATCTTCAACTGACCGGGTGTGATCGTGCTGTCGTCAAAAAGGATCAGCACGACCTTGCCGTGATTGGGGCCGCTGTCGTCGATGTCGGCCAGGCTGGTCGGCGTGATCTGGCTGGGGTTATCTACAACCTCATCGAAGGTACTGATGGCTTGCTGCTTTCCGTCTTCATAGAGGCGAAAACTCTCTTTTTTGAGGTCGCGAACGGGGTTCCCCTTCTTGTCAAGCACGATCACCTCAACGGTGACTAGTTCTACCTCCACCCGCAAGGTGGTCCCCCCTGAAGCCTGGGCCGCATACGCACTAGAACCAGCCACGCTGCCCAGTACTAAAACCATAGCCAGTCCCAAAAGGACTAGCGAACCCCGGAGAACTCCAACTGTCTTGGCAATGCGAAATGCTTTGGCTGCCATGAGACCTCCTTGATGGAACATCCACGCCTTCGCTATTAAGAATGTATTCTTGATTGTTTTCGAATCGCCTGCTTTTTGCTTCGGAAAAGAACACTTCCACAATCTTATAATACTCTGGAACACAACCCCGCGCAATCGCGGACCTATGGAATCTCGATGCCCTTGCTGATGGAGCCCATTTTGCTCTGGAAACTCTCTCGCACGACAGCCCTGATCTTGTACCGTCCGGGAGGAAGCCTGAGGTCAACCTTGGAACTGAAACCGTGGTTCACTAATGCTTCATAGCTAGGTTCGCTCAGGCTGAAGTCCACCGACTTTTCCAGGCCATCAACATAGCGGTCATTTTCATCGAGAGCGATCACGACCAGGGTGATCAAGTTCTTGTGACGCGATTCCTCCTGGAGGAAATGCATGCCGCGAACGCTGACATTGGTGAATAATGCGACTTCGTAGCGGGAGTCATCCATTTGAAAATAATTGTAGGAAAAGCTAATGGGGATCTCGTTTAAATTGGCGGGACTCTGGAGGGCCTCCAGAATGTCTTCCTTCTTCCTTCGTTCAAACGTGACCTGCTCCTTGGGAGCATAATAGCCCTTGCGGTAAGTCAGTTCCAGACCGGGCCGGGAAATCTCCAACTTGATCTTGTGATACCGGCCATCGGCTTTCAACGAAGGAGTGGCGTAAGTCAGGACGTAGTAAAATGCCTGACGGTTCGATATCTTTTGGATACCTGCATAGAAATCGTTATTGTTGTGGAAGAAAACGCCTCCCGTATCTTGTGCCAACGTGAACAAAGGATCATCATGGGCCTGTGCATCGCTCATCAAGAGAGACTGCTTCCTGCCCATCAGTTCAATCGGAACATTTCCGAGACTGTCGCTGGCCTGAAAAGAAGTCGTGTATAGTCCTCGAAGATCCATGGTATTCAAAACAACTCCCGAGCGGAGGGCCATATCGACGACTTCCTGAAGTTCGTAAGTCAGGTCTTGGAACAGGAACCCGTCGGAGAAGAGGATGATTGATTTCCTGGCTTCAATATGCTTCAAGGACCGGATGTGCTGTCTTAACATATAAAGCAGCGTCCGGTTCCGGTACTGGGTTTCCTGGTATTGCTGGGCAGCAGAGCTCCGCGCTATCGGTTCAGCAGCTTGGCTTGCTCCCTGCACTGATTCGAGATGGGCACAAATTATCGTTTCCTGGATAGCAACTTCCAGGGAACTGAAATCTCGTACGTCTCGAACAATATTCTGGGCCTGCAGATCAGTCAATTGAGGGCAACTGGATCTCGTCGTTGTTCCCAGATTGAATTTCTTGTAAAGCGAACCAAGCTGGTCCAGGAGGAGTTCTTTGTCATTTGTAAACGGATACTGAGCACGACCGGATGCCAGCAACACTCCGACCTGATCAGCTGGACCAAGATCCTTCTCGACAAATTTCCGGGCTGCTTCTGTAACCCGGTTAAAATTGTCATGGGTTGAGGCTGTAATGTCATCGATAACGATGGAAATGAAACGAGGCTGCGTGAAGTCCGGCGATTCAACCCGGGGCTTCTCAGGCATGTTTTTTGATCCAGCTGTGTCCGTCACTTGAATTGCCTTGTAAGACTCCAGGGCAAAGGTGTGAATGGGCTGCGGTTTTCCGTCCTCATAAACCTTAAAGTCATTGACGGTGAGGTCCGTGACCGGGCCCCCCTTCTTGTCGGTCACAGTGGCGTTGACTACCACCACGTCCACGGGCACTTTGAAGGTGAAGGAGGACTGTTGCTTCTCTTTTCCGTTTTCGCTTTTGCTCTGGGGGGATTTCTCTTCTTTGGCTGCGGCAAAAGACACTCTCGTAGCGACCAAGAACAACGGCACGAACAACAGAGTCAAGATTAGGAAAAGCTTTTTGTCATGCTTGATTGAGTCGAGGAAGATTTGAAGCATTGCTGCCCCCCCCACCCGCTCCCGCCGAACGAGGATCGGTTGGACTGGTTCCAATTATGAGGCGGTGGGTTATCTATTACAACATGGATTTCAGCGGAAGGAGTCTTCTCCAGAGAATTGCGGGTGTGTTAGACTCTTGACGTGACGGGTTCCAAACCAACAACATAGATCCGGACTCGATGTTGTGAGAAAGTTGGAGGCCCTCCGGATGATGGGCTTTCGGCATGGATATCACAATATTTGAAGATTCCACTGTTTTAGGAGGAAGAAATGAAAGTTCGAATAGAATACTGTGCCAAGTGAAATTACGAACCCAGAGCCGTCAGTTTGACGGAGAAGATCCTGAACAAGGGAAAACAGCGAATTCAGTCCTTGGAACTGGTTCCGTACGGGGATGGTCGCTTTGAAGTGTTCAAGAACGACAAAAGGCTGCATTCGAAGCTCGAGACCGACGAGTTTCCCGACGAGGACCAACTTTTGCGCCAGCTTCTTTGAAATAAGGCTCGTTGCCGTCTTTGGCGGGCCTTTGGACGCTAAGGAATTACCCAGTGGGCCTCAATCGACCCACTTATCCAGGTCAGCAAGAGGAACGTAATTCCGTAAGGAGTGGACCAGTTCACCTGGCTCCTGTGAAGCCATGACGAGCTGGCGATGGCTGGATTGAATGAACCCTTCCCTGACGCCATGGTCGATCAACTCCAGCAGTGGAGAGAAGTAACCCTTCACATTTAGAAGTCCAATCGGCCGGGAATGGAGACCCAACTGTGCCCAGGTGATGACCTCAAAGAGTTCCTCAAATGTTCCAAATCCCCCCGGCAAAGCGATATATCCGTCAGCCATAGACGACATCCGTGCTTTGCGCTCGTGCATTGTCGACACAACCGCCAATTCCGTCAACTGAAGGTGTGCGACTTCCCTGGCCATCAAGGCGTCGGTGATGACACCATAGACTTTGCCTCCCAGTGAAAGCACCGTGTCCGCCAGGATTCCCATTAAGCCAACGCCGCCTCCGCCATAAATCAGGTCCATCCGCTGCTGAACCAGAACTCGAGCCAGTTCCCTGGCTGCCTCCTGATACGAATGGTGACCTCCCTTGCTGGATCCACAAAAAACACAGACACGGTTCATGGGCCGAAGTCCATTCCTTAAGATTTCTTGCAGTTCTCTTGGACTGAGCTACCCTGCTTGAAAGATAATATGCCGAAAATCTCAAGGGTCTCGGAGATTATTTTTCAAGGAGGACCCATGAATCGACATGGTGGTCTGAGAGTTGTAAAGACCTGGGTTTTCTCAATCCTGATCCTGATAGGGATGACCGTGCCTTCCGAGGCACAGGATCTCACTTCTTTGGAGAAGACCTATGCCCCTAAGTTGGAGAAGATTTTGAAAGAGAATATCGCGGCTTTCTGGTATCCAAAATGTCTGGATCGGCAGAACGGAGGATACATCATCAGCTTCGATCCCCAAGGCCAGGTCCTCCAGGGTGGAACCAAGGGAATCGTGACCCAGGCCCGTATGGTCTGGCTTTTTTCAAGAATGGCACGTGAGGGTTATGGTGGGAAAGAATACCTGGAGGCCGCTGACTGGGGATATCGTTTCTTGAAAGAAAAAATGTGGGACCCGAAAAACGGCGGGTTTTATTGGGAGGTCGATGCAACCGGGAAACAGAAGATTAAGCCCATGAAGCATCTTTATGGTCAATCCTTTGCCCTTTATGGCATTTCCGAATACTACCTGGCTTCAAAGAAGCCCGAGGTGCTGGAATTTGCAGTGCAGTTTTTCAATCTTCTGGAGTCAAAGGCTCATGACCGGGAATATGGAGGGTATGTCGAGTTCTTCAATACCGACTGGACAAAACCTCAACCAGGCACAATGAACTATATGGACGGGGCAAGAAGCAACCTCAAGTTGATGAATACGCATTTGCATCTGCTTGAAGCGATGACTACATTTTACCGGGCAAGCCATCTTCCCCTGGCTCGGGAGAGGCTACTGGAGCTGATTGCCATCGAGAGCAATAGCGTGGTACGTAAAAATATCGGGGCTTGTACCGATCAGTACGAGCGCAATTGGACTCCCTTGCTGCTACCCCAAACCGCCAGGGCTTCTTATGGTCATGACCTGGAAAACATCTGGTTACTGATGGATGCTTGTCAGGCAGCCGACGTCCCGAACTCCTTATTCAGAGACCTTTATCATATCCTTTTTGACTATTCTCTTCGGTATGGCTACGACTCCAAAGAAGGAGGTTTTTATGAATCCGGCCCCCTCGGTAAGTCTGCCGATCGGCTCAATAAGACATGGTGGGTGGAGGCCGAAGTCCTGGTTAGTTCTCTATACATGTTTCGCATGACCATGGATCAGCAGTATGCTCGCACCTTTGAGGCAACCTTCAAATTCGTTGAGACCCACCAGATAGACTGGAAATTCGGGGAATGGTTCGAAACGATCACTCCGGATGGAAAAGCCATCGGCAATAAGGGCCATATATGGAAAGCTGGCTATCACAATGGCCGAGCCATGATGGAGTGCCTGTCAATCCTGAAAGGCACAAAACCTGCTCATTAAAGCCAAGGATTCGCTTTATTGCCCTCGAAACAAAATTGATATAATGAAGCCCTATTGCCCGGGTTGAGATTACAATCCCATAACTGCAATCAGGAGTCTCATGCGACCCATTGTCCAAATCTCTCTAGATATTACTTCCCTCTCCGAAGCCCTGCAGACGGCAGAAATGGCGATCCGCGCAGGTGTGGACTGGCTGGAGGCCGGAACTCCGATGATCATTGCCGAAGGCATGCATGGCGTGCGTGCTTTGCGATCGGCTTTCCCCGATACCCCGATCGTGGCGGACCTGAAGACAATGGATGGTGGATGGCTAGAGGCGGAGTTGATGGCCAAAGCGGGAGCCACCCTGGTGGTGGTTATGGGGCAAGCTCACCGTGAAACTGTGGAACTAGTGGTCCGCGCCGGCAAGGACTATGGAGTCGGTGTGATGGGTGACAACCTCGGTATGCCCGACTATGTCAAGGGAGCTAAACTCCTGGAAGACCTGGGCTGCGATTATGTGATTCATCACATCGGTTATGACTACAGGACGGTATTGCGCGATCGCGGACTGGAAGCGCCGACCCCTTTAGACCAATTGCGCGAAGTGGTGTCAGCAGTCAGCATCCCGGTGCAGGCAGTCGGGGGTTTGACCATCGAGCAAGCGGTCCAGACCCCGGAATACGGGGCACCGCTAGTGGTCATCGGTGCACCTCTGGCGGTCGATGCCCGCTCGTTCCGAACCGCGTCAGGCAATGTCGAAGAAATTCTTCGCAAGATCTGCGAGGAAGTTCACAGTTACGGCGATGTGCCGGTGAAGCGCTCGCCTCGTCTCCAGAGCCTGCATTCTCCGAAATGAGGGGCCAATTCTGAGGACAGCAGATTCGACGAGTCCGACTACCAAGGCAGAAAGGACATACATGACCGGGTACACGGAAGATCATGCCCAGTCGGGAATTCAAGCAGAGCTTCCGAGGCTTGAAGTTTGGCCCAACCAGTATAACGGCTACGAGATTACTGTCGAGATCCCGGAATTCACTTCCATTTGTCCAAAGACCAAGCTCCCCGACTTTGGGACGGTGACTATCAGATATATGCCCGACCAACTGTGTGTGGAACTAAAGGCCCTGAAGTACTACATCCTGGGATTTCGAAACCTGGGCATTTTTTATGAGAATGCGGTCAACCGGATCCTTCGCGACATCGTCGCCGTCTGCAACCCCAAATGGTGTGTTGTTCGAGGGGAGTTTAATGTCAGGGGCGGGATGAAGACCACCATTGAGGCGCGCTATCCGGTGGTTTGATAAACTTGGCTGGCCCTAGTCGAACAATGGCCGGTTATTCAAGCACTCCGCCTGCAAAGAAGCTTGGAATCAAATCAAGGTTTGTCCGTTGATAATATCCGGTCTGGGCTGAAGTTGGTCTGGCGGAAAGAAAACCGATAATCCAATCCTGATGGCCCATTCCAAGCGGAATTTTTCTTTTGGTTCAAAGCACCGATTTGTTAACATTGACCTGTGTGGCCTCGCGATTGGAGTGATACCCCACCGACCTCTCAGTGGGCTTGCCCACGACCGGCAGCCATGTTAGGATGAGCGGCTTGGGAGACGACAATGCGGAACCTCAAAACTCAAAGTGAAGGAGCTAGCTATGGTATATATTATTGCTGAGCCTTGCATCAACACCAAGGATACAGCTTGCGTTGACGTTTGCCCGGTGGACTGCATTCACCCCAAGAAAGATGAGGAGGGTTTTGCAGCAGCCGAGATGTTATATATTGAGCCGGATGAATGCATTGACTGCGGAGCCTGCGTTCCCGCCTGCCCGGTTTCCGCTATCTTTGCTCAAGAGGATCTTCCCGAGAAGTGGGCTCAGTTTACGGCGATCAACGCCAAGCATTACAACAAATAGGAATCTATCCAAATCTTCTTCGGATGCTCTTCTCCACCGCTTTTCTGCCGTAGAGGGGAGCATCCCTCAGATGAGTTGTCTTCCCTTGCACCAGCTGCAGCTGGAATGTCTCCCCCCCCCACATTGTAGCTCTCTCAACTATCCCATCTTTCGAACTATCGGACTGGAGGATTCCAGCTGACGAAAGTGGTCAATGATCCGATCTGCACAGACTTCGCTGCGATGGATGCAGTCAGGAATACCGATGCCCGTGATGCCGTTTCCAGCAATCTGTAGAGTGGGATGGGCATTTGCCTGATCCTCTATTCGTTTGACCAACTCCAGGTGACCGACGCGATACTGAGCCATTGCCCGAGGGTGCCGTTCGATGCGAGTGTGGATGGGGGCCGCCATGATTCCCAGAAGGTCTCGCAGGTTTTGCCGAATGACCCGAAGCATTTCCCCATCCTCCAGCTCAAATGCGCCCGGCTGCAAGGCCCCTCCCATAAAAGCACGCAGCAGGGCGATATCTTCCGGAGCCCGGCCCTCGAACTTAATGTGGCAGAAGGTGCAGGCCAGCAGCTGCCGTCCCTCAATGAATGGCACCACGAAACCAAATCCGTCCATGGGATGGGGTATGTCCTGCTTCCGGTAGGCCAGATTAAGGGTGGCGGTTGATGCGTACGGCACCATCCTCAGGGTTTCAGCCAGTTGGCGATCCTCCTTTCCGATGAGCCGCGCCGATTCATAGGTTGCCAAAGCCAGAACCACGGCATCAGCGGTCAGGTCGGAGCCATCCTCTAAACGCAGGTTCCAATTCTTTCTGGTCGGCTCCCACTCCAACCGGTCAACCTTGCAGTGTAGGTGGATAGAATCCTTTGGCAACCTGGCTTCCAGCTCATCGACAAAGGTTTCCATGCCGCTGTCGAGTGACACGAACAGGCCATAACGGGGGCCGCTGGCATGAGTATTCTTGGCTTGGCGGGTTTTGCGCCGTTGTCGCAGCATGCCGAGGATGATGCTCCGATGCTGTAATTCCATCTCCAGGAATCGAGGCATGGTGGCACGCAGACTGAGTTCTTCGGGATTTGCCGTATATATTCCACTGACCAGAGGCTGAGCGACTCGTTCAAGTGCTTCCCGGCCCAGCCGCCGTCGCACAAAGCTGGCCAGGCTCTCGTCGCCGGCCGCCTCAGTACCATTTCTTCGAGGGAGAAATAGATCTGCCGCCATTCGCAGCTTGCCTGCCCAACTGAAGATAGGAGTACTGATGAAAGGCCAGATCTGTGTGGGGGCGAGGAGGTAGAATCCTTCAGGAATTGGCAGCAGTTTTCCCCGGCTGACAATGAAACTACGTCGATGGGTCTCGCCAGTACCAATCAAACGTCCAGCCAGGCCAATCCGCCGACACAGAGCCAACCCCCAAGGCTTCTCGGAAATAAAAGAGTCAGGGCCGCCCTCCAGCAAAAGGCCGTTCTGCTCGACCGTCTGTATGACTCCACCCAGTCGACCGTCGCCCTCTAAGAGGTGAACATCCACGGGGATTCGCAGGGCCTGGGATTGTTCGAGGAGGCGATGAGCTGCTGCTAACCCCGAGATTCCTCCTCCAACGACCACAACCTTGCGTACGGTTTTCCCACTCGTACTCATTTGGTGATGATCATCGACTTACTGTTCCGCCGGGCTCCTGTTGAGAGCCTCGGACCACATCTGCCAGCATCCGGACAAAACTGGGATGGTCATTGACCGTACAAATCCGGTGATACTCCAAACCCAATTCCTCGGCAACCTGCCTGGCTTCTATGTCAAGGTCATAGAGGACTTCCACATGATCGCAAACAAATCCGATAGGGTTTAGCACGATATTCTTCCAACCCCCCTGGGCCACCTGGCGGACGACCTCGCATACATCGGGTCCCAACCAAGGGTCGAGAGGGTTGCCGCTGCGGCTCTGATAAACCAACTCCCACTGCAAGATCCCAGCCGCTTCAGCCACTGCCTGACAGGTTTCCAGAATTTGATCGACATAAGGATGAGCAAGCGAATTGGGTACGCTGTGGGCCGTGAAGCAGAATTTAATGGCATCCTTATGTGCAAAACGAATCTTATCCATCTTACAGCGTAACTTATCAACAGCCGCCTCCACGAAGAGCGGGTGCAAGTGCCAGGGTTCACAATATTCAACGATAGGGGCCTCCACGCCGAGCCGGCAGGAGACTTCCGCCCGGGCTTCTCTCATGGCCACCTGGTAACGGCCCCAACTGGCCTCGCCCTGATGCGGAGCCAGAATGATGCCTAGCGCTCGCTTTACACCATCTCGAATCATATGTTCCAGTGTTTCGCCGAAGAAAGGCTTCCAATTTTTCATTCCCACATAGACCTGAAGTGAAGGGCCTTCTCGTTTCAGAATCTTCTCTAACCCCCGCGCCTGTCGGAAGGTCAACTCGTTGTAGGGCGACTTGCCCCCCATCATCTCATAGTGGTGGGTTACCTCCTCGATGCGACCGGGCGGAACCGGTCGCCCTCGCAATACCTGGGCCAGGAAGGGCCCGATCTCCTCTGATGAGTTCGGGCCTCCGAAACCCATCAGGAGGACCGCGTCATGCTTCATCCAGCCCTCCATTCATGCACTGCGTTCACCAGAGCAATCACATTTTCGACCGGTGTTTCCGGAAGGATACCGTGACCCAGATTGAAAATATACCCGGGTCTTCCCTCCACCTTGCTCAACAGCTGCCGAGCTTTGCTGACCACGATCGAGCGTTCCGAGAGCAGCACCACCGGATCCAGGTTACCCATGATCCCTACGTCGTGACCAAGTCGTTCCCAGGCTTGAGCCAGATCAACGCGCCAATCGATCCCGATCACAGTTCCTCCGGCCTCCCTTAGGAGTTCCAAATACCCGCTTGTCCCGGTAGAAAAATTGATAACCGGTACGCCTGCCTTGATTCCCCGGATGACTTCTCGAGTGTACGGGAGGGCAAATTCCAGGTAGTCCTCAGGACTCAAGCAACCGGCCCAACTGTCGAAGATCTGCACGGCTTGTGCTCCAGCGGCAATCTGGCCGTTAAGGTAGCGAATGAGTCCACGACTGATGATCTCCATCACGGCATGCCAGGCACCCGGGTCCCGGTGCATGAGTCCCTTAGTATGCCGGTAATATTTCGATGCCCCCCCCTCCGTAATATAAGATGCCAGGGTGAAAGGCGCCGCAGAAAAACCGATCAAGGGAATGTCAGGACGCAAGCCCGCCCGTGTCTTGGCGACTGCGTCAAAGACAAATTGCAAAGATTCCTCGGGGTAAACCTCGCGGAGCCGGCGCACATCTTCGAGCGTGCGGATCATTCCGTCAATCACAGGCCCGTCGCTCTTCTCAAATCGCAATCCCAACCCCATGGGCTCAACGATGAGAAGGATGTCCGCAAAGATGATAGCGGCATCCACGCCCAAGCGATGGGCGGCCGTAATCGTCACCTCTGCAGCCAGGTCGGAGTTTTTGCAGAGTTCCAGGAAGGAATGCCGAGCCCGGACTTCCCGGTATTCCGGCATGTACCGCCCAGCCTGACGCATGAGCCAGATGGGCGTATACCCTGTGGGGATCCGGCGGCAGGCCTGCATAAAGGCACTGCCCTCGAGTATCTCAGTTCTTTTGTTGGGCGAAGGCAAATTGCCAGGTTCCATTATGTGGACAGTCTCCTCAATTGCAAACAATAGCAGAAGTACTTTTCTGCGTCCAACCCCGCCAGCCGCAGATTTATTGCACACTCCTGCCGTTCTATCCAAATCGCTTGAACCAGTCCTATGATATGATGCGATGGCACTTTGGATCTGTACCGACACAGACAAATTTCGGGGAGGCAACGCATGAAGCCGGCGTCAAAGAATGTGTTATTGTCCCTGGGTCTCGCCATTTTCTTCGTTCAAATCCTCAGTGGGGGAAACAGACCCAACACTTTAACGCCTCAGGAGCTTTCCGAAGGCTGGATCTTGTTGTGGGATGGCGAGTCAACGTTTGGTTGGGAACTTCAAGGAAAGGGTGAATGGAAGGCTGACAGTGGTATCCTCTCAGTCAGTTCAGGCGAAAACGGCTGGCTGGCCACGAACTCGCAGTTCGGGGATTTCACTCTCAAAGTGGATTACCGGACTGGGTTGGATGGCAATAGCGGAGTGTTTTTGCGTTCTGCTAAAGAAGGCGATCCGGCCAAGACTGGCTATGAATTGCAGATATGCGATACGCACAAAGACTACCCAACCGGGAGCCTGGTGTTCTATTCGAAGGCCAAGAGAATCACGACCAAGCCTAACCAGTGGCACACTCTCGAAGTCCAGGCAGATAAGGATCATTTCGCCGTTTGGCTGGATGGGGAAGGCCTCCTCGACGCTCATGAGAAGAGTCACGCTGTTGGGGTGATTGGTCTGCAATATAACAAAGATAAGCCGATTGAATTCCGGAACATTAAACTAAAGCCACTCGGACTGAAACCCCTCTTCAACGGCAAAGATCTCTCCGGTTGGAAGAAAGTCGACAGCCCGAAGGTTCCGCCCCCGACCCATGAATGGTCGGTCAGAAATGGAATGATCCATGTAGAAAAGGGGCCAGGGCAGTTGGAAACAGAGAGCCGGTATCAGGATTTTGTGCTTCAGTTGGAAATCCGCACCAACCCCAAAGATGCCTCGCACCATCCCAACAGCGGGGTTTTCTTCCGTGGCGACCCAGGATCCTTCTGGTCTGGATACGAATCCCAGATCCAAAATGGATTCAAAGACGGCGACCGAGCGAAGCCAGTGGACTTTGGGACCGGCGCCATTTACAACCGTGTAGCCGCCCGGCGGGTGATCCCGGATGAAGGACAGTTCTTCTATAAGACCATTGTGGCTTTAGGACGTCACATAGCTGTGTGGGTCAATGGCATCCAGGTCACGGATTTCACTGATGATCGCGCAGAAGGAGCCAATGCCAGACAGCAGGCTCGCCTGACAGGCGGGACGATCAGCCTCCAGGCTCATGATCCGACGACCAACCTGGATTTTCGCAACCTGCAGATTGTGGAACTGCCAGGAAGGTGAAGGGTCATGGGATTCCAGCTGTCCGACTGCTTCGACAGGAGGACGGCGGCCCCAGCGCATTTCATCAATCCCGGTTAAGACTTCCTAAAGGAAATTCCAGGTTTGATCATTTCGGCGGTGGTAAGAGCCATTAATGCCGTTGTGAAGGGAGAAATTTGCACACCAAAAGATTGCGCATGAACCGGGTTGGTAAGGACCTGCCAGGCCTTGTCCAGGGCTTGCGGAAAAGCTTCATCTTTGGCTCCGGCCAGATAGAACCAGGCCAGCAAGGTCACGGCACCCGTGCTGCCACGTTGATCCTGCTTGCTTCCCCAGAGGCCTTTTTCATTTTGGGTGCGGAGAAGCCATCGGGCTACCGGCTCGATGTCAGTGTGTATTTGCTGTTTGAGGGAAGACTCAGCACACAGATAGTCGACAGCAAGGACAGCCTCCGTGCCGGCCGTCATTGTGTCCATTGAGGCCTCACCCGTATCGATGCCATCGAGTAATGTAGGGAAGAATCCCACCGCACTCTGTCTAGCAAGCAGCCATCGTACTGCCTCTCTGGCTAGAGACTGGTACTGAGCCTTGTGCGTGATTGAAAAGAGTTGAGCAAAGAACGCCGCATTGGCAGCAGTGGCCAACGTCGAGGGCTTCCTTGACACATGGTCCTTCAGATATCCGGCCCCCATGGCTCCTTTCTGTTCTCCATCCTGAATGATCCAGCCTGCGGCACCGTTCCGCCCTTTATTCAAGGGGTCCTGGGCGCAGCCTTCCAGAACCAAGAGCGCGTACTTTTCCACTACACCGAGAATCCTACTCTTTAAAGGACTGTCTGCGTCTGCTGAGACACGAGTCAGGGCTCCAGCAATAATGCCATTGACCCCGAGGTCCAGGTCATCGTGATGGTCGGCAGGTCCTAACCAGCAACCTCCATCATTGCCCTTGGAAGTCTTGACCGTTTCCTGGAGGCCCAACAGTGTCTCACAGCGCCGAAGGGACTCCTGCGAATATTGAGGGTTGTCCTTGGTCAATTCGTAGCCAACCGCCAGCGCTCGTGCAATGGTCGCCTCGGTAACCATGGGATCGACGGGGACACTCCCAGGGGTAGTGACTTCCCTTTTTGCTTCAGAACTTACCAACCATTGACAATCGTCGTTCAGCCAAACTGTCATTTGTTTTCGGGCCGATTTATCAAAGATCTTGTTGGCGCCGATTTTCAGCGGGAGCAAAATTCCCAGCAATCCAATTAACAGACAGGTGCGCAGTCTCACGGAGTTTTCCAGTTTTCTAAGGAAGTGATTAGTCCTTGCCAGTGCTCCTTCTCAATCCCTTGTGCGTTATCAGAAACCTGGCGGGCTAAATTGAGGGCTTCATTTTTGTTTTGCGGCTGCATTCCGTTTTCACTCTCAAGCAAGTCGAGTATTTGGGACAGCTCCCGGACCCCTTCGGAGCTTCCATAGAGGCCTGAAAGCTTGATCTTGAGGAAGGAGGAAGGATCAGCAGCAGGATTGTAAGCGAACTCTCCAAATGCGAGCAGATTGATTTCAGGGATTGGCAGAGAGGCAACCGTGTCAGCCGGCATGATTAGGCCTTCGAGGTTACTACTGATGGCATGACGGGTGATCTCCTGAATGCGTTTGAAATAGAGTTGATGCCAATCTCCCGACTTATCGCCTAACCACCCCAACTGCCCCAGATTATGCCTGGCGGGCGCCTTGAACGGGGAGGGCCAACCATGCCGTTCCACCATCGAATAGAGATCCCATACGGCGATAGAGTCTTCCGGTACCCCCCGCGGAAGATCGGTGGGAAAGGAGGCTTCTCTCGGAACCAGTACGGGGAATTTCCTATACGGGGAGGGCTTAGTATTGAAGGCCGGCGGAAAGAGGGTAGGATCGAATCCGATATGGGTCGTATAGGAAATCCAGTAACTGGAATCCAAATCTCGGGCAGCGGAGCCCACCAAGCCGACCATTCGTGCCAGTTCTCTATAATAGTCGGAATCCTTTCCCTTCATCCCGAGTCGGGCATTCCGGCAATTTGCGCAATAACACAAGACCAACGGGCCCGCGTCGAGATGGAGGCCACCCACCTTGAAATTTGCATGCCACCATTTGACTCCTTCCCGGTACCACTCCTGGTTTTCGGGCCTGGACGGACACAGGGTCCGGTCCATAGGCTTTCCATCAACTCCGATCGCTCGCAGTTCGGGATGTGCTTGGGCTCGCGAAATTAGATTGAATTGATGTCCGGGCAAAGACACGAAGCCCTTGCCACCGCCTACCGTGACGACGGGGATTGTGGGGACTCCCCTCTCTATTGAGAGCCTGCAGAACTCGGCAACCTCGGCAGTGTTTCCTCCTGCCATCTCAAGCAACCCTCGAACGAGCAAACCATTCACACGAGCTGCGCTCAACCTGTCGACCAGCAATCTAAGACTTTCCAGACCATTCTCGGTGGCGTTCCCCATAGGTGGGTTGGCAACTGTTTCACCGATTCTTTGATCTCCTGCCGTTGCTTGAACTTGGGGGCCAGTATAATAGACCCAACGATACTTCAGGCGGGCCTGTTCGACAAGATTCAATTCATTGAGAAGCACCCTGCCAGGCCCAAGACGGAAGTAATAATTCCTTAGATCATTGGCAGCATAAATCGTTCCAAGACGGTCTTTTCCAGTCACGAAGATGGCCGTTGTACCGGGCTTTCGCCAAGTCATCAGCAGATAACTCCCCTCGGAAAGCAGGTCCCATTTCATTGAAAAGCCTGAATCCTTGAAGACTCGGCTGGCGGGGACATTAGAACTGAAACTCCCGACATATATCACCAGCGGAGCACTCCCGGGTTTCCTCTCCCCTGCCTTGAGCACTTTAACAGTCTTAAAACGAGGCTGAAATGCACTTCTCAAGATCTCCGCTGCGAACTCATCCTCGTCTCCACGCTGGATGATGACTGACGTAATGCCATAGAGTTCCACCAGTCCCTTCACCCCGCTTGGCGGTGGGCGGTGCCGGGAGACTTGTGAGAAGAAAACAGAGGAAAAGAGGAGGGCCCATGCGGTGCTGGAAAGAACGATAAGAATCAGGGGAGGAAAACTAAGGTCTTGGTTTGGGTCTCTTAGTGTGAATCTCATTTCGGGATCCCGACATCGGGCTTTCCGTGCAAGAAGGGCCTTGGATCCCACCCAGGCCCTCTTTTTTTGCGCAAGGTCTCATGACGGTGAAGGTTAGTTTTTGGGTCCAAAACTGGCTATGGCGTCTTCTTCCTTCTCATAAACGTCAAAGACGGTCAACAGCTTGGTGACCAACAGAATGTCCCGCACTCGTTGGCTGAGGTTGGCTAATTTCATTTGTCCGCCTTGATTGCGAATGGTTGTAAAACTGCCAACCAGCGCTCCGACGCCAGTACTATCAATATATGAGACACTGGAAAAGTTCAGCAGGATATTCTTATTGCCCTGTCCGAGCAATTCCTTGATTTTCTCCCTCACGGCAGCAACCTCCTCGCCTATCACTATCTTGCCATTCGGAATTAGAACGCACACTTTTCCTACCACTTTAGAATCAAACGAAAGAGCCATTGGAGATCCTCCTTGAATAGATGAGTAGGTGAAAATGAACCCTCACAAGATTCCAGCGCGGAACTATAAACTATCTCTTCTTATAAATCAAATGTACATCCGAGTTACTTCTTGAGGACAAATTTACCCATGAGGCTATGGTACCGGTCGTTTTCGGCCTTACCGATCTGCATGTCGACCATGGTTGCAGTTGCGGTGTTACCTGAAACGGTAACCTTCTCCTTTTTGAAGGAATCCAAAGTTTTCTTGTCCCCGGGTTTCACATAGCCAAGGTCCCCAAAACCGGATTTGTTGATTTTCTCCACTACAAATCCTTCCTTGTTTTTAGTCTCAATGTTGATCTGGCGATTCCAGTAATCTTCGGAAGAAACAGACCAGTTGTAGTAAGTAACCACGATTTCCACAGGCTCCTCGGCCTTGTCTATCTTGTACCTGTCTTTGAAGGTCAGTTTCTCAGCCCTGTTTTCATCCAGGGCTTTATAAACGGAGACCGTGAAATCTTCTTTGGGGGGCTTAGGAACCTCTTCTGTCTTCTCCTCCTGCTGGGACTGGGCGAAAATCCAGGGAGCATCTAAACTCACGACGAAAGCAAGCATAACGCCAAGACTCGTCAGGACTGCCCATCCACCCCTATACCATCTTAGGCCATCAAATGGCTTGTTCCGCATAATTTCAATCCTCCAGGCTATTAAGATTCTTAGTTATAAGATGACTAGATGAACGTCATTGCCCGTCCCGATCCATGGTGACGGAACTGTGAGTTGATTATATTACTCAGCCCATTAAGTGCAAGTCCATAATTGACATGGGGTGAGAGTCGGCTTGCGAATCAGATTGTCAGTACGCAGAGTTCAGTCTTCAGCTTGACAGTCTCGGCATTAGAGCTGTTTTTTATTGTCCGAAGACAATATTTAGATTAACCTAAATTTGTCTAGGCCCAAGCTAAGCCGCGCCTGAGAGTGGAGCTGGTGATGTTGACAAGCACTGTTGAAGATTACCTGAAGACCATTCTAAATATGGAGGATATGAAGGAGCGAGCCAGCACATCAAGAGTGGCGCGCCGCCTGGCGGTCGCCGACGCCTCCGTGACAGACATGATGAGAAAGCTCCAGAAGGCTGGCCTTCTCGAATATCGGCCGTATTACGGAGTCACTCTCACTGAAAAAGGCAGGCAAACCGCGCTCAAGGTTCTCCGGCGCCACCGGTTGATCGAATTGTTTCTGCACCGCACGCTCGGTTATGGCTGGGAACTGGTGCATGAAGAAGCAGAGCGGCTGGAGCATGTCGTGTCAGATCTCTTTGTGGAGAGGCTGGATGCTTTGCTGGGGTTTCCTGCTAAAGATCCTCATGGGGAGGCTATCCCGGATGCTAAGGGACACCGGCAAGAGGAACACTTAACCTGCTTGGCCGACGCTCGACCGGGGGCTCACACCATTCTCCGGGTGAAGAGCCGTGACCCGGGTTTTCTGACCTTCCTGGAGCAGGAGGGGCTGGTCCCCTCCCGTTGCCTATCCCTGTTGGAACGGATTCCCTTCCAAGGACCTTTGAAAATCAAGTTGAGCGGGAAGCGTGTGCCTCAGTACCTCGGCCTCGAAGCGGCCAAATGCATCTTTGTCATTGCGGCTGATCAGGGTGAACGGGAGCTATTGGAAGAGGCAAAGAATCGAAGCCGCCATTCCACAGGGTTGAAAGACCGGCAAGTATTCAAGAACAAGCGCCGGGGGCGGGAAAGACCATGACCTTGTTGGGAAAAAAAGCGAGGACCAGACCGGCTGCGGTCGACTGGCGAATTGGCCAATCCTCTCCGAGTCTTCCGGAGGTATACCGAAGCATTGAGATCCCATCAAGTTACGGCTTTTGGAGGAAGCTGTTAGCCTTTGCGGGGCCAGGTTATCTGGTGGCAGTAGGCTACATGGACCCCGGTAATTGGGCCACTGATCTGGCGGCGGGCGCGCGATTCAACTATGCCTTGCTATCGGTGATTATGTTGTCCAACTTGGTGGCCATCCTGCTGCAATCCCTTTCCGTGAGGCTGGGCATTGTTACCCACAAGGACTTGGCGCAGGCCTGTCGAGACTATTACAGCCGGCCTGTCTCTATCGGTTTGTGGATCCTGTGCGAAATCGCCATCGCCGCGTGCGATCTGGCTGAGGTGATTGGGTCGGCCATTGCATTGAATCTGTTATTCAGAATCCCGCTCCTCGTAGGAGTCTGCCTGACCGCCCTGGACGTTCTGGGGATACTTTATTTGCAGCAAAAGGGATTTCGGTTCCTAGAGGCGGTGGTCGTGGCCTTGATCGGAGTCATCGGGCTCTGCTTCCTGTCCGAATTGATCCTCGTGCGCCCATCTGTTCAAGGCATCCTGGGGGGTTATATCCCTTCCTTCCAAACCATGCGCAATCCGGGGATGCTCTATGTGGCCATTGGCATCCTAGGAGCCACCGTGATGCCCCATAACCTTTACCTTCATTCTTCGATTGTACAGACCCGGCAGTATCGCGAAACCAAGCAAGGGCTAAAGGAAGCGATTCGTTTTGCCACGCTCGATTCCACAGTGGCCTTGATGTTTGCCTTGTTCATCAATTCGGCCATACTAATCATGGCGGCCGCCACCTTTCACCAGTCCGGGAATCAGGGCGTGGCCGAAATCCAGGATGCCTACCGTCTCCTGACGCCGCTACTGGGAACCACCCTGGCTAGTGTCCTGTTTGCCGTGGCACTGCTCTGTTCCGGGCAGAATTCGACTTTGACCGGGACATTGGCGGGACAAATCGTGATGGAGGGATTCCTGAACATTCGTTTGCGTCCCTGGCTGCGCCGGTTGATCACGCGCTCTCTCGCCATCGTGCCTTCGGTGATCGTCATCCTGATCTACGGGGAGAAGGGGACAACCGAGTTGTTGATCTTCAGCCAGGTGATTCTCAGCATGCAACTTCCGTTTGCCATTTTCCCCCTGGTGCAATTCACCAGTGATCGGGGTAAAATGAGGGAGTTCGTCAATCCACGGTGGGTCAAGTGGTTAGCTTGGGTGGTGGGTATCCTGATTGCCCTTTTGAACGCGTGGCTGCTCGTGGAGACATTCAATCGATGGTAGATGAACTACCTCCAGCATGTATAAGAAGATTTTGATCCCGGTAGAAAACTCAGCAACAGATGAAGCCATTCTGGACCATATCCAGCCGATGGCAAGGCTGATGGGCTCCAAACTGGTTCTGGTGTGTGTGGCCCACGGATGGGCAGCCCGCAATTACGACCACCTGAAGTTGCGCGAATCCGAAGAGATGGCCCAAGATCGCGAATATCTCCGGCGGCTTTGTGATAAGCTGAGAGGCAAGGGTTTCGACGCGGATTATATTCTGGCTTATGGGGAACCCTCCGACGAGATTGTCCGAATCTCCCAAGAAACCCAAGCTGATCTCATCGCGATGTCGACACATGGCCATCGCTCTGTCTCCGACATCGTTTATGGAAGCGTCTCCCACGACGTCCGGCATTCGGTGGATATTCCAGTTCTGCTGTTAAAGGCCAGAAAGTGACTGCAGAACCGCCCTGACGATATTGCTTGACGATATTCCTTGATGGTTGAACAACCCTGCTAGATGAACTAAAATATAACTTAAATAAGAGAGCCGTGGAGTAGATACGGGGGAAGGAAAAGCCATGAAACAGCGGCTGATCAGGTTCATGCTTGTTCCCTCTTTATGGTGGTTGGTTTTTGCCTCCGGAAACCTCTGCGCAAAGCAACAGAAAAATTCCGATGTTGAAAATATTGGAAGCCGCAATATCAACACCCACCAAATTAACCTCATCTCCTTGGAAAAGGAGATTGCGCTAGGACGACAGCTAGCCCAAGAGGTAGAACGGTCCAGCAAGCTTCTGGTTGATCCTGAGATTAATGAGTACGCAAATCGTGTTGGTCAGAACCTTGTTCGGAACTCTGATGCAAAGGTCCCTTTTGTCATCAAGGTCATTGATTCGGATGAGATCAACGCTTTGGCCTTGCCAGGAGGATTCTTCTACGTCAATACCGGGCTGATTCTGGCAGCTAGTGAAGAGTCGGAACTGGCCGGAGTCATGGCTCATGAAATTGCCCATGTTGCCGCCAGGCACGGGACGGAACAATATTCCAAGGCTGAACTGTTCAATCTGGCTTCAATCCCGTTGATATTTGTTGGTGGACCCATCGGCTATGGGATTCGCCAGGCTGCCAGCCTCCTGGTCCCACTGGAGTTCCTGCAGTTCAGCCGCTCGGCAGAACGAGAGGCCGATTTTCTGGGCCTTCAGTACCTTTATAAAACCGGCTATGACCCCACTTCTTTTGTGTCTTTCTTCGAGAAGATCCAATCTCAAGATAAGAAAAGACCCGGACGGCTTGCGAAAGCCTTTTCCACTCACCCACCAACCCTTGACCGAATTCAGAGGGCCCAGCTGGAAATCCAGAACGTGTTACCCGGACGTTCCGAGTATGTGTTAAACACGTCGGATTTCGATCGAATTAAGGCAAAATTGGCAGTCATGCGGAGTGCCAGCAATGTCTCCGGGCAAGACTCCAATACAAAGCTCCCAACACTCAAGCGTAAAACCCATGAAGTGGTGGAGCCCCCAGACACAGAATCCTCGCCGGATGATGACGGGCGTCCAAAGCTCACTAGGAAATCTCAAACCTCGCACTAGACATCGAGTTCCCTCCTCCTCATTAGTAATGAACTGAAGGGAATAATTTGGGCTGCCGACTGGGATGGACTCCTGTCGGGTTTCGATGGAATATCCATCCCTTTGGCATCCACTACCTGCAACTACTATGGCTCGAGAGCGACCTGATAACTGGTGCCGTCCGAAGCAATCGCCCAACTAGACCAATTCATCGCCTGGAGGCGGGATGCCCTCATCCCACTTGCGCCTTGAGGGCACACTGCCTCCTGGCTGTCCATTCCTGGGTATTTCCATTTGCCCTCCAAGGTCGCATGCTGTTTTCACTTCCCCGCCCTTCCCGCCCAAAAACCATTGTTCTTGTCAATGACACGGAATAGAATATTGGGCGAGCATCAACCCGAATCTCTAAGGGTACGGGTTCTTCTTGAAGCGTTGATCCCCTCTAATAGCTAGGCGTCATTTTCCGGCAAAAGCTGTCATAGTGTACGGGCGGGAAGATTTGCCGGATAACGAAAGTAAATAGAGTCCTTGTATCAAGCACCTTCGGTAATTACAGCCATATTTCTGGCTGTGTTTAAGCAAAGGCAAAATTCCCGGTAACTCCCTCGGCTTATTCTCCTTTGATGACCAAGGGATAGGGACTGCTTTCATGGCCGTTTCAGCGAAAAATGCCATCACACAATTATTCAGGACCTGGAGCCGGGGAGACAGGGACG
The DNA here is from genome assembly GCA_041476565.1 of Terriglobia bacterium. Lineage (GTDB taxonomy): Bacteria > Acidobacteriota > Terriglobia > Versatilivoradales > Versatilivoraceae > DATKMG01. The sequence continues at coordinate 11,320 of JBGOTQ010000014.1, read as the reverse complement.
CGTTTGTTCCGGAGGCGACCCGAGACGCGACTCAGAGCCAAGGTGCAAGTATATCCGGAGGGCAGCCCGGATCTTCCCCGGTTCCGGAATTAGGGGGGCAGGACGGGCTACGGGCTGTGACCGAAGGGCGCGACAGGCCCTTGGATCGCACGGGAGGGCGGAAGACCTCGCATCATGCTCCATGGTGGATGTTCATCATCGCGGCCTCATTCGTCGGCCTGTACGTGTTCTATACTTACATGTTGATCTGGGGGCCGGCTGAACCGGGGGGGCTAGACGCTGTCTTCGAACGCGGAACGATGCGAATCCGTGCCGTGGCAGCCGACACGCCATTCGCAAAGGCCGGACTGCAAGCCGGTGACCAGGTACTGGCAGCCGGTCGGCAGGCCGTCCGCAACACGGACGATTGGGCGGCAGTCTTGTTCAACTGGGAAGCCGGACGGGCGCAGACTTGGATGATTTTGCGAGAAGAGAAGCCACTTGAAATCGAGGTAATTCCCGATAGGGCAACCTGGCAAAACCGTATAGGGCAGTTTTACTTTATCCATGTCAGTCTGGCTCTTTCTTGTTTCACCCTGGGGCTTTTGATCGCCTTCCAGCGCCCTGGCAACCTCGCCGCCAGAATGGGCGCCTGGTTTATCGTTACAGCGTCTGTAGTGTTTGGCTTGCCCAGTGGGTGGGCTGCCGTCTGGCGTCAGCTTCCCATTGCAGCTCAAGTTCTCCTCTGGATTCCCGAATTCAGCCGGTTCGTGATCGAAGCCATTTTTCTGTCGTTCATCGCCGTCTTTCCCTGTCGCCTGTTTCGCGCCCGATGGCCTTGGGTTCTCATCTGGGGCCCCGTGCTGGCGACTCTGCCATGGCGGTTCTCTCGATTCTATTCAGTAATTTACCGGCCAGGGGACGCGTTTCCAGTACCAGGATGGTTTTCCTCAATCACTTTTTTCCGAACGATTGCATCCGTGGCTGCGGGTGTCGTGATGCTGATTGTCGCTTACCGTAAACTTGCCGACCTGAACGAAAAACGCCGTGTTCGTGTCTTGATGGTAGGGACAGCGATAGGATTGTCAGCCGCGATCCCGGTTGTCTCGATATTTCATTTCCAGGGTCAGGGACTAAAACCGCTCTACCTTTTTTCCATCGCCATCTCCTTCCCGGCCACGCTGGCGTTTCCGCTGGCGTTCGCGTACGCCATTCTGCGCCACCGCGTCCTCGATATCCATGTGATCATCCGTCAAGGCCTGCAGTACGTGCTGGCGCGCGGGGCGGTGCTGGGCGTGCTGCCGGTACTGGGAGCTTTCCTCGTCTTCGACCTTGCAGTGAACAGTCAGGAACCGCTCGCGCATATCCTGAGGGAGCGCGGATGGATTTATGCTGCGCTCGGCTGCCTGGCGCTGGCTGCTTATTGGCAGCGGAAACCATGGCTGGAATCGCTCGACCGGCGTTTCTTCCGGGAGCGATACGACGCCCAACGATTGCTTCGTGACGTAGTCCAGGAGATCCGCAAAGCCAAGAGCTTCGAGCGCGTGTCGCCGCGAGTCGTCGCCCGAATTGAAAGCGCTTTGCATCCGGAATTCGTTTCACTCATGGTACATGAGTCAGGCCAGCCGTCATACCACGTTTTGGCTTCGGCTCCGGCAGGACATACGCCCCCGCCATTGAGCGCGGACAGCAAGATCGTGGCGTTGGCGCGCGTGCTCGGAAAGCCGCTGGAAACCCTGCTCGCGGACTCAAGCTGGCTCGACCGGCGCTTGCCTCAAGAAGAGATCGACTTCGTGCGTGGCGCACGTATTGATCTGCTCGTACCTATCGTCACGCCGCCCGGATGCACGGAAGCCCTTTTGATCCTGGGTATCAAACGCTCGGAGGAACCGTACACGCGCGAGGACCAGGAGTTGCTCGAAGCCATCACGTCCAGCCTAAGCCTGCTGCTGGAGTACCCGACTCCACAGCCCAAGGGCAAGGGTGCGCCACAAACCTTCGGAGAGTGCCCCCAGTGCGGCGCCTGCTACGACTCAGGCGACACACGTTGCGCTCGCGAAGGCGCAGACCTGACGCCCATTCGCCTGCCCCGTGAACTGGCCAGCCGGTATCGCCTGGATCGACGGCTGGGCCGGGGTGGGATGGGTGTGGTGTACCAGGCCGAAGACACCCGGCTTAAGCGCACGGTTGCATTGAAGTTTCTTCCCGACGAACTTTCCCAAGATCGGCAGGCCTTGGAACGATTTCAACGCGAGGCTCAAGCTGCTTCGGCACTCAACCACCCTAACATCTGCACGATTTACGACATCGATCAGTTCGAAAGCCAGCACTTCATCGCCATGGAGTTTCTAGCGGGCCAAACCCTCAAGCAGCGGGTTGATGGGAAACCACTCCCACCGGAACTGCTTATAAATCTGGCCATCCAGATTGCCGACGCGCTGGATGCGGCCCACTCGAAGGGGATCATTCATAGAGACATAAAGCCTGCCAACATCTTCCTGACCCAACGCAGTCAAGTCAAGATCCTGGACTTCGGTTTGGCCAAGTTGATCCGCGCACCCCGCCCGACGCTGGAGGCATTGAGCACCTCAGTGGCGCCAACCGTCACCGAGCAAGACCTCACCAGCGCCGGAGTGGTGGTGGGAACCGTGGCGTATATGTCTCCGGAGCAAGTAATGGGCCTAGAACTGGACGCGCGAACTGATCTGTTCTCCATTGGGGTGGTGCTTTATGAGATGGCTACGGGAACAGTGCCGTTCAAGGGAAACACCTCGGCGGCTATCTTCAATGCGATACTCAACCTGAGCCCATCCCCCCCTTCAAGCATCAATCCGGACCTACCACCCAAGCTGGATGAAATCATCAATAAGGCACTGGAAAAGAACCGGGACCTGCGCTATCAGAGCGCATCGGATTTGCATACCAACCTGAAGTGCCTGAAGCGCGACACTGAATCCAGCTCATAGGCCACCAGGCGACGGTCACTGCGACCCCGATTACACCGGTCGAGGCATTGCAACCAAACACACAATGGGAATGAGCGGTGGCGGACAACCATGTTCAGGAGTCCACCGCCGCCCACCTGTGGGCTTCATCGGGACGTGTATTGAATTACACTCGACGGCGAGTGCAATCAAAAGTGGCGTACAGCATAGAATCTCAGGTTAGACTTCTCTGAGCGTTTTCGTTAGGCCTGAAAGGCCGGAAGAATCTAGCCTAGCTTTCGAGCTCGATCCCAGCAACCCTGCCTCGGCCATCCGGTGAGTCTTTGAATGGGGTTAATAGCCGCTTGCGGCCCACTCCGCCCGCTTCGGTATCCCTGCTCAAGCAACGCACCCAGTTCTGCAGTCCATACGTATTGCCGTCTTTTCCCACGACTTAAGGAGGCGACAGCCAAAACGACTAGCAATCCTCCTGAGCTTCCTTTTCCCTGTACCTATAACAGAGGGAGAAAAAGGCAAAAGCTCAGAGAAAAATCATCGGTGATGTTGAGATTTGGAACTGTTGATCGGAAGTTTAGGAACTTGGCTCTTTAAGGCGATCTCTCTAGGCCTTACCTCAGTCTTACAGCATTGCCGCGTCGACTTATTTGGCGGGCAGCTTTTCTGCCACCGGTTCCAGGAGAAAAAAACTCTTTCAGGGTCTGTAGTTCAGATCCCCTCTACTCCTGTCACTAGCATCATGATCTAACTTACTCACACTCACGAGGACTTGCATAACGAAGGAACTCATAAGAAAGCACTAGATGTAAGAATTGTGAAAAATTGTGAAAATTTACTTGACTTTTAGATTCCTCGGAGTTTACTCTGACCGCGCTTATTGCTCTTTGGCAACTCGGCGTGCTGAGTTTTTCCAGTCGTAATTGACTGCTGAGCGATGCCAGTGATGGGATGAGAAGTTGCTCTGGGGGCTTAAGTATTTCTGTCCTTCATAATTGTTATATCGTTTTTCAGCCCAAGACGCTTATTTCCTCCCAAGGCTAGTCAGCAGGTTCCATGCTCCTCTTCGATCCTTTGTTCCTGCCAAAGACAAAGAAGTAGTCTTTCAACTGTGGATTCCTGTCTGTCCTGGATGGTCCGCTCAGTATAAGCGATGACTCATTCAATCCAGGGCAGCGCAAAAAAAGAACCCCGTCTCCATTCGCACTGAAGACGGGGCTTTCTCAACGTAGAAACCTCTGCTGCCTAATGCGATCCAGAGGTCTCCCGGACAGTTGAGTACCTCTGATACTACCGCAACCAGCAGCAGTGGCTCAAGCAATTTCTGAGTTGGGGCCATTGCCGCATGTCACTCCCCTTTTCATCCCTTTTAGGATTGATCTCTTCTTTATATTCGGCACTCGGCATAGTCATTCTGGGTCGAGTCGATGCAGGGTCAGCGTTCAACACGTCTTTCTGCTTCCACTTGACAGCCTATGTAATGGCAAGGGATAACCTGGTAGTAAGCAATACATTGAGCGTGCCTTCCCACGCAGATACCACTGATTCCGCCTCACTCGGAAATCCGGGTTTTTCCTCACAGCTAGTTTCGAATGCCTTTGAGCACGAAGTAGAACCCTGTCGTTGGGCCTAAGCAGAGGATCTTCTCCATGGGTGAAGGGCAGCAATACCGATTTTATAGAGGAAATTCAATGAAGAAACTGAGAATCATGAGATTCCATTTTGTTAGCCAGGTGTGGATGTCCTGGAAGAGAGGGAGTGACCTCATTACTACTTTGCAGATCAGTTTCATGGTTGCCGTCTGTCTGGCGGGTCAGATGCCTAAGCTCCAAGCCCAAGGGTTGTCGGCCTCGACGCCTGCACGAGAGTACTTGTATTCCAACGGGAGGCTTGTAGCCATTGAAGAACCTGTGGGTGACTACGTGACGACCGTTACTCCCACTGCTGACGGCTCAGTTGTTGTCGTTCCCCCTACTACCGTCCCCGGGCAGAAATCGAGAGTCACATTCCAAGGTATTGCCGGGCAAGAAATATCATTTTCTGCAGACTCGGTGACAGGTGATCCGGGTGTGATCGTGGATGTCTATTTGACGAATCCCGATGGCTCAAATAATGGGGGTGGAACGGCGTTATCGGCGGGCCAGAGCTGGTTCTCTGACGCTCGGCTGTTGCCTGTCAATGGGACATATACCATCTGGGTAAGCCCTAGAAACAATCTCAAAGGCGGGGTAACTTTGACGGTCTACCTGATAGTGACCGACCTAGTACAAAACATAACCCCAACCAGTGGGGGGACAACGGTGGTTGTTGGTCCGACCACAATTCCTGGACAGAACGCCAAGGTCACCTTCACAGGGACAGCTGGCCAGCGAATCTCATTCCTGGCCAATTCAGTGACTGGGGATACCGGGGTCACCGTCGACGTGTACTTGACTAATCCAGATGGCTCACCGAATGGAGGTGGGAGTGGGATTTCGGCAGGATACAGCTGGTTTTCCGACATTCGAAGCCTAACGGTCAACGGGACATACACGATCTGGGTAAACCCACGCAATAACCTCAAGGGTGGGGCGACGTTGAAAGTTTACCTGGTGCCTGCCGACACATCCCAAAATACGACACCAACCAGTGGTGGGGCGACAGTTGTGGTCCCAACCACTACAGTACCGGGGCAGAATGCCAAAGTGACATTTACCGGCACAGCTGCCCAGCGGATCTCCTTCCTCGCCAGTACGGTGACTGGAGACACCGGAGTTGTCGTCGACTTCTCTTTAACAAATCCTGATGGCACAAGCAATGGAGGGGGAAGCGGGATCTCGGCGGGGTATAGCTGGTTCTCTGATGTTCGGACTCTACCCGCCAATGGGACCTACACAATATGGGTGAATCCGCGCTTTGAACTACGAGGTGGTGCGACCCTGAAAGTCTACCTGGTACCGGCTGACATAAGCAAGAACACCACGCCAACCAACGCAGGAGCGACCGTGGTAGTAGGGCCAACGACTGTCCCCGGACAGAATGCCAAGGTCACCTTCACCGGGACTGCAGGGCAGCGGATCTCCTTCCTCGGTAATACAGTAACGGGGGATACTGGTGTAATTGTCGACATTTACCTGGCCAATCCGGATGGCTCACAGAATGGAGGTGGGAGCGGGATTTCAGCTGGGTACAGCTGGTTTTCTGACATTCGAAATCTACCCACCAATGGGACGTATACGATCTGGGTTAATCCGCGCGACAAGTTTAAAGGTGGCGTGACGCTGAAGGTTTACCTGCTACCTGCCGATACTGTGCAGGTTACAACTCCTTCAAGTTCTGGTTCAACCGTCGTCGTTCCCACCACTACCGTTCCCGGGCAGAACGCCCAGGTGACTTTCACTGGGACTACAGGGCAATCTGTATCATTCGTCGCCAACTCGGTGACCGGAGACACTGGGGTATCGGTCAGTGTATATCTGACAAATCCAGACGGTTCTCAGAATGGAGGGGGATACAATCTTGGGGCTGGGGACAGCTGGTCTTCAGGCCCACGCATCCTCCCCTCAAACGGCACGTATACAATCTGGGTGAATCCGCGATTTGAGTTACGTGGTGGACTCACACTGGTTGTAAGCACACCCTAGTTAGGGAGGTCCCTAGCGTGGTGGATATGACAGGAATTAGCAGGGCAGCAGTCCCGAACGGAAAGGTAAATTGCCCTGAGTATTGCAGGAGACCGCCAAGAAACACAGTCCGGGCACCGGCGTGTATTTCGAATAATGAGGAATATTACTTGACAATGAAAGTGCTGGGCTATCTTTCAAGCCCCCTGTATCTTCGCCACTTAGTTTAGAAAGAGAATGAAGGGGAAATGAGGGTAGAGATGAAACGCACCCATCGAAGAGATTCCAGAATAGGAATGACTGGATGTCAATAAAGATGTCTAAGGCTACTTCAACAGCTTTAGTTGGAATGATTTTAGCTCCGGTCGTAAAACCAGCGACGTGATGGTCGATGTCGATGGCTTCCGAGTGCAGTGATTTCGTCTAGATCACACGAGCTCCCAGTTTTATTGGGAGTTAATCGAAAGTAGCGGGAGAAACGACAATGCAAGATATGGCGAGACGCAGAAGTTGTTACTTGAAAAGAACCACCATACTGACAGCCACCTTGATCATGCTCGAATCGGCACTGTGGGCCCAGACTGGAGTGCCGGGCTCTGGCCCGGCGGGTCCCTCAGTTGTGAAACTCCGCTATGTGCACAAGGGGGGCATATGGCCCGAATTGCGCGAGCCCCTCAAACTGTTGGGTGACCGTCTGGAGCGGCCTGGCAAGGAGCGCCTGATATTAACGGGTGCCTTAAGCCTGCAAAGCTACCCTCAGAGTATCCAGATGCGGATGATCTGGGAATATCCGGGCCGGTTCCGGCTGGACCAGCAGGCGGGCGCCCAGAACAGCGCCATCACTTTTGACGGCACTCAGGTCAGAAGGACTGCTGGCTCGTTAAGTGACGCTTCCGTCGGCCTGATCGAGACCCTTCTATTTGATTCTGCTGAACATTTCTTCATCGGCCAGATGGAAGGACTGGCCACGCGCTGCCTGGGCAACTACGCGCGCACGGATGACGGCCAGGCCACAGATTATACCGGTCCCTATTACGACATTTATCTGGTCAGCGACCAGGTGTCAACGCGTTCCTCCAACCGGGAACAACTGAAGCTCTTTTATTTCAATTCCCAGACTTATTTGCTGGAGCGGATCAAGTACCAGCTCAAGCAGGGTGATGAGCCCATGAATGTGGAAATTCGGATCTCCGACTGGAATGCCGTAGGCGACCAGCTTGTCCCGAGAAGCATCACCCGCCTGGAAAACGATTCCCCGGTGATGACCCTGGTGATTGCATCAGCTACAGTCGGTCCACAAGCCGATGACAGTATCTTCGCCACACCATGATGGTGTTTGAAGACGACATAAGTCAGCCATGGCTCACTTAAGACTCGACATTAATTGTTCATATGAGGAGAAAAAAAATGAGAGCCCAGGGGATAAAATTCTGCAATCACTCCTTGATAGGGATGGCTTTAAGTGGCGTCCTTTTGATGCTTGGCAGCGGCCCTGCTCCTCTGTTAGGTCAGGATGAAGATTCCACCCCTCAGAGGGGCCTGACACCATCGGCCTCATACCTCCTCAGCGACATCGAGACGATTAACAGCGCTAACGGGAATCTGATGTATCGGATTCCCCTGGTGACGATGCCGAAAGGGCGCGGAGGCAGCCATGGCGCCACCATGCGCCTGAATTACAACAGCAAGATCTGGGATACCCATCATGAGGGAGGAATGGACGATCAAGGAACCCACAATGTCGACAAGTTGATCCTGGATCCCAGCGAGTACGGCGGCTGGAGTTATGATTTCAAATACAAGCTTCGCCTCTATGATCGCCGTGACACTTACAACACGGCCAGCCCTCCACCGGTCTGCCCGGATCATGGTGCCTATTTCGTATGGAAGTTATATGTAATCTTCCCCGACGGCAGCCAGCATGAGTTTCGCCCCACGGGATATCCTCTCGATTCCAACTATTCTTACGTCCGACCTGACGGATGGGCGACAGACTGTGCCACCGGTCAAGAGTATTCATTAGTGTCAGGGCCCATGACTTACTACAGTACCGACGGAACGTATACAAGGCTGGAGTTTGCTCACGACGGTGATAGCAACTGGGGCAATAATTCCTGGACCCTGTATTTTCCCAATGGGGGACGCGTTACTTGCGACACAGGCATCACTGGAACCGAAACGGTCTATGACCGAAATGGGAATTTCATTACGATCCAGGATATCACCTTGTCCAATGGCAATCCTGCCAAGCAGATTATCGATCAATTGGGCCCAAATGACCGGGGACGATCATTGATCGTCGAGCACAATTACTCCACCAACCAGGATCTTGTCTATTTGCTGGCGGCCAATGACACTACCGCATTGGACGTATGGACCGTCAAGTGGAAGACCATTACGGTCTATAAAACCTATCTGTCAGCCGCCAGTACTCACGATCAGCTGGCCAACCCGCTGTGGGTAGTGGACCAGATTATCCTGCCCACCGAGCTGGGCAACGTTGGGTATACCTTGGCCTATAACGCCGGCACGGCCAATCCGTCGCTGGGGTGGGGGGAAGCCAGTTCGATCACCTTGCCTTCGGGCGCCCAGGCCAGCTACGCCTATACCTATGACAATTCCAATAACAACTTCGCCTCCAGCCTGATCTTGAAGAACAGGCCCCGGCAAAAGGACCTGACTTACCTGCTCGAATACGATGGAAGCTCACAGCCCACGACAGAAACCTGGACCTATGACAGTGTCGCAGATAGCACGCTTGTTACCGGACCGGATGGCGGGGTGGTGCAGGACTTCATTGAGACGGCAGTTTCTCCCTTGGCATGGAACTACCATGTCTCTTACAAGACCCTCTATCCGGACGGGCGTGTGGTCGAGCGTCTCTGGGCTCACAACACACCTTATGGAGAATCCGATTGCAATCCTTACTTGAGGACGGAATTCACCTCTATCCGAGATTCCAGCGGGTCGCTGGTCAAAACGGCCACTAAGGATTTCCACTATGACAAAAACGGGAACCTGCTCAGCTTGGCTGAATACGATTGGGTGGATTACAGCACTGTGCCTCGCGATGGCAATGGAAGACCGACCGGTGTGCCTGGCGGGGCTGTTCTGAAGCGGGTAACCACCAATACCTACAATAACCCGACGCCCGACGCGACCGACACGACCACCGACAGCGCCAATGCCTACCATAAGTCCACGACACCGGCATTGCGTATCGCCAGTGCCACTCAGGAAATGGCTTCTGCCAGTCAAACACTCAGTCGGGCAGAGTTTACTTATGACAATGCCTCAACCACGGGGAATTTAACGCAACAGCGAAGCTGGGATTCGACAAAGGGCTCCCTGCCGTTGACGACAGGCAATTCCATCTTGGTGCAGCACCAGTACGATGGATACGGCAACAGAACCTATATGACCGATGCCCGTGGCTACCAGACTCGTTGGGTTTATGGATCTATAAACGGCTATTCGGGTCTCTATCCCACCGAGATCGATCAAGCCTTTGGGACCGGGCTCCAGCGGACCACCAACCCACTGGAGTACAATTTTGCCCGGGGCTGGCTGACCCGTAGTACCGACCAGGACAACAACGTAGCCACCTCGACCACCTATGACGTGCTGGGGCGGCCCACTTTGGTCCGGGACGCGGAAGGCAAAGGCGAGGAGACTCAAACGGCTACCACCTACGATGACGTGAACCGCCGGGTCATTGTCAAGCGGGACCTCAATGCCACCGCCGATGGCAAGCTGGTCAGCATCCAGCACTTCGACCAGTTGGGGCGAGTTCGGCTGAGCCGGCAACTGGAGGACGCCGCCTCACAAAGCGCCACCGATGAAACCACCGGCATTAAAGTCCAGACTCGTTATCTCCCGGCCAGTCTGTACGATTACACGCTGGTTTCCAATCCTTACCGGGCCACGACTTCGAGCGGCGCCGGTGGCGAGTCGACCATGGGTTGGACTTTGTCTCGCACGCAGTTGGACGCCTCGGGCTCTCGTATTGTTCAAAAGTTGGTGAGCAGCTATTCGGGAGCAGGGTTACCGTCCCCCTGGGGAAGCAACAACTCGACGACCGGAACGGTGACAACCGACTATAACGGTATCAACACGACGGTGACCGATCAAGCCAGCAAGGCCCGGCGCAGCCAGGTGGATGGGCTGGGCCGGCTGGTCCAGGTGGTGGAAGATCCCAACGGGACGCCCCTGACGACCAGTTATACCTATGATGCCCTGTCCAATCTGACCCAGGTGAGCCAGGGTGTGCAGACCCGCACCTTCAACTACAGCAGCCTGTCACGGCTCACATCAGCCGTGAATCCTGAAAGCAGCACGGTTAGCTACCTGTACGACGACAATGGCAACCTGTCCCGACGGACCGATGCGCGCAGCAGCACCCGGACCGACTATGTCTACGATGCCCTGAACCGGCTGACCAACCGCAACTACACTATTGCCGGGACCACGGCGGCCACCCCCAATGTGACCTACACCTATGACGGGACGGGCTCCAATTTCAAAGGACGGCTGCGATCGGTCAGTTCCACCAATTCCACCTCCAATATTACCTCCTACGATGCCCTGGGCCGAGTGCTGGCCGGCAACCAGGTCACCGCAGGCCAGACCTATTCCTTCAGCTACACCTACAACCATGCTGGGGGGCTGCTGACTGAGACCGATCCTTCCGGCCGGATCATTACCACCGCCTACGATGCCGCCGGAAGGTTTAGCAGCTTGACTGGGCAGAAATCGGGTGAACCCAACAAGACCTACACCAGTTCTTACAGCTTTGCGGCT
>JBGOTQ010000013.1:0-43868 GCA_041476565.1 Terriglobia bacterium | reverse complement strand
CGCCCTGTACGACATGGGAGAGCACCGGGGTCGGCCATTCCTGGTGATGGAATACCTGGCTGGTGAGACCCTGGCCGAACGTCTGAAGCAAGGGCCGCTTCCGCTTAAGCAAGTGCTGGACATCGGTGCCGAAGTGGCAGACGCCCTCGCGGCAGCGCATAAGCAGGGCGTCGTGCACCGTGACCTGAAACCGGGCAACGTGATGCTGACCAATACAGGCGCAAAGCTGATCGACTTCGGTCTGGCCAAGTTGAAGAAGCAGGAGGCTTCCGACCCGTCAACTGCAGAAACGAACACAGAAACCACTCCGGGGCTGGTGATGGGCACGCTGGAATACATGAGTCCAGAGCAACTGGAGGGACGGCCTGTGGATGCGCGTACGGATCTCTGGGCACTGGGGGCGATGCTCTACGAGATGATTGCCGGCAGACGGCCCTTCGAAGGACAAAGCCGGGCCAGGGTCATTGCTGCGATCCTTGAACATGATCCGACAACACTCTTCACACTACAGCCTCTGGCACCTCCACTCCTTTGCCGCCTCGTGCAACGGTGCCTGGCTAAAAGTCCCGATGCTCGCTGGGATAATGCCCACGAATTGGCAGACCAACTTCGGGCAATCCGAGGGAACAAAAGGGGAGTGCCGCCTATTGGAGAGACGGCGCGTCGTGTCGGGAGATGGAAGTGGGCGGCGATAGGTTTGTCGACAGTTGTGGCACTTGTGCTCCAATCGGTCGCTGGGCTTTAAGAAAGAAGAAATCAGGATCGTGACGAAATGTTTCTCCTGCTTCTGGCATATCAGACTGGAAGAGCAAATCAGATTCAGGTTGAGCTCTCAGGCAGGGTCGACCCAGAAAATAGGGTGGTGAAGCAGTTGGTCGCGCAGCCAACTCCACCTCAAGAAACCCGGGTGCAGGGTTCGCTTCAACTCACACCCCAACTCAAGTCAAGGAGGACAACATGAAAAGGCAAGTCATTCAAACCACATTGGCCGTGGCAGTTTCGTTAATGTTGGTTGTGGCAGTCGGTTCCGCTCAGTCTTCTGCGAGGGCGTCGGCAAACATTCCCTTCGATTTCCATGTTGGAAACACCACGCTGCCTTCAGGCCAGTACCTGGTAAAGTCCGGCACCCCGACCATTGACACTCTCGTAATCCAGAGCAAGGATGGCTCCAGGAGCGCCATTGCGATGACACATGGCGTGAAATCGATCCAGAGCGACAGTGCAGCAAAGCTAGTCTTCAACCAGTACGGAACCAACTATTTCCTGTCGCAGGTGTGGAACCCCTCCGACTCAATTGTCCGGGGACTGGTAAAGACAAAGGCTGAGGTGGAAGTTGCCCGGCAGGTCCGCGGAGCCCAAACCACCGTAGTCGCCCTGGAAAAGCACTGATGGTTTGAATCCCTATGCTAGCCCCCTCTGAGTATCCCACCGGACCAGGAGGAGAACTTCTCCAGGAACCCCGGTCTCTCCAAGTTCAGGAGAAGTCCAGTCAAGCAGCCCGAAGGCGTCAGGCCTTCGGGTTGTCCCTCACTATTCATACTCGTTTTCCTCTCCCGATGCACAACTCCACGAGGTGTGGTACCAATCCTGATGCCAGAACCATTCCTTTGACCGATCTCCAAGAAAGACCGCACCATCCACTAGGCGATAATACCTTCTTGCTTAGGGGAATTCTGTGGAAAGCTCAAATCGTGCCAGTTCACTCCAACCTTCTTGAGTGCAAAGCCTGTTTCTTTTAGATAGTTGCCATAGCAGGTCATCCAGTGGAACCCCCTCATCTCCTGCAAGAGCTGCGACTGACCTCCATGAATCTTCACATCAATCTGAGAGCGGCAGATATCCAGATTGGGATTCGCGACGATGGTTCCCCGGAAGCCCACCCAACGTCGGCTGGCAAAGTCGGGAATCAGATTTGTGACGGCTTGCCCGACTCTCATTTCGACTTTAGGCGCCGCCCCGTAATCGGATTCAAAGTGGGTCAGAATCTTTGCAGCCTCCAGCTGTTCCCCATCCATTCTTCGTGGTGCCGTACAGTGGGCGAGAGTGACTAACTGGTCATGTGGATAAGTTGGATCGCTAAGGAATACAGGCTTCCCGGAGAGGTAATGGAGAAGGACACCGGAAGGAATGACCACAAAATCAGATTCACAGAAAGCCATGTAGCCGCCATAAGACCTCTTCAGGGTTGTCTACAATCACATCCCTCACATCCGTGCCGGGTTGACCAAATTCGTCCACAGTCTTTCGCAAGTAACGAGGATGCACTATTTCATACCAGAGATAAACTGGACCGGAGCGATGGCGAAGGAACATGAGGTTCCACTTCTTGGGGTCAGTCAGTGCTTCGAGAAGCCGGGCACCTCCTCCAGCGGCATACATGAGAAGTACATCATGTTGGCCACTAGCCACAGAGGCTGCTTCTTCCGCTGTCTGTACAGCCGCTAAGGGAAGGACCTTTAGCGGGAAATCCGCCAACGCGGGAGTGCGGACAGCTCATTTTGGATTCGGTTCTTTTCTTCAGTGACGACCTGCTCCGTCATGAGACCACCCCATTCTCGCCAGCTGGTAGCTTCCCGCTTCGTTGGGATGCGGAACGTCAAAACCGGCTGTACCGTCACAGGGTAGCAAATAGGGGTAAGTTGAGCTTTCTTCATTGACTGGCTGAGAGATGTGTCCCTCAGAAACGGAGCAAGAGTCCCACCCAAGGCCAGGCTACTGGTCCCGGCCAGGAAGTTTCTGCGGGAAAATTGAAATGCAGACTGACTCTCGAATGAGAATCTAGAACAGCAGCCACAGGAAGAATAAGGATGTAAATGATTCATCAATGACTACCTCCTTAGAATTTCGAAATCGCATCAACTGCTTTAAAGTATGAAGAAAAGCTCAATTCTGGAGGGGCTTGGGGGGCGATGCATTGACGTGTTTACCACTCGCTAACCCCTCCTAAGGCAGCTCGCCCTTCCCGGTATTTATTACAGGAGGGGAGTTTGGTTGCGGCCTGAGGCCGCGTCAATGTGTGTTCCTAATTCGGTTTAGTCTTGTCGAGCAAGCCTCTGACTCTCATCCAATCCTCACATCGTTTGGTCCAGGAAGAGAGAATTGGATCCTTCGACGCCAGTCCAAATCCGTGTTCTCCTCGTTCGTAAATGTGCATTTCCGCGGGAACCCTTGCCTCCCGGAGGGCCATGTAGAAAAGGATACTGTTTTCCGGGGGCACTCCGTCATCTTCATTAGTGTGAATCAAGAACGTTGGAGGTGTCATGGTTGTTACGCGAGTCTCATTGGATAGGTTTTCTACTAAGTCTAAGTCCGCATTCTCTCCCAGCAAGACCTGACGAGAAAATCGATGTGTGTATTTCGTTCTGAACGAAATGACTGGGTAGACGAGGATCATGAAGTTGGGGCTGCAATGCTGGCGCTCAATCTCTTCGGGGGAGGAGGGATTCCCATTATCAAAATGAGTACCGGCAGTAGAAGCCAGATGCCCACCAGCAGAGAAGCCCATGATCCCAATCCGTTCAGGATCGACATCCCATTCCTTTGACCGTGCCCGGACTAACCGAATCGCCCGTTGGGCGTCCTGGAGGGGAGCCGGGTGATGATACCGCTTCCCATCAGCCGACCCCAGTCGGTACTTCAGAACAAAAGCAGTCACACCAAAGGAATTGAACCATTGAGCGACCTGGCGTCCTTCATGGTCTAGAGCCAGTCCTACATAAGCGCCACCCGGGCAGACGACTACGGCAGTCCCTGTGGCTGTCTGCTGTGGTGCAGGGTATTCCGTTATTGACGGTTTGTCTTCTTCCTTTTCTCCCAAAGCGCCGGGAGCTCCATTGGGCCAAAGTAGAATCTGACGTGGTTCTGCGCCCGTTAAATTGACCTGCAGCACGGCCAGGTTCAAAAGGGCGATGAAGATGAAGATTAAGAGGCCTCTTGACGTTCCATGCATGTTGAATCCTTCGGAAAGGAGTCGATGATGACAATTCATGAGCAGCATACCACCCCGCGATCTGTCAATAATGTCGAAGGGTGCCGACGCTTTTCTATCACATTTTGGGTGTCTGGAGAGTGATTATGAAACACCGTATTTGAATGCGGGATGTTGATTGACAGTACCACCCAGGGTCCGACTTACATTCCGGGAGAACCCGCAGCGCCCTGACGTCCTTCATCTAGCTCGATCCCCGTATTGCCATTGGGATGCAATTCCATTATTCTCTGGATCTTTGATGTCGAAGTGTTCCTGCAGAGGATTGTCATAAAACGAAAAAGACCAATTCACTCCCGGTGCTTCAAACTGAGGCGCCTCTTTGGAGGAAACGATGTCTCCTTATGTGGCAGAAGCAGTCGGAACCATGATCCTGATCATCTTTGGTGATGGAGTAGTGGCCAACGTTCTGCTTCGGAAATCCAAAGGTGAAGACTCCGGTTGGATTGTCATCACCACAGGATGGGCGATCGGGGTGATGATGGGGGTTTACTGCGTCGGACGCATCAGCGGGGCGCATCTGAACCCGGTGGTGACGATTTCCTTGGCTGTCCTTGGCTCATTCCCTTGGAATGAAGTTCCCGGTTACCTCGTCTCTCAGGTCACAGGAGCATTTCTCGGAGGGGTAGTCGTCTGGTTGGCCTATTTGCCGCACTGGGGTATTACTGAATCTGAGGAGTCCAAGCTGAGTATTTTCTGTACGGTTCCCGCGATTCGAAAACTGTCCGCTAATTTTCTGACGGAAGTCATCGGTACAGCCCTATTGATTGTCGGTATCCTGGGGATTGGCGCCAATGCTCTGAAAATCACTACTCCGGGAGACCTCAACCTGGCGTTGGTTTATAGTCACGGCCTTCAGCCCATGCTGGTGGGTTTCCTGGTCTGGGGGCTAGGTCTGTCTTTGGGCGGGCCCACTGGCTATGCCATCAACCCAGCCCGCGACCTGGGGCCACGGATCGCACACGCCGTACTTCCGATCCCCGGCAAGGGCCCTTCGGATTGGGGCTATAGCTGGGTGCCCGTGATTGGACCCCTTGTTGGAGGAGTGCTGGGCGGGTTGCTTTTCAAATGGGTCGGCTTTTAAAAGCACTTTCCTGATCTGTCGAATTCTTCAAACGCGCGTCCTGCGACTTTTGTAGTGACGAACAACGTCAAGGAAAGGAATGGAGGCACAGGTGAAGGCTCGATACGTTGGCGCCTTGGACCAAGGTACCACCAGCACGAGGTTCATTATTTTCGATCACGATGGAAACATGGTGGCCCGCCACCAGTTGGAACACGAACAGATATTTCCGCAGCCAGGTTGGGTGGAGCATGACCCATTGGAAATCGCTGAACGGTCCCGGGTTGTCATTGAAGTGGCTATGCGGAATGCCAGCATTTCGGCTTCAGATCTGGCGGCGATTGGAGTGACTAATCAAAGGGAGACGACAGTCGTTTGGAACCCGAAGACAGGAATTCCCTGGTACAACGCCATTGTCTGGCAAGACACACGAACAGACAAGATTGCGGGCGCCCTGGATCGCAGCGGGAAGGGCGCGATCATTCGAAGGAAGACCGGACTTCCCCCTGCAACCTATTTTTCAGGCGGGAAAATCCAATGGATCCTCGATAACATAAAAGGTGTGAGGGAGGCAGCTGACAAGGCTGAGGCCATCTTTGGAAATACAGACACATGGGTTATCTGGAACCTGACGGGTGGCATCGATGGAGGAGTTTACATCACTGACGTTACCAATGCCAGCCGTACTATGTTGATGGACCTTGAAACCCTGAGTTGGGATGATGAGCTATTAGGATTTTTCAATATTCCTCGAACCATGCTACCTGAGATCCGTCCTTCCGCAGATTCGAGGTTCTACGGCTATACATGCAGAATTGGTCCGGTACACGGTAAGGTACCCGTTTGTGCGGACCTCGGCGATCAGCAGGCCGCCACCGTCGGACAGGCTTGTTTTCGACCCGGAGAAGCTAAAAACACTTATGGCACGGGCAATTTCATGCTCCTCAATACCGGAACCACCATTGTTCCTTCAAATTCCGGTTTGTTGACTACGGCGTGTTATCAGATTGAGGACCAGAAAATGGTTTATGCTCTGGAGGGGTCGGTTGCAGTCACAGGCTCAGCCGTTCAATGGTTGAGGGATCAACTGGGGCTCATCCGAACTGCTGCGGAAGTGGAAGCGCTGGCCAACTCCGTGCCGGATAACGGAGGAATTTATTTTGTCCCCGCTTTCTCTGGACTTTTCGCCCCTTACTGGCGGTCCGATGCGCGGGGCGTCATTGTGGGGATGTCTCGCTTCAATCATCGGGGACATCTGGCCCGTGCGACTCTGGAGGCCATCTGTTACCAGACTCGGGACGTGATAGAAGCCATGGTCAAGGACTCCGGCGTTCATCTCGAGATCCTGAAGGTGGATGGTGGCGCCACCGTTAATGACACGCTGATGCAACTCCAGGCTGATATTCTGGGTGTACCGGTGGTAAGACCCCGCGTGACCGAGACCACAGCTCTGGGCGCAGCCTATGCAGCCGGCCTGGCCAGCGGGTTTTGGGAAGACCTGGAGGGATTGCGAACCAATTGGAAAGCGGACAAGCAATGGGATCCCAGGTGGACGGACCAACAGCGCTGTGACGGCTATGCCGGTTGGAAGAAGGCCGTGGAGCGGACCCTGAATTGGATACAAATCGATTAGCCTATCAACGGACGTCCTTCATGGAAATGCGTGATTGAAGGCGGCAGCCGCGCTCCGTCGCGGCGATTCTTTCAGGCCGCGTTGAAAGATCGCGGACCTCGAAATCAGATCCACGCGACTACTAATAAGGCGCATCTTCTTCCGCGGTGGTGAACTTGAATAAAGTCGTACAGCACTCCTTGAAGACTGCAATCATTCTGAAAAGCGAGACTCTCGGGCACGGTGACGACCTGCTGGGTCAACAGTTGATGGGATCATTTCTCCGCAAGCTTTGGGCCTCCAGGGAGAAACCTGATTTCATTCTATTTTATAATTCGGCTGTTAAACTATTAGGATCCAGTTCTACTGTCCTCGATGCATTGGAAGGCTTATCCAATGCAGGGGTTGACCTGATTGCCTGCGGCACTTGCGTTGGTTTTTATGAGCTTAAGGACAAGCTGATGGCTGGCAGGGTCAGCGATATGAAGGAGATTGTCGACATCCTTTTGCGAGCTGAAAAGGTGTTGACACCATGAGGGGAGCGGGACCGAGTGGGAACCTTGATGTCCACCGGCTGGAATGGACCCATGATCGCAGCATCTCACATCTTCAAAGAGGATTAATCGAAAGGAAGTAGTTATGAGTAACCTGTCCCGGAGGAAGTTCGTAAGTCAATCGGTCGTCATGTTAGGAACGACCGTCACGGCTGGAAAGAATCAACTCTCAAGCAGGCTCTTCGCCCAGGGCGACTCTTCAGTGCCGCCCAGTGACAAGATCCGGCTTGCCTTGGTTGGTTCGGGAGGCATGGGGGTCGGGGACCTGGAAACATTTCTTCTCAATCCTGAGGTTGACTGCCCCGTAATTTGCGACGTAGATGATGCCAGGCTGGCCAAAGGAGTGGCCGTGGTGGAGGGAAAAAGGAAACAACGTCCGGAGACGGTCAAAGATTTTCGACGAGTCCTGGACCGAAAGGATGTCGATGTGGTTCTAGTAGCCACGCCCGATCATTGGCACGCACTCCCCACTGTCTATGCTTGCCAGGCGGGCAAGGACGTATACGTGGAAAAACCTTTGGCGACCAGCATTGCTGAGGGACGAGCCATGCTGGAAGCAGCAGGACGGCATAAGCGCGTCGTTCAAATGGGGACACAGTGGCGAAGCGGCACTCACTTCAAAGAGGCCGTGGAATTTGTGCGATCCGGCAAGCTGGGGAAGATTCGATTAGTGCGCTGCTGGGCTTACCATGACTGGCTTGGAGGGATCGGAAATCCTGCTGACAGCCACCCTCCTGCTGGAGTGGATTACGACATGTGGTTGGGACCTGCGCCCAATCGGCCGTTCAACCCAAACCGGTTTCACTTCAACTTCCGCTGGTTTTGGGACTACGCCGGTGGCCTTATGACCGATTGGGGGGTCCACTTGATCAACATAGTCCTTTGGGCCATGGGAATGGATCCTCCGAAGTCGGTTAGCAGTTCAGGGGGGAAGTTCGTCCTTGATGACAATTCAGAAACCCCGGACACACAAGTTGCGATGTATGACTTTCCTAAGTACACCATGCTTTGGGAACATCAGGTCGGTTGTGGAGTGGGGATGAACGGTCGCCCTTGGGGGATATGGTTTTCTGGAAGTGAGGGGACCCTAGTTCTTAACGACCAGAACTGGGAAATCATCCCGGAGCCGAAGAAGAAGAGCCTTGAGGCGATCGTCAACCCTGGAGGTGTCGACGCCCGTCCCGCCCATGTCCGCAACTTCCTGGACTGTGTCCGGTCCCGCCAGGCACCGGTGGAAAACCTCGAACTGGGGCACTTTGTCTCCTCAGTTGCTCATTTGGGCAACATTGCTTTTAGGACCAAGAAGAAGATTGTCTGGGATTCTCAGCAGCAGCAAATCGTCAATGATAAAGAGGCTAACCGCCTGGTCAGTGTTAAATATCGTAAAGCCTGGAACCTGCCGTATATGAAAGGGTGAACAATTGAATATCCCATCGGGAGACCCCTGTGAAAATCACTGACGTTGAAGTTATTTACTTGCGGCTCCCGCAGGTTAAGCACCAGTGCGACAGCGGGCAGGACGCCCTGATCGTGAGAGTGACAACCGACGCTGGAGTCACTGGAATCGGGGAGGTGGATTCGGCACCACTGGCAGTGAAAGGCGCCATTGAGGGCCCGTTTTCCCACACTACTGCCTGCGGGCTGCGGGAGCTTTTGATTGGAGAAGATCCGTTTGCGACAGAGTACCTCTGGTCCAAGATGTACCGGGGAAACATCTATGGCGGACGGCGCGGCGTCGGGTTGCACGCCATGAGCGGCATCGATATGGCTCTCTGGGACATCAAGGGGAAAGCCCTGGGATTGCCGATCTGGAAACTTTTGGGTGGCGGCTTCCATCGTCGTATCCGGGTTTATGCCAGCTCTCTTTTTGGAGCGACCCCCAAGGAGACAGGCGAACGAGCTAGGCGCTTCCGGGATTGCGGTTTCGGCGCCGTCAAGTTTGGGTGGGACCCCATGGGGCCGGATGAAGAGACAGATATCGCTCTCGTTCGGGAAGCACGCAAGGGTCTTGGGGAAAAGGCCGACCTCATGATCGACGCCGGCCTGGTTTGGGATGCCAAGACGGCCATTCAGAAAGCTCACGCTTTTTCTGAGTACCGGATTTTCTGGTTGGAAGAGCCGTTGTCTCCTGACAACTATGAAGGCTATCGCAGGCTTTCTGAGAGCACAGAGGTCCGTATCGCAGCCGGTGAAGAAGAAAGCGAACGCCATTCCTTCATCCAATTAATGGACCAGGGGAAGATAGACATTGTGCAGGTTGATTTGACCCGTTGCGGTGGGTTCACGGAAGCGATGAAGATTGCCTCTCTGGCTCATGATCGCGGCTTGCCTGTTGTCAACCATGGTTTCACCACTTATGTCAACGTTGCAGCTGCATTGCACTTTCTGAACTCCATCCCGAACTCGTTTATTGCGGAGTTTGTTGTAGAAGAAGGAACGACTCTTCGGGAGCAGATAACCCGGCAGAAGATCACTGCTGTCAATGGCTACGTGGAGCCTCCATCGAGACCTGGGCTTGGAATCGACTTGAACGAGGAGGCGCTTGAAGAATACCGGGTCTAAAATGCTTCAGGCGGATTAAAGGGGTGAAAGTCGGGGAATGCTAGAATGACAACTGTAGTGACGACAGCGGCTCCTGGCCTCGAGAAGTTGCTATCCCGAATCATTCCGCCTGAAAGGTTGTTGATTCGACCCATCGACCTGGTTGCCTTTGCTTCCGACGCCAGCTTTTATCGGCTCATTCCGCAAGCCGTAATCCTGGCTGATGGGGTAGAGGAAATTCAGGCTCTTCTTGCCCTGAGTCAAAAGTGTCAAATTCCCTTGACCTTCCGGGCCGCGGGCACCAGTTTATCGGGACAATCGATTACAGACGGTATCCTGGTGGAGACGGCTCGCCACTGGAAGTCGATTCAGGTAGAGGAAGATGGTCTGAAGATACGGGTCCAGCCTGGCGTGATTGGCGCTCATGCTAACCGCGTCTTGGCTTCGTACGGTGCCAAGATTGGACCCGACCCCGCTTCGATCAACACCTGCATGATTGGGGGGATCCTCAGCAACAATTCCAGCGGAATGTGTTGCGGCGTGGAACAAAACGCCTACCATACTCTAGAGTCACTGACATTCGTTCTTCCTTCCGGGAAATCGTTTAACACTGCTCTACCTGATGCTGATGAGCGGTTCCGCCAGATGGAGCCAGTACTAGCACAGGGGTTGCTCGAGCTCAAGACCAAAATTGCGGGGGATCCGGTTTTGTCAAAGAGGATTCGAGACAAGTACCGGATGAAGAACACAGTGGGTTATTCACTTAATGCCTTTCTGGATTTCGAGACACCAATTGAGATCTTCCGTCATCTCTTGATCGGGGCAGAAGGGACTCTAGCCTTCATTGCTGAAGCAGTTCTACGGACGGTTCCGGACTTGCCTGTTAAGTACACCGGGCTTCTGTTCTTTCCGAGTCTCCATGCAGCCTGCGATGCAATAGAACCGTTTCGCCATGCGGGAGCGAAGGCCCTGGAAATCATGGACCGTGCGGCGTTGCGAAGTGTTGAGAGACAATCCGGCATTCCAGCAAATGTCGCAACACTTCCGCCGGAAGCTGCTGGGCTCCTGGCCGAATTTCAGTGTCGGGAGGAGGCGGGTCGTTCCAGGCTGGAGAGCGCAGCTAGAGACGGAGTAGAAGGATTGCAGCTGCTGGAAACTCCAGTCTTTACTCACGATCCATCCCGGCAGGCCTTGCTTTGGAAGGTACGCAGTGGATTGTTCCCCTCCGTAGGCGCAGTTCGGAAGAGCGGGACCACGGCCATCATTGAAGATGTTCTTTTCCCTCTTCCAAGGCTTGCCGATGCGGCCGTGGACTTGACTCGGTTGTTTTCCAGGCACGGCTATCGCGAGGCCATTATTTTCGGCCACGCCAAGGACGGGAACCTTCACTTTGTAATCGCGCAATCCTTCAATCACCAATCTTCGATTGACCAATATGCCCGATTCATGGATGACGTAGTCGGCCTGGTGGTCGACCGCTACGATGGTGCTCTGAAAGCGGAACACGGCACAGGAAGAAACATGGCCCCCTTTGTAGAAACCGAATGGGGGGCAGTAGCCCACACTATCATGCGGCGTTTAAAGGAACTAGCAGACCCGGCGGGTTTACTGAATCCCGGAGTTATCCTGAATGCCAACCCTCAGGCACATCTGACAGACCTGAAGACCCTTCCGACCGTAGAGGAAGTGATAGACAAGTGCACTGAGTGTGGCTTTTGTGAACCACACTGTCCCAGCCGCAACCTGACGCGCACTCCGAGGCAAAGAATCGTAGTCCGCCGTGAATTGGAGAGGTTACGCCAGGCAGGCGATTGCGCGGACCGCTTGAATTCGCTGGAAAGGGATTTCGTTTATGATGGGTTGGAGACCTGTGCCGTGGATGGTCTGTGTGCCACAGCCTGTCCGGTGTCTATCAACACGGGTGACCTCACCAAGCATCTTCGTGCCCACAGGCATTCTCAATTTTCACGGTGGTTAGCCCTCCTGATAGCAAGAAACTTCGCCACCGTTGAGAAAGGAGTACGCGTTGGACTGAAGGTAGGAAACCTCATGCAGGCCTTGCTTGGAGACAAGCCGGTAACAGGTCTCAGCCGCCTGGCCCGAGCCATACTCAGGGGCCCTACCCCTTTGTGGCTCACTCCCATGCCCAAACCGGCCGGTGTCCCGCTACCGACGACAAGGCGAGAGGAGGCTTTCGCTGTGTATTTCCCCTCGTGCCTGACCCGCACCATGGGTCGTCTGCCTGACGAATCCGGTTCCGGCTCGCCAGCAGATGCCTTGCTGGTCGTTTCACAGCGGGCAGGCAAGCCGCTGTGGATCCCCAGCCAGATAGCAGGCCTTTGTTGTGCAACACCATTTTCCTCAAAGGGCTACCACGAAGCTCACCTCTGGATGGCCAACAAAGTGGTTGAATCTCTCTGGAACTGGACCGGACAAGGAAACTTGCCTGTTGTCATCGACACGAGTGCCTGCACGCACGGCCTCAAAAGCTGCAAGCCATTCCTTTCAACCGAGAATGCAGCCAGATTCAATCGGCTCAAAATTCTGGACAGTGTAGAGCTTGCGGTTGACTACCTTTTGCCCCAGATGGTCATTCGCCGCCAGGAGCGGTGCACGGTCCTGCACCCTGTGTGCAGTCTCGTCGAGATGAATCTCACAGCCAAATTCGAGAAAATCGCCAAGGCTTGCAGTGAAAAAGTGGTAGTGCCCTTCTCGGCAGGTTGCTGCGCTTTCGCAGGGGATCGGGGTTGGTTATTTCCAGAATTAACTGCGTCTGCCACTGAACAAGAGGCACGGGAAGCTCGGGCCGCGGGGGCTGATGGCTTTTATTCCTCAAGCCGGACCTGCGAAATCGGATTGAGCCGAGCTAGTGGGCAAGTGTATCGATCTTACCTCTTTCTCCTCGAGTGGGCCACTCGTGATGAGGATCATGAGCCCTGTCAGGAATTAGCTGGAGAGACACGGAAGACCTAACGCGGCCGTAGTTCTAAACCAATAACTAAACGCAGAGATGCGAAGGCGCAGAGGAATGTTCCGAACAAAGAAGAGCGTTGATAAGCCTTGATTGACATGATCCGACAATACAAATGGCCCTCAGGTTGTCGGTATTTCGAGCAGATAGAGAAGAAATCCTTACGCGGGAAAAGGGTTCTGATTCCTTCTGATCTCCAAGGGTAGGGGCGTGATGCTCTACCTTCACAATCGAAGTGACGGACTGCGTCAATGGCCGCGTTCGCATCATAGGGCATGCTGGGTTAAAATAATTTTATGCCTGCATGTCGATCCGTGGACACACTTTTCGACATACTGGTGCGGACAAAGAAATGGAATTCCTTCTTCAAAGCGCCAGAAAGATGAAGCTGATGCGGGCATCTTTCACTGTTAGACATTCCAGCCCAATACAAAGGAGGCAGTTGTGAATCAAGCAGCCAAGAGTCAAATCGATCCATTGAACCAAAAAAATTACGGTGCCATCTCCACCATGCTCATAGTGACGGACGTGGGGAAGGCCTACGAATTCTGTCAGAAGGCCTTTGGGCTTGAAGGACGTGGTGTCATGCAAGGGCCCGACGGAAAACCTATGCATGCAGAGTTGAAGTTACGGGAGTCCGTTCTCATGCTGGGCCCGGAATGTCCGGAACGGCAGGGTTTCAGTGCGAAGACCCTCGGCAATACTCCCTCAACTCTGTATCTTTTAGTTGAAGACGTAGACAAGGTGGCCAAGCAGGCTGCCAGTGCGGGCGCCACCTTACTCCAGCCGCCAACTGATATGTTCTGGGGCGACCGTACAGCCATGCTTGTCGACTCCGATGGAAACAAATGGATGGTGGCGACTCATAAGTCGGAACCAACTCCTGCACAAATGGAAGCGGAAATGAAAAAGATGGCGGCGCAAATGGGTCCTTCGAAATGATTGGGAGGAGAATTTTCCCTGTCTTAAACGCGAGTCAAGCGGGGTAAGCACCAACGTCGGCGTCGTGCGGTTGGTTCCGATCTTTGACATTTGGTGGTTCGAGAGCTCTATGACATAGAGGTAGCGGAGCCCGATCCAGCACTGGTCCGAATTCCGAAAGGTTATTCCATCCGTAACCAGGCAGGACAATAACGAGCCGGAAAGGGGGAGACACTCATTCGACTCCCCCGTCCCTGCCAAAAACTCGATCGGACCTTTGGTATTGCTATTTCTTCATCTGCTCCAATATCGAAGCATGAGCCCTATCCGGGTTGTCTGGTCGGAAAGAACCCGGGCTAGAATAGCCTCCCCAGACGGAAAAAGACTTTAAACTGGCCTCCTTCCCCATAACTGACACCCAGAAAAACGACACCAATAAAGGTTTCACCAACCACTCCCACGGCTACATCCTGGTAAGGGTTGGCAGATTGGTGTTTTGAGAAGGCCTTGCCGATCTCATACACTCCCCCCAGATACAGCTTTCCCAGAAATGTCGGCTGAGAAAACAGGGAACGGAGCAGTGCCAGGTCCCCATAGTAGTACCTGCTGCCATATTGTTCATTTCTGCTCAGCGCACTCAAGCGCAACGGCCCCCCCAGAGAGAACGGCAGGACAGGCAACTGGTTGTTTCCTGTCACGCTCCCTGATATGGTGTTCAGGAAGGTGTACCTCGAACTGATGGGGTGAGCCCAGCTGACGAGGCTTTCGATCTGTGGATATGTTCTAGTTGCTATGGGAGAGCTGAAGGTGTACCGCACCTCAGTGACTGTGCGGATTCCACGGTGGGGGACCAGCGGACTATCCTGTCCTTCATGTTCCCAGTGGGCCCGCAAGAAGCTCAGATTGCCAGACCTTTCGATAAAGATAGGCGCCCCCTCTGACTGGCTAAACCGTGCGCGGCCGATCTGGTAGCCGAAGCGGATCTCGTCAAAACGTCCGGCGGCATAGCCGAAGTCGCCTCCAAAAGCAGGTTGACGGTAGTCAATGGAGAGGATCTTGGTCCCTCGGTCGTACACGTCGAAGGCCGAGTCCTCAAAGAATGCTCGGGGTGCCAGGAAAAAGCGGCTTGCCTTGATCCGCCAGTAGTATTCAGTTCCAATCCGATTTAGCGTTCCAATGTTAAAGTCGGTACGCCATTCGGAGAGCGGCCCTTTGAAATCCAGAAAGGTCAACCGTCCTCCCAGACCAAAGCGCAATCCGTCGGATTGGGAACCATCGAGAAGGATCAGAGTATTCAAGAATGGGGGGCCGTAATCTTTTTCGTGAAGTCTGACCGAATATCCCTCTTTGCCCGAACGTTCCGAGGCACTGTAATCCGCCGAGGCATACCGGCCCCAGCCTATGAGCCGCGTCAGGAGGGTTTCCACATCCTTCGTTGAATAGCTTCCTCCTGCGTAGAGTGACAGCTCTTTCTCGACCTCCTTGTTCTGGGCAGGAGAAGTACTGGAAACTGCCAGGAAGCCAGGGTGTTCAGGAGGTCGCCGACGGCGTTGTTGGCGCTCGGCGAGATAAGTTGCCCACTCTCCTTCATCAACAGCCAGAGGCAGAAGCTCAGCGGCTTTCAAAACAGTAGACTCATAGCCCACCTTCTCAAGTTCCGCGGAGCGTTGGAAGTCAGTCGACTTGAACGCCGATAGATCCGGTGCCACTATGACATTAGCCAACTTGATATGTTGGCTCTCGTTTCCCGCGATCATGATGTCAATTGACCGGCCTGCGACCCCTAGTAGCGAAGACGGGGTTTCTTTCCCCAAGGACTGGCTTTTCAGAGGGACGGCAATGATAAAATCAGCCCCCATCGACTTGATGACATCCACAGGTAGATTGTTGAGTGTGCCACCGTCCACTAGAACCTTGTCTCCCACTTTCCACGGAGAGAAAATGGCGGGGAGCGCCATCGTTGCCCGAAGTGCGTCAAATAAGGAACCACTTTGGAAAACCACTTGCTTCCCTTCTTTAAGATCCACAGCCACACATCGGAAGGGAGTGGAGAGGTCGTCGAAGGATTTCATGTTTCCGTACGGACTGGCAAAACGGCTGAGCACAAGACCGACCCCGTGACCTGATGACAGTCCGCTAGGCAATCGGAATCCGCCCTTCAAGCCGAACTCGAGTTGATTGGGGAATTCCCGACGATCCTCTTTCCTCCGGAAAGCCAGATCCGGATAGGGGGGGGCCGGGCGTAATGCGTCCTCCCAGTTGACCTTATTCAGGAAGTCCTCAATTTCCGGAACATCATAACCCGATGCGTAAAGACCCCCAACCAATCCTCCCATGCTCGTACCGGCGACCATGTCAACCGGGATCCGATGTTCCTGCAGCCACTTGAGGACGCCTACGTGCGCCAGGCCCAACGCACTACCGCCCGCAAATGCCAGCCCGATACGGCGTCGTGATGACTGTTCTGCCCTAAGTGTAGGACATGACAGGACGAGGCAAAGCCCAAGCAACCAACCAGATCGAAACATATATAGCCATCTCTTCATGCAATAAACCCTCAATAATCTGCGAGATCGGACGCACAGGTCAGAAGCACTGGGTCATCCTCATAAAAACCGGACTGAAATGCAAGGAATTTACCCCTTCTTAGGACATGCGGACGGTTAGAGGAAGATGACGGGGAGTGAAGTTCAGCGACTGAATTGACGATATTGAGAAGGGGGATTCTTTTTGAGATAGATCCATGGCACAAGCGACCTACAAAATGGAGCCCGGCGCGGGAGGTGGCTTCGTGGCTTACGTTCAGATTGTTAGCCCCGTCCTGGCGGACAAAAGTGGAAAATGGTTTGTTGTGGCTCCCGATAATCTACCTGATCCCCCTGGAGGAATGCCGCATGAGTACCCATCCTTATGGAGAGCGGAACGTGCCGCTCGGGAAACTGCGTTGCGCCTGGCAACAAAGGTAACGGAATTGGAGAACCCCGGACGACCGACGACCCTGCCACCTGTCATCATAAAACACAGGCGTCGAAGAGGATCATCCCTGTAGATCGAGGGTGTTGTCTCTTCCTCCTATCCCCCATGGTGACATTCAAGGGTAGGAACGGGAGGGAAAAGCCGACTGGAATACCCGGTAGTCCAGTTGTGGAAAGAGATTGTCTCGCTTTTCGATCTCCTGAAGATACTTCAGATCAATCCGTTCACTTTGGACTTGTTCGAGCAGGCCTTGAAATTGTGAGATATGTTCACGAAACCGTCGGATTGCATAGAGAGGAAATGTTCTTCGGCTGATTCCAAAGGCCCAGTCACTGCTTTGGGCCAGTAGTAATTCCCTGCCGGCCTGGTTGAGTACCCTCCTGAGTATTCCCTCCACGTTTGGAAAGCGGTTGGCCAAATCCACCATCTGGGCTTCAGCCCAATGTTGGTGCCGGTAGAGCCATTGTGTGTCGGGGTTCAACCAGACCCGATTGTACCCGTCGGCTCCCCAGGAGGAAGCGGAAGGCAATGAGGTTGAGAACCTTTGGAAAATTTCCAGGTAATCGCCCAGAGTTACAAGCTTGAAATTGCAGGTAGTGCCAGATACCCTGCGAATCACCGCGTCCAGGAATTGTGGCCCTTCGAACCACCAATGGCCGAAGAGCTCGGCATCATAAGGAGCAACGACAAGGGGTGGACGTTTGAGCTTTGCCGACAACATCGCGATTTGCGACTGTCGGGAGGCGACAAAATGGTTGGCGTGTTCAGTAACGCGGGTCAAGGCAGAAATCTGATCGTAGAGTTCCCGGGTCCCCAAGTCCCCTTTTCCAGTGATCCGGTAGTACTTGAGTCCCAAGTTACGCCGTATCCCATCCCCGTGGAGGTAAGGCCTAATATAGTCATAATCCGCGTCGTGTCCCAGATCCCGGTAAAATTCTCGGTAATGGGCATCCCCGGGATAACCACCATGCAGATTCCAAACCTGCCAACTTGACTCCATGTCCCTCCCAAATGCCGCAATACCATGCGGCGTCAGGACCGGGGCGTATATACCATACTTGGGTGGAGGCGTACCCAAGAGCACGCCGTGGGAATCGAGGACCAGATAGTCCAGACCAAACTCCTGAAGTAGTGGATCCAACTTGGGCTCATATCCGCATTCAGCCAGCCAGACACCGCGAGGCCGGCATCCAAAGTGAGACTGAAAAGTTGTCAAGGCCACTGCTAGCTGCGCTTTCCTGACTTCGGGCCGAGATACAAACGGAATGAAGGGGTGAGTAGCTGGGCAGGTTACCATCTCCACGATTCCTTGCTGCCGCAAAGTCCGGAATGCCTCCAGCAGGTTCCGGCAGTAAGTACTCTCAAAGTCATGCAAGGCGCGGCAAAAAAGACCCTTATACATCTTGGCCAAAGCATGAAACTGGGGGGAGTATCGGGTTCTCGATACTTCCATTCCAGCCAATTCGATCCGAAGTTGCAGGTAGTCCAAGTACCTTGACTGAAGCAAAGGATCGGACAGCATCTCGGCCAAGGTTGGAGAGATAGACAGGGTTAGCCGACATGGAACCCGATCCCTGGCGATGTGGCTCAGCACCGAGATCAGGGGCAGGTAGCTCTCAGTAATTGCTTCGAACAGCCATTCCTCTTCAAGAAACGAGGAGTGGTCGGGGTGGCGAACGAATGGCAGATGGGCATGAAGGATGAGGGCCAGGTAGCCTTGGGTCATTATGAAAAGGGCTTCAACACTATGACTGCCAACGGCGGGACGGTTAACTGCAGGGAGTAGGGACGTCCCTGCCAGGGGATTTCGTCAGCAGGTAGACCCCCGGCATTGCCGAAGTTGCGACCGCCGTAGATTGAGGAATCGCTATTGAGGAGCTCCTGGTAGTGCCCGTCGACCGGGACGCCGATCCGGTAACCTTCCCGGTGGACGGGGGTGAAGTTGTAGACAAAGACCAGAAAGTCACTGGGATTCCTGCCACGACGTAGGAAACTGACAATACCACGGTCGCTATCGTGGAAGTCAATCCACTCGAATCCCCGATAGTGAAAATCGATCTCGTATAAGGCGGGCTGCGAAACATAAAGGCGATTCAGGTCCTGAACAAACCGCTGAACCTGTTGGTGCGGCTCGTGCTCGAGCAAGTGCCAATCCAGGCTTGCGTCGTGGTTCCATTCTCTCCATTGCCCGAATTCACCGCCCATGAACAGGAGTTTTTTGCCAGGTTGCCCGTACATATATCCCAATAACAAACGCAGGTTACTAAAGCGGTCATGGAAGTAACCCGGCATTTTGTCTAGCAATGACCGTTTACCGTGGACTACTTCATCATGCGACAACGGCAGGACAAAGTTTTCGGTGAATGCATACATCAGGGCGAAGGTGAGATTGTTTTGGTAATACTTCCGATGAATGGGGTCTTTGGAAAAATACTCCAGCATGTCGTTCATCCACCCCATGTTCCATTTCAGACTGAACCCCAAGCCACCCAGGTAGACCGGACGGGTTACTGCAGGCCAGGCAGTCGATTCCTCGGCGACGTTCAAGATCCCCGGGAAAAAATGGTAAGTCAGTTCATTGAATTTCTTAATGAATTCAATGGCTTCAAGGTTTTCATTACTCCCGTACTGGTTGGGAATCCATTCTCCAGCAGGGCGAGAGTAGTCGAGATACAGCATGGAAGCTACAGCATCCACCCTCAACCCATCGATATGGTATTTCTCTAGCCAGAACAGCGCGTTGGAAAGCAGGAAATTGCGGACCTCATTGCGTCCATAATTGAAGATTAGTGTTCCCCAGTCTCGGTGTTCCCCCTTGCGAGGATCGGCGTGTTCATAAAGATTCGTTCCATCGAAGAAGGCTAGACCATGGGCATCCTTGGGGAAGTGAGCCGGGACCCAATCCAACAGGACTCCGATGCCAGCCTGATGAAAACGGTCGACGAACTCCATGAAATCTTCAGGTTTACCGAACCGGCTGGTCGGAGCAAAGTAACCAATGGTCTGGTACCCCCAGGAGCCATCGAAGGGATGTTCGGAAATCGGTAGGAGCTGGATATGGGTGAATCCCATCATCAGCACATAGGGGATCAAGCGATCAGTTAATTCGCTGTAAGTCAAGTACCGGCTGCCTTCTTCAAGCCCCCTCATCCAGGACCCTAAGTGGATTTCATAGACTGCCAGAGGGGCCTCAAGCCAATTCGTGTGGGTCCGCTTCTCCATCCAGAGCTGATCGTGCCACTCATAGTCGCGCAGATCGTAAATGATAGAGGAAGTCTTAGGAGGTTTCTCGAAGTAGAATCCGTACGGGTCTGCCTTGATCAGCAATAGGTTGTTGTGACACGACTTCACTTCAAACTTGTAGAGTAACCCTTCTACAAGGCCGGGGATAAACAACTCCCAGATCCCACTGTTCCCCCTGATCCTCATGGGGTGGCGGCGGCCATCCCAGTTGTTGAAGTCTCCGATTACGCTGACTCTCAGGGCATTGGGAGCCCAGACGGCAAACTGCACTCCTGAAACTCCACTGATGGTCCTCAAATGAGCCCCCAGCTTCTCATATTTCTTGTAGTGGTTGCCTTCGCCCATAAGATGGAGGTCGAAGTCAGTCAGAACAGGCAGGAAACTATAAGGGTCGACAAACTGAGAGAACCGTCCCTCATGATCCTGGATGCGGAGCTGGTAAGCAAACAGGTCGTGTCGATCCAGGAAGACCGACTCAAATAAGCCATCGGGGTGAATCCTCTCCATAATTTGCAGACCATCCGTGGGCCCCTCCAAAACAACCCAAGCTTCCTGGGCCTCTGGTAGAAATGCCCGGACCACGACTGCCTTGGCTGATTCCCGGGTACCATCATCCTCAATTTCCACTGGATGGATGCCAAGGATACTGAAAGGGTCAGAATGTTCTAAACGAATTAGCCGCTCAATCTCTTCCCTCGATACTAAGGCCTTCATTCCTGTCCTCCATGGCAACAAATCTGGTTCTTCATCAGCTCGTGGGCCAACTGTTCGGGAGAGGTCCGATCTCCCCAGTGGAATTTTCAGGGGAGCCCCTTCGGCCCTGTCCATCTGCAGGTGGTTTATCTTCCATCTCTTTCAACATGACTGATTGCGAGACGGGCCGCCCAGCCTCTGCAAGAGTCGAGCCACTTACCGGTTTCATCCTCGCGACGCTAGTCAGTTCGAGAAGATGGTTAAGCCAGTTTGTGGCGTCCTGATCCTCGGCGGCCAGCGAGTCCGAGGGTTCAATAGAGTATTTCGGGGTCTCCACGATATTGGACTCGAGTAGGGCCATTGTGCCATACAACTCCGAGTAGAAGCAGAGACGAGCCTGGTAGTGAAATCCGGGGTTTGTCTCGAGCCACCAGCATGTCACGGTTCCCAGGTCAAAAGTGGTTCGCTGGCCACCTTCGAGTTGGCACCAATCCAGGACCAGCTGTAGTCCAGGCCGGTCCTCCTCGGGGAGTCTCGACAGCACATGCCCTTTCAGGCTCTCGGTAATTTCCCAATATGCAAAAACGTGGAAGGGGTCCTGGACCATCAGCACCAAGCGATTAATTTCATAGAAGGCCGGAAGGCTCGGTCCCAAATCGACATGAACACCGGGCGGTAATTTTTGAAGTTCCTCTGAAACTAGCGCCTGGAGGGGGTCCTCAGCAGGGGGAGTCTCCACGATTAGGGAGGGGGACCTCATGCTGATCAACGACCTTTCGGCTCCACAGATGAATCATCGTCCAATGGGCTGAAAATACCAGAGGGTCGATGTTTCATGCAACTAGAATCTCACTTGACTCAATTTGGGCTTCTTCATAATCTTTGTCGGTCCAGGACCACTTGTGGCTGCCTCGAACGTTTTTTTCCATGGCACAAGACCAAAGCAGCGCACATCTTTCCAATATGGGCATTCCTCCTATTGTCGCAAAGGATATTTTGGGCTGGCTATCGAATTGCCAGCGATCGGTTTTTTTCAAATGAACCATCTAACGGATTGTTTGGAATGAGGAATTGTTTGTCGAAGGCCACCGAAGCTGCAGATTACTTGGTCCGAACCTTGAGCCTCTCCGGTGAGAAAAAGGAGATGCCATCCCTGGCGGTAATTCTGGGTACAGGCTTGGGAGGCTTTGCGAAGTCTCTTGTTGACAGGAAGAGTGTCTCCTTTGTCAGGATCCCACATTTCACGCGAACCGCTGTAGCTGGTCATGTGGGAACATTCAGTCTAGGAAAGCTCCAGGGCCGTTCTGTCATCTGTCTCGAGGGGCGGGTTCATTACTACGAAGGCCACGACTCGACGACCCTCACCTTTCCAGTGCGGGTTTTGGGAGTCCTCGGGGTCCAGAACCTGATTTTGACTAATGCGGCTGGGGGCTTGAACCCGAGGTTCCGACCCGGTAATCTGATGCTGATTCGGGATCACTTGAGCTCCTTCATTCCCAATCCCTTGATTGGGCCCAACCAGGAATCATTAGGACCAAGATTTCCCGACATGAGTCAATGCTATTCTTCCCGATTGCGGGCCATAGCCGTGAGATGTGCCCTGACGTTAAGGCTTCGGATAAGAGAGGGGATCTACATTGGTGTGACCGGGCCGAGCTACGAGACTCCTGCGGAAATTCGAATGTTCCGGAAGCTCGGGGCTGACGCCATAGGCATGTCCACTGTTCCCGAAGTGATCGTGGCACGCCATATGGGGATAGAGTGCCTGGGGATTTCTGTTATCACGAACCTTGCTGCAGGGATTTCCAAGACTCCTCTCAAGCACGACGAGGTGATCAGGGCAGGTCAGGGGGCCGGACCGAAACTGTTGAAACTCTTGGATTCGATCTGCCGGACCCTCACGATGAAGACCTCGATGGGCGGTTGATCGTCATAGGGAATGTGTTTGGACGCAGGGTGAACCGACTGCGCTTAGGATTTGTTCTGGCATTGAGTCCAACCAGGCAGAATCGCCAGGACGAAGTGCGGCCTTCTTACTAGAGAATCCATTGTCGTTGAAGCCAGTAAAGCAAGTCGATGATCACTATAGGCATCTGCGGCGGGACAGGTTCTGGGAAGACCACAGTGGCTCGGAAAGTGCTCGAAGCCATCGGGGAGGATAAGGTGTTGTTGCTTTCTCAGGATTCTTACTACAAGGACAATAGCCACCGGACTCAGGAAGAACGGAATCGCATTAACTTCGACCATCCTGATGCTCTGGACACCAGCCTGCTTATCAATCACCTGGAGGCGCTCAGGCAGAACCAGCCGGTGAGTCAGCCTGTGTACGACTTCACGACGCACAGTCGCAAACCTGAACAGGTGCGGCTTGCCCCCCATCCTATCATAGTTGTTGAAGGAATCCTGATCTTTGTGGACAAGAAACTCCGGGACCTGTTTGATCTGAGAGTATTTGTGGATACTGATCCGGATGTCCGCTTCATTCGCAGATTAAGGCGAGACATCAACAAACGAGGACGCACGATGGAATCGGTTGTCCAGCAATACCTACAGACCGTGCGCCCCATGCACCTCGAGTTTGTGGAACCTAGCAAGGGTTACGCCCACGTAATCATTCCGGAGGGTGCGATGAACACCGAGGGGGTAGAGTTCCTGATCGAGAGAATTAGAGCCTCGCTTATTTGACCTCAAAACTCCCGGGGAAGGAATCCGGCGACAGCCAATAGTTGGTTCTCTTTTCACCCTTTAACCTTCATCACCCCCACTTTAGGGCACACCTCGGTAAGACTGCATTCGTGGCACTTCGGTTTGCGCGCACAACAGACCTGCCGTCCGTGAAAAATCAGGCGATGGGAGAAGTTGATCCACTCTTCCCGTGGAACCTTCCGTATCAGGTCTTGCTCGACCTTTTCTGGGGTTTTGGCGCGAGTTAGCCTCAATCGGTGGGAGAGCCTGAAAACGTGAGTATCAACCACAACCCCTGCCGGAATTCCAAAGGCTGAACCCAGCACGACGTTAGCAGTCTTTCGCGCCACACCCGGCAGAGTAAGCAGCTCTCCCATGGAGCGTGGGATTTTCCCTTTGAATTGACTGACTAGTCGCTGGCAGGTCCCCTTTATGTTCCTGGCCTTGATCCGGAAGAAGCCAGTGGAACGAATTAGACCCTCTAATTCAGACAAATTCGCTTCTGCAAGATCATTGGCCGTGGGGTACCTTTGAAATAGGCCAGGGGTGACTTGATTGACCCGCAAGTCAGTACACTGAGCAGACAGGATTGTCGCAATTAGCAATTGCAGGGGACCAGCATGGGTTAGTGCGCATTGCGCGTCAGGATACTCCCCCTTTAAGAGGGTGAGAATTCTCCGCATTCGGTCTTGCTCTTCCTTTGTCATTTCGACTTCCTCTTTGTCTGGGGTAATGACAGAATTTGGTTGCCAAGCAAGTCTGGATTATAAGGCAGGTTCCGGCGAAGGCCTCCTGGAAAGCTGGATTCAAGATGTTTTCAGAACACATGACTCAAAATGACTCGCAATTCAAGGAACATCAATTTGGCCTTCTGAAGTTTATCCCAGCTATCGGTGATCTCCTGAAATAGCACGAAAAGGCACTTTGGCGGTACCGGGTCAGGATTGCTTCGCTTTATGTTTGTTTCGGTTGACGGGCTACATCATCTCCCATTGTTGGACTCTCCTCTGAGAATCTATTTTTGATTGGTTATCCCCGGGCCGATTGGGATATGATATTCGTACTTGAAGTTGCTTTGTCCTCCCTCGCGAAGAATGAGCCAATATACAGCTGATCTCCACATCCACCCCCGCTCTGCCCAGTCAGTTCTGGGAGGGGACTGCATCCCCGAACTGATATTTTGGGCAAAACGAAAAGGCATCCAGCTACTGGGGACGGGAGATTTCATCTATCCCGATTGGCTAAGGTTGATCGAAGCCCATCTGGAACAGGACGAATGCGGATTCCTCCGTTCCAGGGGGGGCGACGAAATCCGGTGGATGCTCACAACAGAGGTGGAGGTCGTCTTTCAAAATGAGGGAAGGAAGTACCAGGTGCACTTGTTGGTGACTGCACCTAACTGGGAGGTTGCCCGGCACCTGGCACGGGTTCTCGGTCAGTCAGGAGACTTGATAACCGGTCGAATCCCGCGCTTTCAAATGCCTGCGTCCGAGCTTCTGGCTCGAGTCCTGGAAATATGTCCGGATAGTCTGGTCATCCCTCTGCATGTCTTTTCGCCGTGGGGATCCTTGTACGGCTCAAAATTCGGCTTTGATTCATTGGTGAAATGCTTTGGAGACTTATCCCCACAAATCTTGGCCGTTGAAACCGGTCTATCCAGTGATCCCGGCTTCTGCTGGCTAGTGAGCGAACTCGACGAGAAACAGATTGTCAGTTTCTCAGATGCTCACTCCCCTCGAGACATAGGACGGGAGTGCACTATTTTTGAAGGGGAATATTCCTATCGGGGGGTCTGTCAAGCTTTTCGAGGGGGCGGAGAAAACTCAATAGCCGGAACTGTCGAGTTCTTTTCTGAAATCGGGAGGGACTACTTTAACGGACATCGTGATTGCAAAGTGATAAAATCCCCCGTCGAGACAAGGTTGGAAGGCAAGCGCTGTCCTGCTTGTCGCAATGAAATCACCATCGGGGCACTCCAACGCGGGCTTGAAATTGCTGATCGAGAAGTCAAGGACCTGGGAGTGTTTCAGGAGAAAGGTTGGATACATACTCAGAGGCTAAGGCGTCCCCCATATCGGAAAGCTGTCCCACTCCGCGAGATTATAGCCTCCACGTGTGGTATCAAAGGGAAAGAGAGTGTGACGGTAGATAGGATTTATGAAGCTGCGCTTGGGTGTGGGGCCACGGAGTATCAAATTTTGTTGGAGATGAGTGAAGCCGACCTAAAATCCTTTGTCGACCCGCAAGTCAGCGAAGGGATCATTCGAGTGAGGGAAAGTCGCTTGAAAGTTGTTCCTGGATTTGATGGTGTCTATGGCTCCATTGAACTCTTTGAGGAGAAAGAAATGGTAGACTTGACCCAGTTGCGACTTTTCGGATGAGGAAAAGGGCTTGAGGGATTTAGAAAACTACCTTCGTGTCGAATTCAATTTAATTTCATGGCAGGTTCTGCTACCCGAAGGTTATCTGTTCCCTGCGAATCCAAAGAGGTGGCGGGGGGAGCTACGGATTGGGTAATTGTGTAGGTGACTCTGGCGGATTCAGTTCCCAAAAGAGTTTGAAACCGAGGCAAAGGCCCTGTTATGGGTCTGGCGACTGTCGGGGCGGTTCCGACCGATCTTAAACCAGAGGGAAGCGATGCCACAGTTAACAAAGGTCTTCGCCTATCACGCTTTACATGCTTGGGCTGTGAGCGTCTCCTCTCCTTGATGACCCCTTCCTCGATTAGAACGTTCACGACTCTTCCTTCACCAGTATCCAGCACGCGGGCAATGGCAGCGATGGACTGTCGGTGGTTAATGAAGAGGTTACAGATAGTAAGCCTACGCTTGAGTCCAGGCTCAAGATCTGAAGAGTTCGGCAGCAGCACTAAGGGCATCCCCGTCAGCTCAAATCCTTCGAGAGTGACCATAGGGTCCAGGGCAATAAGCAATTCCATCCAGATTTTCCTTAGAAAGCTTGTAACCATGCTGAAACCGTTCTCCATTTCTGGTGCACGCCATTAAGAATCTTCTCGCTAATCCCCTGCCAAAATTCTGAAATTTCCAGTCTAGAATCCACAAAATTGTAATTGGCTCTTTTCCATTTACCCTCTGGGTAAGGGACACGACCCCTTAAATTAAACGTTGCAACCTTGATACCACTAGCGCCTTGTTTATTGAATTCCTAGGTGTTACCGAACGACAGGATATTGGCCCGATTCCAAGATGCTCAGAAGATGCTTAGAATAAGAGGCTTATGATCGATTGTACGGCTTGCTATCCTATCAGGCAGCAGGCAGCACGGGCGTCTGCTCATTAGGGCGGTGAGTCATGTGCCTGTCTCATGGGAAGAAAAATTCTCATCATGGGCACCCACCTTCCATCAAGAACTCGCGATGCCGATTTATGTGCTTCCAGTCACAATCTCATCATGGCTTAGAAATATTCAGGTGAACACTGGTACAGGAGAGACTGGAGTTTCGGGAGAGACATCGAGCCGTTTAAGAGTGGAACTCGGGAAGAGATCTTGTTCCATCAACTCGGTTGAGCCCGGGTATCTCCGGGTTAAAGCTCAAAATCAAAGACTTCCACTGTCCCCTCAATCTCAAGGAAGAGACCACCAGTCCACCATCTCGAATATGGGGGGGGTAATACTTCTAAGTCCAAAAGCACAAACATGTTATTCAAATCAGCTTAAAGAGTGGAAGATCGCGTGCCGATACGGGATTAAGCCATGCCTGAGGCGAAGTGTTGAATTGCGACGGTTAGTTTTAGTTAATGTAATTCGCCAGTCACAAGGATTGTAGAAATGGGGATGAGATGAGAGAAAGAAAAAAACAAAGCAGAGAGAAGGGTTACACCATGGTTGAAACGTTGGTCGTGATGACCATTGTAGCTGTGATGACTGCGGTTGCTCTTCCTTTCATCGATAACGCGGTGCGAAAAACCCACGAAGATATTGCAATGTACAATGTGGTAATGGAGATGCGGCGGGCGCGGCAATTAGCTCTCGATCTAAGGCGCAATCATCGGCTTACCTTCACAACTCCCCGGACACTCACGACCACCAGGATCGGAATGGCTTCGCTAGGTGAGGTCGATACGGTAGTTGCTACGGTGGATCTCCCAAGCGACATCAGCTTTGGTCGCAACGGGATTGGTATCAATCCTGACCCACAAATCACAACAGCGGAAGCCATCAGCTTCAACGACACTCCCCAAACCTACGTGGAGTTTCGGCCAGACGGCTCAGGTGTTGACGCTGCCGGGGCACTGGCCCTAGGGCAAGTCATGTTGGGACGGATAGGCGACGTCCCAAGCACGAGGGCTGTGACCTTGTTTGGCTCGACCGGCCGGATCAAAGGACTTCGGTTCCGGGGTTCGGGAGGTACTTACGGGAGTTGGGAATAGACCTGTGTCACTACGGAGAGAAATATGGAATGCAGTCAGGAAGCAAAGCCGGAAATGCCTTGGCCCTGGAGCCATGTGCCTACAGTGCGGGTGAGACGGGATGATGCGGTCTGCCAGTGGCAAGGTGAATCTCATTGTGGGATATCCCCAGAAGTGTTGGTTCGCATGGGGGCACGAGGCTTTAGTCTCCTTGAATTCCTGATGGCGATGTTGGTTTTGTTGATCGGGCTGGGTGGCGTCATGAGTCTATTCATGCACTCCATGGTAGCCATGACCTTCGCCGAAGAGAGTCTCATCGCCAAGCAAAAGTCACGGGAGGCCTTGGAGTGCATCTTCACAGCCAGGAATACTCAACAGGTGACCTTTGACAACGTCAGAAACACAGGATCCGGAAATGGTATCTTCGTGACAGGTTTGCAGCCGCTGACGACGCCCGGGGATGACGGCCTGGTGGGAACCGCTGATGATGGACCGGTGGAATCCATGGTCATCCCTGACGGGACCAGCCGGGTGCTAAACGAGTTCCAACGCCAGATCGAGATTACAGACCTCACCGATGACCTTCGCCAGATTACGGTCACGATTCGTTATGCCGCCCCGCGCGGTTGGATTCGCAATTACCAGGTTCGCACTTATATTTCTCGTTATCGCTAAAGGGAGTTTCCGGTGAAAACTTGTCAAAGACGTTCCAGCCCGGGGTTTAGTTTGGTCGAGGTCCTGGTCGCCATTTCCATGAGCTTGCTGGTCCTAGCCAGCGTGTTAGAACTATTCCGGCAAAGCGTCAACATGGGTGAGGCTGCCACCCAGAGGACTGAGCTGCAACAAAACGCCCGGGCAGCGCTAAACTTGATGGCCCAGGACCTGAGCATTGCCGGAACCGGGTTCCCGCTCGGAGGAGTAACCCTGCCGAATGGTGACAATTCAGTGGCTCCCCGGTTTGGATGTGATTCCAATGGCTGTCAGATCGAGCAGGATGCCCGGAACAATTGGCTTTATGCGATCACTCCGGGTAATGGTCTGGGGCCAACCATCAACGGTCTTGCTACAGACGTCGTGACCCTGGTATATCGGGGCCCCAGCTTGGCTTTCGAGCAGAATACGCTAACCAGCATCGCCAACGACGCAACGGAGATCCACACCAACGGATCGACAGCGGGGCTTCAAATAGGGGATGCCATGATAGTGAGCAACGTTTACGGCGCTGCCGCGGTTGTGGTGACTGGAATAGACGATACCCGGGTTTCGGTGGCAGCCAACGACCCTCTCCATTTCAACCAGCCTACAGCGGAGAGCGGCAGCTTGATGTCCTTGTCGAGCCCGGCGGGAACCTTCCCCAGCACCACGGCCTATCGGGTATTTGTGATCCGGTATTATGTCGATGACGTGACGCTCAGGCTCATGCGCCAGGTCAATGCCCAGACCCCGTTTCCCGTCGCCGAAAATGTGGAGAACCTGCAGATCACGTATGACACCTTCAACAACACCACAATGGCTGCAACGAGCAACCTGGACGATTTGACGCCCATCGCCACCGCGGGTCTGCCCAACCAGATTCGCAAGGTCAACATCAGCCTGGGAGTGCGCGGGACCTCTCAGCGTTACTACAACGCCAAATATGACCACTTCACCGCGCGCACTTCCGTCAGTGTCCGAAATCTGGCGTTTCGAGATCGGTACACCTAGTTTCTCGCAGACGAAGAAAAGGACTACAGCTATGAACTCTCGCCGAACGATTTCCATTTCTGGCTTTGCTCTGCCGGCAGCTCTGCTGGTGCTGCTGATGCTCACTGCCATTTCAGTAGCCGTGGTATACGTAGTCTCCTCGGAGACCCGCATGCATACCACAGACCTGGAAAACACGCAGTCCTTTTATGCCACGGAAGCGGCCATGGAAAAAATGA
This sequence comes from Terriglobia bacterium, assembly GCA_041476565.1. Classification (GTDB taxonomy): domain Bacteria; phylum Acidobacteriota; class Terriglobia; order Versatilivoradales; family Versatilivoraceae; genus DATKMG01. Next base: position 14,329 of record JBGOTQ010000013.1, on the reverse strand, counting down.
TGACCGACATGGCAGCGCTTTACACTATCAAGTTATCTCCAACTACTTCAGAGATTGCAACCGCGGTGACGGCTTCCAACAAATGGCCTGTCTTGCAGGGAATCTCATATTCCGAATATCAAGTCACCCAATCAGCAGCCGTGACACGCAACATCAGCAGCGGGTCCAACCAGGGGCTCATGGCTCAGATCATCCCTACCACGCTCAGCGCCACCGCCCGGCAGAGTGGTGGTACGGAAGTCCGCATGCTCAGGAATACCGAGATAGCATTGATCCCCGTGTTCCAGTTTGGGATGTTTTCCGATGGGGACCTCAGCTATTTCGCCGGTCCCAATTTCGATTTTGCGGGCCGAGTTCACACCAATGGAAACCTCTTCCTCGCCAGTTCCAACAACGACGGCCTGGTCATGCATTCAAAGGTTAGCGCCCTGGGCGAAGTGATTCGCCGCCAACTTTCCAACGGATTCTTTATCGGGGACGGGACCACGCGTTCCCAGCCGGTGCGGATTCCTAAAGCCCCTGCTGGCTGTGACACCAATCCCGCTACTAATCCTAATTGCCGGACCTTGACACTGGATGAAGGGAGTCGGATTACCGGCCCCACCAGCGCCAAGAACGACAACTGGAACATGATTTCTACCAGTTTCTACTGCGGCTGGTTGGTGAATGGTGATACCGGCGCCAAGAGGCTCAGTTTGCCATTTGTGGGAGGAGGTGCCCGCCCGGTTCAGATCATCCGCCGCCCCCCTGATGGAGAAGATCCAGCATCTCTCATCGGTGAATCCCGATTCTACAATCTGGCCACTATTCGAGTCTTGCTGGTAGATGACATATCTGAACTACCAGGCGGTGTGGGAGAACTTGGAACAAACAACATCAAACTCGCCAATGAAGGCGTTTACGCAAACGGTGTCCCCGTCCCATTTGCTCCAGGAGCCACGGTGAACACCACTTATTTCGCCGAAGGGACAAATGTGCAATTCGAGTACCCTGTGGGAAGCCACGTCAACGTCACATTGGAGCCTCAATGGATCGATCCGGCCGATGCCATCGCCGCTGGCGTATATTTGAAATGGCCGCTTGTTGGAGGTTACCTTCGGGTGGAGCGACGCCGCAATGACGGCGGATGGGATGGCGTGACGAAAGAATGGCTGGAGTTGGGATTTGCCCGAGGATTGAATTCGCCCACAGCCGGGGTACCAAACGATGTTCATCCCAATGGTATTTTACTCTTCCAGTTGCAGGCCGACAGGAACCACGATAACCTGCTGACCAACGCCCCCTATGAAAGTACCAGCATCACAGGGGTGGGAACTCAGAACAACTGGTTCCCCATCAACTTGTACGACACCCGCGAAGGTGAGGTTCGGGATGGGACGTCCCCCGGATCCTCAAATACCACCTGTGCCCTGGGTGGAATTATGAACCTCGTGGAACTCGACGTTGGGAACTTAAAGAAATGGTTTGATGGCACGATCGGCGCGACTGGGAACCAGACAGATTTTTCCACACAAAACGGCTATATTCTCTATTTTTCAGACCGGCGCGGCATGCAGCCCAATGCCAGTGGTACAAAAGATGGCACCTATGGGTTTGAAGATATGATTAATTCCCCTGTGGCCGATGGAACTCCTGATGGAAATATGGAGGCAGCCGAAGATGTCAATCAAAATGGAGCATTAGATACCTACGGAAATGCTACTCTCGGAGATGGATTCATCAAGGCAGCCCAGGGAGGCAATAACGCGAATGACAATGTGATTACGCGAGTAGACAGTGAAATCGCCCGCAAGAACCGGGTCACAGGGCCACGGCACGGCTTAAAGCTGGTCAATGGCGGGTTGGGGAACGTCCCCGTCCGGCCAGACGGAACGGGCGGTTTCACGGTGGCCAGTGAGAATCCGGCGTATGTGTTCGGCAACTACAACGCGAATGATTCCACTTTCAGCGGTAACCATGCCTCCGCCTCCGTTATGGCCGATGCCATCACCTTGCTCTCAAACAATTGGAAGAACCTCAACAGCTTTCTTAACCCGATCAATACGGGTGGTCGCTCTGTCACTACCACCTATTATCGGATGGGAGTGGCTGCCGGGAAGAACCGTTCATTCCCGCAGCCAGGATGGGGAGCCCCTGAGGACTTCGGGACAGACGGAGGAGTGCATAACTTCTTGCGGTACCTGGAAAATTGGGGCGGAACCAATATCTACTATAATGGCTCCCTCGTGAGCCTTTTCAATTCCGAGTATGCCGTAGGGGTCTACAAGTGCTGCAACGTGGTTTACGGGGCACCGACGCGGCATTATTCCTTCGATGCGGATTTCCTCGATCCTGCCAAGCTGCCGCCGGGGACTCCCCGCTTTGAAGACATCGTCAACCTCGGGTACCGCCAGATCCTCTCACCTGAATAGTTCCACCGGAGGGAGCCATTCCTGGAATGAATCCCTCCGGCTCAATAATCAATACTCCGCAGTCATTTTCTTTTGCGGCCTCCCCCGCCTTTATGTAAACTCGCTTGTTTGGGTTCAAGCCCAATGAGCCACTGAATCTTCCAAAGGCTCATCCTGCCGGGAGAGATCGAATTCGTATGAACAATATCCTTGTCGTCGGAGGGGCTGGCTATGTGGGCTCGCATACAGTCCGGCAACTCGTTCGTGAAGGATTCCCTGTGATGGTCCTTGACAATTTGGTCCATGGCCACCGCGAGTTGGTCCTGGGGATCAAACTCATTGAAGGCGACCTGGAAGACACACGCCTATTGGAGAGGGTCTTTGCCGAATATCCGATTGAAGTTGTCATGCACTTTGCCGCTTATTGTTACGTCGGAGAATCGGTCATTGATCCTTCCAAGTACTACCAAAACAATGTAGCTTCGACACTCAATCTGCTGAAGACAATGATCAAGGCGAATGTCAGGAAATTCATCTTTTCGTCTACCTGTGCCACTTACGGAGTCCCCCTGAAGCTGCCTTTAACCGAAGACCATCCTCAGAATCCTATCAATCCCTATGGGGCCACTAAAATGATGGTGGAGCGAATGCTGAGTGACTTTGATCTTGCCTATGGATTTAAGTCAATCTCCTTCCGTTACTTTAATGCAGCTGGTGCCGATCCGGAGGGTGACATTGGGGAATGGCATACACCCGAAACTCATCTCATTCCCCTGGTTCTGGATGTGGCAGCCGGTAGGCGGGAGGCCGTTCAGATCTATGGGACGGACTATACAACCCCCGACGGCACATGTATTCGCGATTACATCCACGTGACGGATATCGCCATAGCTCACATGCTGGGACTTAAGTATTTAATGGCGGAAGAAGCCAGTGAGGTATTTAATCTGGGGAACGGTACCGGCTTCTCAGTTCGCGAAGTCGTTCGGACTGTGGAGGAAGTAACAAGTCGCAAAATCAACGTTATTGAGACGGTGAGGCGGCTTGGAGACCCGCCTGTACTGGTCGGAAGTTCAGAAAAAGCACGTCGTGGGTTGGGCTGGGAAAGGAAGTTCCCTGAGCTTCAGTCAATTGTTGAGACTGCATGGAAGTGGCACCGGCGTTTGGCAGGAATCTGACACCGAAGGCCCCTCGGACATTATCCCTTTCGAATCCAGTCTAAGCCGGAAATAGGCCTTGACGGAGCTAATAACGATAAGCTAAGTTTAAGCAAACAATTGATTTAAATCATTGCTTTCAAAAGGGGTCGGGCTTTAGGGGTGACTTAATCAAATTCCTGGATCCTGCCGGTTGGCCACGACCAAGGGGAATCTCCCATCAACGTCTGCTGGCTCAGAAATGAATCATTGAAACGATGAAGAAGTCGGGTTCAATTACTGGCAGGAGTCATCTTGTATCATGCCCCCTTCAAGGGAGGCCCGAGACAAGGGGGGAATGTCATGGGCGACTCATTTCTTGTCGAAGCTCTCAGGGACATGAAGTTGCGATATCCAGTGGGAGAAATTACAGATTATTTCCCAGATAAAGGTTATGGTTTCATCAAAAGCGAGAGGGGCGAAAAGATCTTTTTCTTCTTGCCCGAAGTCGATACTATCGGTTTTCGCATTCAGGATGTTCGATTGGGCTTGAGGGTGGGTTATGATGTCTCTGTGACAGCCAAAGGTCGTAGAGTCTCCCGGATGAGGAGACTGGTGGCACTCCAAGCCGGTCAAAAGACGCCTCCCTGAAGCCTCTCGGTGTTCTCCGGAGAGGGAGACTGATTGCAGACACTCTGCTGAAACCATTGGGTGAAAAGGCCGTGACCTTCAATAGGTGTCGCTGAAAGGGCATAATGAGGGTTTTGATCTGCTGAATATGAGAGACTACCTTGCACTTCTGATTATGATGGCTGTATCCGGCGCTACGGTGGGGGCCATGATTCTCTTTGGTTCTTTACTCGGGCCTAGGAAGCCGAACAAGTCCAAAGAACTTCCTTTTGAGTGCGGTCAGAGCCCATTCCAGCTGCCTACCGATCGATTCACCATTCGGTTTTATTTGATTGCCATGCTTTTCATCCTTTTTGACATTGAGGTGGTGTTCTTGTTCCCATGGGCCGTGGTGTTTAAGAGCTTAGGAGTGTCTGGTTTTGTCAGCATTATGATCTTCCTTGGAGTCCTCGGGGCTGGCTACATATACGCCTGGAAGAAAGGTGCGCTAGAGTGGGAGTGACAATGTCGAGCGCTCTGGGTTTATGAGAACTGCTGAGATACGCCGCAGATTGAAGCGACTGCTCGATGTGGTTAAAGATGAGCAGAAGGTCCTGATCCTAATGCATGACAACCCGGATCCCGACTCCATCGCAAGTGCTGTGGGCCTCCAGTTCCTGTTGGTGCATCTTGCTGATAAGCCATCTTTGGTTTCCTATGCTGGAATCGTAGGGAGAGCAGAAAACCGGGCAATGCTAAAATACCTGGGGATCAAAATGTTCTCCCTCGCCAGGATGCCAGTTGAAGAGTACCCCTGTGTTGCCCTGGTCGACACCCAGCCGACGACTGGGAACAACTCCTTACCTCACGGAGTCCTGCCCAAAATCATTTTTGACCATCACCCTCTTCGTTCAGCTAGCCGGAAAGCTCAGTTCCGGGATATTAAGCCCAAATACAATGTGACCGCATCGATCATCACCGAGTACATTCTTGCCTCCAAATTACCTTTAGATCCAATTCTGGCAACGGTCCTCTTCTATGCAATCAAGAGTGAGACCGAGGGTGTGGGCCGTGAGGTCGGCAAGGTCGAGGCAAGGCTTCGCCACATTTTATATCCCCTGGTCGATCAGAAGCTCCTTGCTAACATTGAGAATGCGCGAGTCAGCCGGGAGTATTTTAAGACCATTCACTCGGCCCTGGAACACACGCGCATCTACGACGATGTGGTCGTCGCGAATCTTGAGACTGTCATTAACCCGGACACTGTGGCCGAAGTGGCAGATCTGCTCATGCGGTTGGAAAGGACCAAATGGATTTTCTGTTTTGGAAGTTACAACGGAGATGTCCTCGTTTCTGCAAGGACCTTCGACCGTAACAGCGACGCTGGGCAATTGTTGCGCAGAGCATTTCGTGATGTCGGGGCAGCCGGCGGGCATGAGAGGATGGCAGGGGCCAAGATCAGTTTCAAAACGAAAACTTTAGTCGGGAGGCGCCGCTTCGTCATTCAAATGATCAAGCGGTTGTTGAAACTGACGGGGAATGAGGTTAACCGGGGAGAAAGGCTCATTAGATGATAAGGGAAACAAGCCTCCAGGCGAGGAACAGGAGTCGAGGGGTAGGTGGAGAGAAGGGAACCGCTAATGAGTGTTGAAGTGACGGAGCATGAAAATAATTTAGCTACGAGTGAAATGCTACTGAACATTGGCCCCTCTCACCCGGCGATGCACGGCGTCATCCGCATTGTGACCAAGTTGGAGGGGGAGACTGTGGTCAAGGCCGATATTGAGATCGGTTATCTCCACCGTGGTTTTGAGAAGAGCTGTGAAATTGGCGGCTATAACAATGCCATCCCCTATACCGACCGCCTGAATTATGTTTCCCCCCTCATTAACAATTTTGGCTATGCCATGGCAGTTGAGAAATTGATGAGAGTCGAGATCACGGAGCGGTGCAAGTTCATCCGCGTGATCATGAGCGAGATATCGAGAGTGGTTGACCATTTGACTTGCATCGGAGCCTCGGCCATGGAGATTGGTGCTATGACGGTCTTCCTCTATATGATGAAGGCTCGGGAGTACCTTTACGAATTGATTGAAGATGTGACCGGAGCTCGCCTCACCATCTCTTACGGCCGAGTGGGGGGCGTGTCGGGAGATCTGCCCGAGGGTTTTAAAGAAAAGGCACTTTCGGCTTTCCAACAAGTCAGAGAGGTTCTGACCGAAGTGGACAAGTTGCTCACCCGCAACCGGATTTTTGTGGATCGGATGAAAGGGATCGGGGTTCTCTCTCGGCAAGATGCCATCGCGTATGGATTTACCGGACCAGTACTTCGCTCCACAGGTGTGAATTATGATGTTCGCAAGCACCAGCCCTACTTTGTTTACGACCGGGTGAATTTTGAGGTGCCACTGGGAAGCTCCGGCGATAACCTGGATCGATACTATGTGCGCATGCAGGAGATGGAACAGAGTCTCCGCATAGCCGAACAGTGCCTGGCTCGAATTCCCACTGGTTCGATTAATATTGAGCCGGCGGCAAGTGAAATTGAAGCGTCTGAAATGGTGGACCTTGCCAAGATGGGACGCACAAAGGGAGTCAAAGAGACGTTGGTGCAGTTGTCGCCCAATCTGGAGGGTCTTAAGCAGGGAATGTACCAGCGGGTCATTGCTCATGACAAGGGTGCAGTGTTACCTTCCAAGAAAGATCTTTATGGAAACATTGAAGGCTTGATGAATCACTTTATGCTTGTCATGAACGGGCAAGGCATCCGCCCACCCAAGGGAGAAGCTTACGCAGCGGTTGAAGGCGCCAACGGCGAATTAGGTTTCTATGTGGTGAGTGATGGGACCGATGCGCCTTATCGGGTGCGGGTTCGCGCACCTTGTTTCACCCTCATGTCGGGTCTGCATTGTATGCTGGAAGGTTACATGATTGCTGACATTGTCCCTACTTTCGGTTCGATTAACATGATCGCTGGAGAACTCGATCGCTAATATGCCGGAACTCGTGCTGTTGAAGCATTGCCAAGAATCGCCGTCACTCACGATTGATGACTACATCAAGGTGGGAGGATATCAGACCCTAAGAAAAGCACTGTTCGAGATGAAAGCCGAACAGGTGACTGAAGAGGTCAAGAAATCTGGGCTTCGAGGCCGCGGCGGTGCAGGGTTCCCCACCGGAATGAAGTGGGGTTTTATCCCCAAGAACCTGGATAAGCCTAGGTATCTGGTAGTGAATGCCGACGAAAGCGAACCAGGAACCTGCAAAGATCGTGTGATTATCGAGAGAGTTCCCCACCTTCTGATGGAAGGGATTGCCATTGCCAGTTATGCCATCGGGGCCCATTGCGCTTACCTCTATATCCGGGGGGAATATTACGAACAGGCCCTGATCCTGGAGAGAACCATCCATGAAGCGTACCGGCACAGTTACTTGGGCAAGAATATCCTGGGGTCAGGGTTTAATCTTGATGTCTATTTGCACCGTGGGGCAGGCGCTTACATTTGTGGGGAGGAAACGGCCTTACTTGAGTCGCTGGAAGGGAAAAAAGGCTGGCCTCGCCTGAAACCACCCTTTCCAGCTGTGTATGGGCTGTATGGGTGTCCGACGGTGATTAATAATGTGGAGACGTTGGCCTCGGTTCCCCCCATTATTGAGAAGGGCGCCGACTGGTTCGCTGCCCTGGGGACGCCCAAAAATGGTGGGACGCGTCTCTATGCTGTTAGTGGTCACGTCAATCGGCCGGGGACTTATGAACTGCCCATGGGCATCCCGTTGCGGGAAATTATTTTCAATTACGCTGGCGGGATGAAAGACAACAAAGCGGTCAAGGCAGTCATTCCGGGAGGCACTTCGTGTCCAGTTCTGAGTAGCGATGAAATAGACGTGAAGATGGATTTTGACTCGGTGGCAGCCATCGGTTCCATGCTGGGCTCGGGTGGGGTGGTGGTGATGAACGAGGACACGTGCATGGTCAAGGTTCTCCTGCGCATTGCCAGGTTCTATGCTCACGAATCCTGCGGCCAATGCACGCCTTGCAGGGAGGGAACCACCTGGCTGAGGAAAATCCTTCAGCGGATCCACGACGGGAACGGTCATCAGCAAGACTTGGAGGTTTTGATGGATGTGGCCTATAACATGATGGGCACTACCATATGCCCCCTTTCTGATGCCGCTGCCATGCCGGTTCGGAGTTTCATCCAGAAGTTCCGCAAGGAATTCGAATATCACGTTTATGAGAAGGCCTGCGATGTCGGTTTGGTGAGAGCCTGAAGTCTGCCGCCCATCGACAGGATCCGAAACATATGCCAACGCTTACCATCAATCAGCAGACTATCGCCGTCCCCGATGGGACCACCATCATTCAGGCGGCTGAGCAACTCGGGATTGAGATTCCCAGGTACTGTTACCACCCGGGCCTCTCGATCGCCGGCTCCTGCCGGATGTGCCTTGTGGAAGTTGAAAAGATGTCCAAGCTTCAACCCGCATGCAATACGCGTGTGACCGACGGCATGGTTGTGTCCACCCGCAGTGATAAGGTCAGGAAGGCGGTTAGTGGCGTTCTGGAATTCCTTCTAATCAATCATCCCCTTGACTGTCCCGTATGCGATCAGGCTGGAGAGTGCTTCCTGCAAGAGTATTATATGAAATTTGGCTTGTATGACAGTCGCATGGATGAAGACAAGATCAAGCGACACAAAGCTGAGCCAATTGGGCCCCATGTGATCCTCGACACCGAGCGTTGTATCCTCTGCTCACGATGCGTTCGCTTTGTTCGGGAGATCTCCAAGAGTAACGAGATTGGGATTCTCAACCGTGGCTCTCGCTCAGAGATTCGGCTGCTTGCTGGCAAAGCCCTGGATAATCCTTATTCCGCGAATGTTGTCGATATTTGTCCGGTGGGGGCCTTGCTGGACCGTGATTTCCGCTTTCAATGCCGTGTCTGGTACCTGGACCAGACTCCTTCAATTTGCCCGGGATGCAGTCGCGGTTGCAATATCACTCTCCACGTTAACCAGGTTCGCCCCCACCACGCCGACGGTCGGCGGGTCATCCGCCTTAAACCCCGGTTCAACGCCGAAGTCAACCAGTGGTGGATGTGTGACGAAGGGCGCTATGGGAGCAGGTTTATCGACGATCCCTCTCGCCTGATTCAGCCATCAGTCAAGACAGGGGGAGGTTTCACTGAAGTCAGCTGGGCAGGGGCTTTGCAACTGGCAGCTGAGAAATTGGGTCAAGCACTCAAGATAGACAAGGATTCGATTCTAGTCTTGCCGTCCGCTCAGTTGACCAATGAGGATCTTTTTCTGATTCGTAGGTTTTTGGGAGTCGATTTAGGGATTACGCAGATTGACTTCCGAGTCCCAGACGGGCAACCCAAGAGTGAGGATGATTTCCTCATTCGTGCCGACAAGAATCCTAACACGGAGGGGGCCCGGGCAATCGTTGCCGACCCAGGAAGCTTTGATTTTCAAAGGTATTTGGAATCGAAGCCGGACTCGGAATTGTCTCTGCTCTACGTTTTTGAACAGGACCTGGTCGCCAAGATGGGGGAAGCCGAAGCTCACGGCTTGTTGGACCGCGCCGCATTTGTTATCTATCAAGGCAGCAATGCCAATTCTACCAGCCGTTTGGCCGACCTAATCCTGCCCGCGTCCACCTATGCGGAAACTGAAGGAACCTTTACCAATTTCGAAGGAAAGGTCCAGCGAATTCACCAGGCCGTCGAGCCTTTGGGGGATGCCCGGTGGAACTGGAAGATCGTGCAGGATCTGGCATGCATCCTTGGGCGACCTTATTCTTACACCGACGCAGAGAGTGTCTTTGCCGAATTGACCCATTGGGTGGTCGAGTTCGAAGGTTTGGACTATGAAAAGATCGGGGGAAGCGGCGTTGGGTTGCCTAATCTTACCCGGACTCAAGTCGACAATTCATGATCACACTTAGCATTGAGCTGGCGAAGGTATTGTTAGTCTTGGTTGGCGTCATGACGCTGGCTGCGATCCTGACCTGGATGGAACGCAAGCAAAGTGCTGTCATGCAGGATCGGATTGGCGCCAATCGCGCCAGCATCCTGGGTTTCCGGGCCTACGGCTTGTTCCAGATTCTGGCCGATGGCATCAAGATGTTTGTCAAGGAAGATTTCTCCCCTCAGACCGAGCATCCCTTCTTGCATACATTGGCTCCTTTCCTTTCCGGTTTCTTCGCCTTAATTGGCTTTGCCGCCATCCCCTTCGGCAATACTGTCTCCCTGTTTGGACACGACATCAGACTGCAGATCATCGATTTGAATGTTGGGATTCTCTATGTCTTCGCGGCCATGTCCCTGGGCATTTATGGGGTTGTCCTGGCGGGATGGACTTCTAACAACAACTATGCATTCCTGGGAGGGATGCGTGGAAGCTCGCAGATGTTTTCATATGAGATCACCATTGGTGCCACTATTTTGGGGATCTTGATGATTTTTGAGTCGATGAGCCTCCAAACCATTGTTCAAAAGCAGGGAGAACTCATATGGGGGTTCATCCCGAAATGGGGAATAGTGGTCCAACCCCTCGGCTGTCTCCTTTTCCTGGTTGCAGGAATTGCTGAAACCAAGCGTATCCCGTTTGATCTTCCTGAAGGTGAATCAGAGATTATCGGTTACTTCGTGGAATACAGCAGCATGAAGTTTGGTGTCTTCATGCTGACAGACTTCATTGAAACGGCGCTGATTGCAGCCTTGGTCACGACACTATTTTTCGGGGGCTGGCAAGTCCCTTACTTGATGGGTGACGGCTTTCTTTTGCCCGGTGGCTTCCACTTCGCTCTGGGAGGACTGACTGTTTCGATACTTCAAGTGTCGGCTTACGGCCTTAAGGTTCTTATCCTTTGCTGGTTCCTACTGTTGGTGCGGTGGACATTGCCTCGTTTTCGTTATGATCAGTTGATGCGATTGGGCTGGAAAATGGTATTCCCTCTTTCGCTAGTTAACCTGCTGGTGACCAGCCTGGTGGTATTGTGGGTGCATTAATGAACTCTCGCGATCTTTCATTTGCCGAGCGGCTTTATATCTTCGAAGCATTCAAGGGACTCTGGCTGACCAGCCGGCATTTTTTCAGCAACATGAAGAAACACATCTTGCGCCAGTTGGGGTTCCGCCATATTGGAAAGGGAGCTGTAACTATCCAGTATCCTGAAGAGCGGAGACAACTCTCTGCTCGTTACCGGAGCCGCCACCGGCTTACTAAGAGACAAGACGGGTCTCCCCGCTGTGTGGCCTGCATGATGTGCGAAACGGCTTGCCCGGCTCGGTGCATTTACATTGTGGCGGGGGAACACCCGGACCCAAACATCGAGAAATACCCCATCCGGTTCGACATCGACCTGGGAGTCTGCGTGTTTTGTGGTTTCTGTGTCGAGGCCTGCCTGGAGGACGTCATTCGTATGGATATCGGAATTATTGAAATAGCTGCTTATAGCCGCAAGGAAATGATCTATCACATAGAGGATCTCCTGCAGTGACGGAAATCTACCGGTCCAACCCAGCCATCCGCGTCATTATGATGCCTAAAGACACCAACGCCATGGGGACTATATTCGGGGGAGTGATCCTCAGCTACATCGACCAGGCCGCAGCAATTCAGGCTTACAAGTACGCCAGCCAGAGATTCGTCACTAAGGCCCTGAACGCAGTAGAGTTTGTGGCACCCGTTCACTTAGGCGATGTAGTTAGTTTCTACACTGCCATTGTCAAAGTGGGGCGAACCTCTCTTACTGTCAAAGTGGACGTCGAAGCGGAACGCTTCGATGAGCAGGAAAGAGCCCATATTGTGAAAGTCACCGAGGCGACCGTGGTCTGTGTGGCCATCGATCCCGCCGGTTGTCCTGCACCCATACAACCCGCTTCAACGTATCGGACCGATACCCATGGCTAGCAGGGATTTGTAGCCTTGCCCCCGGGAAATTTGACTGTTGTAGTTCTGGGGACGAAATAAACTCCAGCCTGTTTTCCATCCACAAACCACGAATGAAATTCAAAATAACCCTAAAGTTCTATCCTAATTTCACGAATAGATATTCTAGGAACCTCGAGTACTAAATTCAGCAAAGAGAAACGACATTCTCTCAAAAGGCCAAGTCACAGATTTGACTTTACGCCAAGATATTGACACTTCTCCGCGATCTTAATAGCTGATTCTCATCAGAAAATCCACTTTTTCAGCCTCTTCTTGGCTCACCTCTGATTAAATATCATCCATAATTTCATATATTTAGGTTTGATAATTCTGATAGGAGCCAAATATTGTACTCGGTCATTTTGACCTGGACAGAATCGTGCTTTATGTTCTACGCACTGACCAGGGAATACACGAAGAGGTCATTCGAATCTTCAGACTGATCTTTTCCTCTTCAAGCTTCCCCGAGTAAGACTTTTCCGAATTGGATGCAAACCTTCTTATCATCGCAGGGAGGAGCAATGCTACAAACCCAGAAGCGGACCGCCAGTCAACCCCGAATATCGAACGCAGCCAAGAGAAGAGAAGACCTGATCTTGGAACACGTCCCACTAATCAAGTACCATGCATACCGTATCGCTACCCAGTTGCCCCCCAATGTCGAGATCAACGATTTGATCAATGCAGGAGTTCTGGGATTGATTGATGCTGTTGAGAAGTTCGAACCCTCTCGTGGAGTCAAATTCAAGACTTATGCCGAACTGAGGATCCGCGGGGCTATGCTGGACAGTTTGAGAGAACTGGACTGGGCTCCTCGTTCTTTGAGGAAAAAGAGCAAGGAACTCACCAGGGCCTCTCAGAAGCTACAACAGGAATTGGGCCGGGAAGCCAGTGAACAGGAACTCTGTGACGAGATGGGGATGGAACTGGACGACCTTTTCAAACTGACCGACCAGTTAAAAGGACTCAGCATTGGCAGCTTCTACGATGCATCCAAGAAATATGACGAAGAAGAGAGTGACACAGAAAGCCTGATTAACTATTACCCTGACGGAGTTACAAGCAGTCCGTACCACGTTTTTGAAAAGGAAGAGCTGAAGAAGATTCTTGCTGAATCTGTCGACACGTTGCCGCGGAAAGAGCGCCTGGTAATATCGTTGTACTACCTGGAAGAGCTGACAATGAAAGAGATTGGTGCAGTACTGAGGGTCAACGAATCAAGGGTGTCTCAGTTGCACACTAAAGCAGTCCTTAGGTTGCGAACCAAGCTGAAGCATTCCACCTACCGGCCCAAATAGCCGATCGCCATGAGAGGCCCACAATCCTACAAATACTTCACAAGAAGGAAGAGGACGAGCAGGACAACATAGTAAAGACCAAGGATCAAAAAGATCAAAAGCCCCACAATCGTCTCGAAATTCCACTTGATATTGGGCTTCTTCATGGACGCTAGGGTTGCAGGGTCGCCCCGTCTCCGGACTTTGGCATCTCGATCATCAATTTTGCCGTGATATCCCGTGACTCCAGCGCTCCCGAAATGATCACCTTGACCCGTTCCTTGTCTTTCTCGTTCGTCAGGTTTAGCTGCAGGAGCTCCGCGTAAACCAGGATCTGGGCAATCTTGTTGTTCAGCTTGTGGAGCGAGTTACGGGCTTCATTGAAGTCATATTCCATTCTTTTACTCCATCATGAGATAAAGGGTTCCCCGAGCGGTTGGGACCAGCACTCTTTTTAACTTGCACATTCTCAGGCCTCATTTTAATCGCAGACTCCCTTTAGAGACCTTGGCAGAGACTTCCTGGTCGGTTTTATCCATCAAGTTAAGGCGCTTTAGCTTTTCGATCAACGTCGTGCGTTTCAAGTTCAGGAGTTTGGCTGCCTGCTTCTTGTTCCCACCGGATTTCCGCAGGCTCTGCATGATTAACTCCTTCTCGACGTTGGAGACTTCCGTGTTAAAGTTCACCCCTTCATCAGGGATGTAGATTTCGGATAGGAACAGGTTGGCGCTGGTCTTCTGAACTTCCGCAGGCAAGTCAGAAGGGAGGATCACATTGCGCGGACCCACCAAGGCCACGGCCCTTTCGATGGCATTTTCCAGCTGACGGATGTTCCCAGGCCATGAATAATTCATGAGCATCTTCATGGCTTCCTGGGCCACAGTCTTGGGTTCCATATTAGAGTTCTGACAATACTTTTTTACGAAATGCTTCGTCAACAAAGGAATATCTTCCCGCCGGTCGCGCAATGCCGGGAGATG
>JBGOTQ010000012.1:0-44630 GCA_041476565.1 Terriglobia bacterium | reverse complement strand
TTGTATAACCGGCTCGGCCACACCCAATTGGTCCACCCGGTTGCGGATGGTCTGGATGGCCTGCTGGACCGCGCTTTCCCGAACCTGGGATTCCACACTGGGCTTCAGCGTAAGCAGGTAGGAATTAGCCGCATCGGAGAGGGTGGATCGGTTCCAGTATTGAAAGTAATCGTCGATAAGGCCGCGGATTTCTGAGTGTTTCTGCGGGTCGACCTCTCGGATTTCAATAGCCTTCAAATCCCGCTTCCGCACCTCGGCAAACGAGATTTGCCGCGAACGAAGCTCATCCTTCAGGCGTTCCACGGCTTGATCCGTTTCAATGTTTACTGCATCGTCGGTGACCACCTGCAACACCAGATGGATCCCCCCCCTCAAATCCAAACCCAGTCGGATTCGTTCTTTAACGTTGTTCCAGCTGGGGGGCAATCCGGTAATGCCCAAGACGCAGGCCACCGTGACCGCAAAGATGAAGATTAGCTTCCATCTCAGATTCTTCTTCATTATTGCTTAACCTCAACAAGTCCTTCTCTTAATGATTTCCAGCGTCAACTCTGCTCTTCCTGCTGCTTTGCTACAATGGCATTTTTGGAAATCTCAATTTTCACCTGATCGGCAACTTTCAACTGCACTCGATCGTCTTTGATGCCCGCCACAATCCCGTATATGCCACCGGACGTGATCACCTTATCTCCGTTCTTCAGATTGTCGAGCATCTGTTTCAGGGCGTTCTGCTTTCGCTTGTTAGGGAGGAATACGATGAAGTAGAAGATTAATGCAATCGCGACCAAAGGCAGAAACTGCAAATAAGGCGTCGGCTGACCGTTGGCCGCCATTAAAGCCAGAGGTGCCATGAACCCGTCCTCCCTGTGGTTGATGTGTTTTCGAAATTTTGAGTTTGGATGGAAAGGGCTATTCTTGGGCAGCCAGCACTCTGATTAAAGATTGGGACCTTTAATCTCTGCAGAGACTCGGCTGGATCTTTTCAATTCGTCAACTTCCCAATACAACTCAGAAAGGCAGAGTGTCTTTCCGCTGCTACTTTGTTCTAGCCTGTTTCCTGCCTTGCTTTAAACTCCATTATGTAGTCTGCCAGCTTCTTGAACGCGATAGCATCCCTAATTTGCCTAACCATGTCAAGATAAAAGTGGAGGTTGTGGTAGGTGTTCAGCATCGCACTCAGGATCTCATTGGCGTGGAACAGATGCCGCAAGTAAGCGCGGGTATAGCGGCGACAAACTCTGCATCGGCAAGCGGGATCTATCGGCTGCTGGTCCCTCTTATACTGGGCGTTCTTTATTACGATGTGGCCAGTCCGTGTAAAAAGCCAGCCATTGCGCCCGTTGCGAGTCGGCATGACGCAGTCAAACATATCTACTCCCAGGGCAATGCATTCCACCAGGTCTGCGGGGGTCCCCACTCCCATCAAATAGCGGGGACGATGATCTGGCAACCATTCCGTGCTCTGTTCGACTAACTGGTACATCAAGGGCTTGGGTTCACCCACGGAAAGCCCTCCAATGGCATAGCCCGGAAACTCAATTTCAACCAACCGGTCGATGCATGCCTTCCTCAACTCAGGATAGACTCCACCTTGACCGATCCCGAAAAGCCACTGTTGATGAGCGAGCCTCTTCAAACCCGGCTGGTCGAATTCCTCTTTGGACCTTCTGGCCCAACGTAAGGTCCGCTCCATTGATTCACGGGCCTGAGGGAGATCCGAAGGATAAGGGATACATTCGTCAAAAGCCATGACGATATCCGCCCCGAGACACACCTGGATTTCCATGGCTTTTTCTGGAGAAAGGAAGTGCTCCGACCCGTCAAGGGGGGAACGGAAACGGACCCCATCCTCGCTGATCTCTCTGAGTCGAGCCTGACTGAAAACCTGATATCCTCCACTGTCGGTCAGAATAGGATGGTCCCAAGCCATGAATTTGTGGAGGCCGCCTAGCTCGTAAATCAGCTCATGTCCTGGCCGCAAATACAAGTGATAGGTATTGCTCAGAAGGATCTCGGTCTCCAGATCCTCCAATTGCTCCTGGTTGACTGCTTTAACGGTTCCGGCCGTACCCACTGGCATGAACACTGGAGTCAGGATTTCTCCGTGGTCGGTGAAAATGCGCCCCACTCGAGCACGTGTCCGGGTGTCTTGTGCAATCAGTTCAAATCTCAAAACTGCAACCTCTGGCGGATGCCGCGCAAACCACCGCCTTGGAAATCACGGGATTTCAACCCCGTTCGTCAATCAGATGACAACTGACCCAGTGAGTCGGGGTCACGTGGATTTCCCGGGGCGCCTCAGACTTGCACCGTTCCATGACGAAGGGGCACCGAGTGTGAAATCGACAACCTGGCGGAGGATTAATGGGACTAGGAACTTCCCCCTCAAGATGAGTGATCTCCTTAGCCACCGCACCATTCAAGACGGGAACTGAAGCCAATAAAATCTGGGTGTAAGGATGAAGCGGGTTCTCGCCGATTTCGGAACGGCTCCCGACTTCCACCAGTTTTCCCAGATACATGACTCCAATTGTATGACTGATGTACTCCACGACTGGAATGCCATGGGAAATGAACAAGTAAGTCAGGTTGTATTGGGCTTGAAGCTCTTCGAACAAACTGACGATTTGGGCTTGAACAGAAACATCCAGGGCCGACACTGGCTCATCAGCGACAATTAGCTGAGGCTTCAGAGCAAGCGCCCGGGCAACTGCAATCCGCTGGCGCTGTCCACCGCTAAATTGGTGGGGATATTTATCCAGCGAGGACAAATCCAGCCCCACGACCTTGAGCAATCCTTTCACCTCTTCCACTTGCTGCCGTCTCGAAACAAAGCCATGGATGATGAAAGGTTCTTCGAGGATATCCTTGACTGTCATTCTGGGGTTCAGCGAGGAGTAGGGATCTTGAAAAACGATCTGAATCTGCCGTCGCAACTGCCTCATCGACCGGGAATCCAGCTCTAACACTTTCCTGCCCTCGAAGTAGATCTCGCCTGAACTCGGCTCGATGAGGCGAAGCAAACAATATCCCAGGGTGGTTTTGCCGCAACCAGATTCTCCTACCAACCCGAAGGTCTCACCGCGGCGGATGTCCAGACTGACACCATCCAGGGCTTTTACTGTCTCCCTGCCCCTCCTGCCCAGGCGAGTCCGAACCGGGTAATACTTCTTCAAGTCCCGGACACGCAGCAACGCGCTATTCTCGGTTAAGGACATTGGCATTTGACGGATTAATGCCTATTCTCATTCTGACTAAACTCAACGCTGACCCGGCTCTCAGGTTCCACTCGAGCCTCCTGGTCACTGCGGATTCTTAGGCAATCCGTGCGAACTACATGTCCGCGGTCCAAACGAAGAAAAGCTTGATTGGCTTGGGACCCATGCTTGTTCAAACGGGTGACCCTGCAACGCCCGCATTCTCCACATAGATAAATGGAAGCTTTGCCTTTTTCTTCCATCAATTCGCTCACGACACGCCAGACTTCAGAACCTGTCAAATCTCCTCGAGTCCGTAGCCGACTCCTTTGTTCCGTCTGAAGGGAGGGAGTCTGCAACTCATTAACGGCGGCTTGGGCAGAGGAAGGCACTGCACAGGAAGACCTCTCCTGAACTGCGCTGAATCTCGGATCCTTTACGGAGACTCCCAACCGGCTCAAAATCACATAGGAGAATTTTAGAGAGTCCTTGTGATTTCCGAGCAAGCTATTGACTTTGCGAATGATTTCGGGGGGGGTCCAGGCGCGGTCCTCATGACACCAGTCCCTTGGATGATCCTGGCTGACAGCGGGACAGGGACCGTTATGTACGCACGGGCCGTAGACTTTTAAGTCGGTGCTAATTAGAAGACGGTCCCTCAACTGAAGGAGTTGCCTAGAGGTTTCTCTAAGAGCCGGCTCGAGCAGAATCAGGAACCCTCGGCGAGCCAGCCAACGGGTCACCACGGCTGAAACCAGTTCGTGACGGCTTTTCAGCCATTCATCCCCAGGAAACAGTTCATTGAGAACATCCCCCAAGACAATGAAGTCAAACTCCCCCTCGAGCTGTAGGGAATGGAGTCGCGTCAGATCTGCTACCACAGTCTGCAAGCGGCTCCTCGCCGCATGCTTCACCTCTTTGACGAGCGCGGCCTGCCGGGCGAACAAGGTCTGGCTCGCACGCAGATTGGCATCAACTGAATCTACAGCCACACCTTCCAGCGACTCCCAAACCGAACGGTTGTTCACCCAAAAGTCCAGGAAGCCAATGAGGTGAGTTCCAGGGCCACAACCGAGATCCAGGATTCGAGGATTGGGGGTCATGAATTCCGGGGCAGCGGGATGCGCCCAAATCTCCCGAAGGATCGATTTCATCTTGGCAAGATTCGCCGGGAAAAAATAGAGAAGATAAGCTTGGCGGAGGAGTGGATCCCGTAATAACGCAGCCGATAAATCTTGGCGCTGACGTGTATATATTTCAGAAAGTCGAGCAACGCCCTTCGCTAGATCCGACATCCGGATTTGCATGAAATCCCTACCGAGAATGGCTTCAACCATACAGGCTTAGACGTATTTGACGCAGCGAACCTGCCAACCTGGATTGACATGGGTCAACTCAATAGGGGACTGGGAGCAACGGGGTCCCATCTCGTAGCGGCAGCGGGGCTGAAAAGAACAGCCAATCACGACACACCGTAGATCGGGCACCGAGCCTGGAATCGGTTGCAAGCCATGACCCTGTCCCCGCCGAGTCTCCCGTTGGGGGAATGCACGCATGAGGGCTTCGGTATAGGGGTGTCGTGGGTTTTGTAACACGCTCCTCGCCGGCCCCTGCTCGACAATCCGGCCGGCGTACATGATACAGACTTCATCGGCAATTCTCGAAACCACCGCCAGATCATGCGAGATGATCAGAAGGGACAACTGGAATTCTGCCTTCAATCTCTCCAGCAGGTCTAGAATCTGAGCCTGGATGGTTACGTCCAGAGCCGTGGTGGGCTCATCGGCAATCAAGAGGCTGGGACGAAGAGCCAAGGCCATGGCAATCATCGCCCGCTGCCGCAACCCTCCTGAAAGCTGATGCGGATACTCCATCAAACGCCGTTCGGGCATGGGCACGGAGACAGCACGCAGGGCCTCGACCGCAAGACCCTTTGCCTCCCTATTGGACAAGTTCTCATGCGTTTGTATGGCCTCAATGATCTGACTGCCGATGGTGAGCACCGGGTTAAAGGCTATCATGGGTTCCTGAAAAATCATGGCGATCTTCCGCCCCCGTACCCTCCGCATCTCAGCTCTAGAGAGCCTCAGCAAATCAATGGGTAACGGCTCACCCGATGCCACGTCGGCACGGGAATGCCCAATTCCAGCCGAGGGTAAGGCAGTCCCGTCGTTGGGTTGCATACCCCCGTTTTCAGAGAACCAGATTTCTCCGGCCACGATTCGCGCAGGATAACGAATGAGTCTCAGGACAGAAAGCGCAGTCATGGTCTTGCCGCAACCCGACTCGCCGACCAGACCAAGTGTCATGCCTCTCGGAACGGAGAGAGATACCTGGTTGACTGCCCGTATGGGTCCTTCGGCAGTCTCTATCAGTGTCTCTAAATTATGAATCCTCAGAATCGGTTTCATGGCTGACAGAGAATAACTCGTAGCGGCACTTCCCTCAAATCGTCAGCGGTCGCCGGTTCGGGAGTCGAGACGATCGTTCGTCACCGAACTTTCTGCCTGAGCACGCACTTGCCGGCGATTGATGACCTTGGCCTTAAGAAACGAGTGAACTCCGTAGCCCAGCATCAGGCCACCGAATGCTACTGTGGAGGTCAACTTGTAATAAGAAAGTTCTCCCAAATCCAGGTAACTTCGAATTTGTCTGTAAGCACTGAAGAGAATGATTCCACCCAGGACAAGGAAGAGGAACCCGGTCATCTCCAAGAACAGGATATGAAGGGTCTTCAATAATCCAGAGAACGCGCGTTGTAGCTGTTTCCACACTGATGGTCTCTCTAGCCTCCTGCCCCACTCCACGAGAACAGATCATACCACAGAGTTCGGGATGGCCCTGCACGCAGCAGCATACTGCCCACTCGGAAAGAGTCTGGCCATGAGGCAGATCAGTAAACGCAGTATGCCATTGGGGGCGGAGAAAAGATGTAGGGTTAGATTATCTGAGTTCCAGGTACTTGGGGAAGCGAGTCAGATTCCGGATCCCTGTCGGGGTCACGACTACAAGGTCTTCAAGACGGACTCCACCAATGCCTGCATAATAGAGTCCAGGTTCAACGGTGACAACATGACCGGGTCTGAGACAATCGTCTCCTTTGCCGCTGAGCCGGGGCGCTTCATGAATTTCCAGCCCAACCCCGTGCCCGGTTCCATGGAAAAAGCCTTGCATCCGCCCTCTGATTGTTCCGGTGACGAAACCTTGCCGCTGGAAATAATCGACTACCTTTTGGTGAACCGCGCGCCCAGAAATCCCCGGCCGGATTTCCTCCAAGGCCAGTTTCTGGGCCCCATACACAGCCTGGTATTGAGCCTTAAGACGGTCGCTGGCACGGCCCTTCACAACGGTCCGAGTGATGTCCCCCCAATACCCTGACCGTTGGGAACGGGGAAAGACATCAATGATTATGGGCTGGTGTGCCTTGAGCAAACCACTCCCCTCCTGGTGAGGATCTACTCCCTGCTCACCGCAAGCTACAATGGTCCGGCTGGCCACACAACCATGCCCCAGCACCGCTATGCTGATTTGCTGCTTCAGAACCTGGGAGGTCAGTTTGGCTCCATTCCACCAAAGGGTCCCGTCCAGCCGGATCGTCGAATCACGGAGTACCTGGATGGCGGCTGCTACTCCGGCTTCGGCGCCTTGCTGCGCCTTCTGGATCTCGCGAGTCTCCGGGGAGGTCTTAAATTCCCGTTCTGGAAATATGGGACCCACACTCACATGAACTCGAAGCCCGCATTCCCGTAATTGCTCGGCCAGACCCAACGGAAAGCTGCTTGGCACAATCACGGAGCGAATCCCTCTGTCATTCAGCACCTTTGCCAGGATGGGGGCTGTCTCAAAACTCTTCACCCCCGCCTTGCGTAGCATCTTTTCATATCGGGACAAAGGCAAGACCGAGTGAACGCGTGCTTGCGCCTTGGCGCGATCGATTTCCAGGTCGCTCATCACCAGATATTTGCGGCCGCGGTGGATGAAGAAAATAAAGGGATCTGGTGCGAAAAAACCCGTAGCATATAGAAGGTCAGCCTGCGTCTCGCTGGCGGCCACAATCAACTTAGCATCGGTTGCGGACAGTTGCCTGGTCTTTGACTTGGGATTCATGCCTGAAATCACGACTCCGAAGAGCCTCGAGAGCCTGCAAGATATCGGATTACTAAACGACTCATCAGCTCGACTCCTAGAGGGATGGATGCTTCATCAACGTCAAACTCCGGAGTATGGAGCATGGCACTGATCCCCTTGCTTTCATTTCGAACTCCCAGGAAGAAGTAAAAGCCGGGTGCCTTCTCCGCAAACAGCGCGAAGTCTTCAGATCCCATGTGGGGCTTCTGCAGCAGGACATTTCCCTCACCCAGGGCGTCCCGGAGTACCGGGACACTCATGGTAACCAGCCCGGGGGCATTCAGGGTCACGGGGGAGCGCGGGGTCACCTTCATGGTATAGGTGGCGCCAAACCCCTGAGTGATCCCCCGAATCACGGCTTCGATCCGGTCAGGGGCCGTCGCACGAACCTCGGGGTTCAACGAGCGGATCATCCCTACCAAGCGGACTCGGTCAGCTATAATATTGAACTGGCTTCCGGCTTCCATGATTCCGATTGAAATCAGGAACGGGTCCCGGGCATCCACAGTTCGGCTGACCAAGGTCTGCAAGGCAATCACTACATGGGAGGCCACCACGATGGCATCCACACCGGTGTGAGGGTAGGCCCCGTGGGTCTTGCGCCCGTGGATGGTGATTTCAAGAAAATCATTGCTGGCCCAAACTGCCCCTTCGTGGTAACCCGCCTTCCCGACATCGATCACCGGCATCACGTGAAGGGCAAAAATCGCATCCACGGCGGGATTCTCGAGGACTCCCTCCTTGAGCATGAGAGCCGCTCCGCCTTCCTCGCCGGCTGGAATGTCTTCCTCGGCGGGCTGGAAGATAAACTTGACGCGGCCTGGGAGCTCCGTTTTGAGAGAACTTAACACCTCGGCTACGCCCAAGGCCACCGTGGTGTGCACGTCGTGTCCACAGGCGTGTTTGACACCGTTAGTTTGAGACTTGTAGGGAACATCCAAAGTCTCTTGGATCGGCAAAGCGTCCAGATCGGCCCGAATGGCCACTGTCGGCCCGGGATTATTCCCGGCCAGGAGACCCACTACTCCAGTTTTCGCGATCCCTGTTTGCAGCGAAAGTCCCAGCCGTTTCAGATGGGCTGCCACCTTTTCCGAAGTCCGGAACTCGCGGTTGCTCAATTCAGGGTGACTATGCAAGTCGCGCCGGATTTCGACAAGTGATGGACCTAGCCCTTGAGCTCGGTTTCTGATGCTATAACAGAGATCATCTATCTTCATGATCGCAGCAATTCCTCAAGGGTCGTGCGAGTGTTAGTCCCTTCATCTCGATATTTGACTATGACCGGAACAGCCAATTGCAGTTGGTGCTTGTTGGCATACTCTCCACGGGCCGGCCGGCTGCCGGGAACCACAACGGCGTCACGAGGAATGACCAGCGGAGATCCCTCAGTTTTGCGGTAGATTTGTTCTTTGACGAGATCATAGACAGGAGTTGAGCCCGTGATGATGGTACCCGCGCCGACAACGGCACGAGATTCCACGATGGTGCCCTCATAAATCCCGCAATTGCCGCCCACCAGTACATCCTCCTCCACAATGACGGGTAACGCGCCCACCGGTTCCAACACGCCGCCGATCTGAGTACCGGCACTGATATGCACTCGTTTCCCGATCTGAGCACAGGAGCCGATCAGTGCGTGGGAGTCGACCATGCTCTCATCGTCCACATAAGCGCCGACGTTAACGTACATCGGGGGCATCAACGTTACATTCTTCCCCAAGTATACCCCGGCTCGCACCGAGGAGCCTCCGGGAACGAGACGAATAGGGTGAGAGAGGGCCTGCAGATTCTTGAGAGGAAAGGTGTCCTTGTCGCAGAACTGAAACCGGGAGTTGATGGAAAAATCAACGACACTCCCGAGCTTGAACCCCAGAAGAATCCCCTGTTTCACCCACTCATTGACCCGCCACTTCCCTTCTACCTTTTGGGCAGCCCGGATTTCACCTGCGTCCAGTAGGGCAAGAAAAGTCTCAAAGACCTGGCGAGACTGCTGGTCCAACTCTTCCCGTTTGCGGGTGTAGTGAAAAGGGATGAGTTGTTCAAGATTCATATGGGCCTGGTCCATCTTCTAGACTCTCTTAAGCCACTAACCCGAGATCCTGCAAGGTCTTTTTCAACTTGTCGTGGTTGGCGGGCTGCAAGGGCACAAGCGGCAATCGGTAGGTCTCCTCGATGAGGCCCATCATGGCCATGGCGGCTTTCACCGGGACAGGGTTCGTCTCAATGAAGTTCGCGCGCATCAAGGGAAAGGTTCGGTAATGAATCTGCCTGGCCAAGTCCCAATTCCCGTTGAGTGCGGCATGAATCATTCGGACGAAGTCACCGGGAATTTCGTTAGACAACACGGAGATACACCCATCCCCCCCCAACGCGATCAAGGGCAGTGCCAGAGAGTCATCGCCCGACAGCACACTGAAGTGCTTGGGACGGTCACGCAGGATCAGCATCATCTGATCCAGGTTTCCGGATGCTTCCTTGACACCCACGATGTTGGGGATTTCTGCCAGGCGCAACAGTGTGGCTGGATCGATATTGACGCCTGTCCTCCCGGGAATATTGTAAATAATGATCGGGATATCTGCCGACTCGGCGATGGCCTTGAAGTGCTGGTAATGCCCTTCTGGAGAGGGTTTGTTGTAATAAGGGCCGACGGAGAGGACAGCATCGGCTCCAATCTGACTCCCAAACTGCGTGAGCTGGATAGCGCGGCGGGTATTGTTGCTACCCCCTCCAATGATGATTTTGGCCCGGCGGTTCGTGAACTTGACCGTCAACTCGCACACCCGGAAATGTTCGTCATATTCCAGGGTGGAGGCTTCACCCGTAGTCCCGCAAGGGACAATGGCATCTATGCCCCCCTGAATTTGAAGTTCGATGATTCTCCTGAGATGTTCCTCGTGCACTTTCCCATTACGGTCAAAGGGCGTCACCAAGGCAGTCATGGCTCCTCGAAAAAAGCTGTTCGCTTTCATAACTAATCCGTCCCTTTCGTGAATGGCAAAGCAGGTGGACAGCAAAGGCGCCAGGTCCTAATTCCCTCAAGAGACCAAACGAAGCCTGTCAGGATCGGGCCGCCTCAGGCCCCAGCAACTCATCCAAAATCTCCTCGAAGCTGAAGATGCCCTTGCGTTGCGCGATCCATTCGGCTGCCAACAAAGCTCCTCGCGCAAAACCCGATCGTGAACGCACCGTATGCGTGAGTTCTATGGTATCGGCCAGAGAGTCGAAGGTCAATGAATGAATTCCGGGAAACTCCCCGGCCCGAGCGGAGGTGAGATGAAATTCATCAGGGGCCATGGGTCGGTCCATCATACCCGTAACCACTTTCTTTTTTCGCGTGAAGTTGTCGAGAACAAGACTGGCAAGCCTCCTGGCAGTCCCGCTGGGACTGTCCGCCTTGTGCCGGTGGTGAATTTCGGAGCCGAAAACATCATAATCCTCGAAACGGTTGAAGAGTTCAGCAGCCCGGGCGGCAATTCGGTAAAAAAGGTTCACACCCAGAGAAAAGTTGGGGGCATAGACCAGGCCTATTTGTTGTTGCCTGACCAGAGTTTCTACATCAGTCAAGTGATCTGTCCACCCGGTTGTGCCAACAACCAGAGACTTCCTCAGCAGGGCAGTCTGGCGGATGTTGCCCAAAACAGCTGCAGGGTGGGTGAACTCAATACAAACTGTTGCTTCCTGCAAGGCCTCGTCCGAAATGACCGGAGAGGTCCGACCTTCGGCTATAGGATCGCATTTTGCCACAACGCGATGTCCCTGCCTGATAGCCAAGGCTTCCACCTCGTGCCCCATTTTCCCGTAGCCGATCAAAGCAATGTTCATCGTTGGACCTTCTTTCATGCTTTTCGCCCCTGCATCTGGGCAGAATACTTGGCAAAGAATAACAGGATCCCTGCGGAGAGATAGACCCAGCTAAGAATGATGATGATTGTGGCAATTGAGCCATAGACATTCCGGTAGTCGTGAAAGCGAAGCCAGAAAGTGAAGGCGTACTTGGCCACTTCCCAGGTCAGACCAGCATAAATGGCGGCATGGGACACCTGGGAAAAACGAATCCGCGTGTAGGGGACAATCTTATAGATCAAGGCAAAGATCAAGACCGTCAGTGAAAAGCTGGCCAGCACGGAGAGGATATCAAAAACGATCTCCGTAGTAGAGGTGATCCAGTGGTTCAGCTCCCCCAACTCCAAATGGCGAGTAGTAATTCCCCGCAGAAAGGTTTCAATTCGCCCCAGCATAGCGGTGATGAAGACCGAGGTGAGCACAAAACAGCCACAGAAAAAAGCTATCACGGCGGCGGTAATGCGCGTATGCAGGAAGCCACGCCCCTTCTTGACACTCCAGGCGCGGTTCAGGGCCTGCTCCAGCGGGATAAAGGCCCCGGTTGCAGTCCATACCAGGAGCAGAGTTCCTACCAGCGAGAACTTGCCGGCAGAAGCGGTCACCATCCGCAGGTTTCTTTCAATGAGGTGTGTCCCGAAGGGCAGGTAGTCCCCGAGGGATTCGACGATGGCAGAGTCCAGATCATATCGCCGCACGAACAGGCTGCCGATGCTCAGCAAGATGAGCATCAGAGGGAAAAAGGAGAACAAGGTGTAGTAGGAAATCGCCGCGGCATACGTCATGGAATCACCCTTGACAAAGTCAAGCAGGGCCCGCCCCGGCTGGAATCTCTTCGCCATATTTCCAATCTCAAAAGTCCCGTAAAGTAGGCTCGCCAAGATACCAAGGATATGGGAAAAAAGGGAGCGGTGAAAGATGTAAAGGAAACTTCAGAAAGGTCGGCTCCGGGAACAGTCGAGTGGATCTGGCTGCAGAGTCGCGGTTACGGGTTTGCGCCAGACTGATCAGGTTGGCGAAGATTCGAACAGCCCCGGGGATTCCTGCGGGGAGCTGCCGGAACCAGGAGTAGGCGGTCAGGACATAGAGTCCTTTGCCATATTCAGCCACGAGCAACCCTCCGTCAAGAGGAGGCTCCCCCGGGTCGTGGCAGGAAAGCAAGGCTTTGTAGTGCGCATCTCTGTCTTGAAGGAAATATAGCCCTCGTTCCTGAACCCAGCCGTCGAAATCGGCCTTACCGATCTTGTTGGGGAAATTGAATAGCGGGTGTTTCGGATCGAGAATGGTGACAGGGGCGGTCTCGTCTGTGACTCGATCCCCTGAGCTTCGAATGCGGGCCGGGTAAGGACCATACTGGGCCCGGTTCCAGGCATCCGGAGTATTGTATTGAACGACATAAGTCCCACCATCAGCAACGTATTGCAGCAAGCGGGAGTTCAGGGCGATCAAATCCTTCCTTACATCATAGGCACGTACGCCGGCGACAATTGAGGAGTAACGGTGAAGGTCTCCGCGGGCCAGTTCCTCAGTCTCGAGTAGGGTAACGGGGGCCCCTATCTGCTCAAGGACCTCGGGAACCCTGTCGCCTGCCCCCATGATGTAGCCTACCCTCGTTTTCCCTGCAACCTGAACATCCAGAGGAACAACCTCTGACTCGGCTTTCTTGTATAGCGGGACTATCCAGAGGTCGAAGGCGGAAATCATCCGACAACTGCTCGTCAGCTTCTGACCATCGACTTCAGCCACAGCAGCGAAAGAAACTGGACTAGTTGGTAATGGGTCAGGAGGGATGACTTGGAATCTGGGGAGATCGGATTTCCCTTTTTCAGGAAGCGTGAAGCTTTGGCTCAAGGGCTGAACGGACCAACCCGCCGGGGGGTGTAGACGCACTTGCCCGGACACCCTTGAGCTGGTGTTGTTGATCAGCTCCACGCGGACCCATACAGGCCGCTTGGCAAGGGCACGTGGGACTAACTGCAGAGAGGGAGTAACGTTGACAAAAATCGATGGCACTAGAAGTAAAGGGACGCGCCGGGTGCCTTTCAACCGGTCCGAATCCAGATATTCAACCGGCCTCACTACACTCAGCGGGAGCGTTGACAGATCTTCCTGTCGGTTGTCACTGCCAGATGTTACTGGCGGCCGGTTCCGAGGCGGAAAATCGGAGATGGAGTACTCCATTTGAACCCGGACGGGAGGTGGAGGCAACGGCTCGTTAACACGACCCTTTTCCGAAATGGAATACATAGTGGCTCTCGCCCCGCTTCGACTCAAAGGCAATCGAGTCGGAAACTCCTGAAGGGACGCACTTAAGGGAAACTTCACCGTCATTTTCTCTTGGGGATGCAACGGAGCGAGTTCTCCCTCCATCTTGCCAATCCTCCAATTAGTGTTGACCAGGAGGCGAATCTCCATGGGATGCAGCACCACACTCGAACGGTTAACGAGGCGCACCGAAACGGTGAAGGAATGGCCGGGTGTCGGTGTCGGTTCGTCAGCGAGAGCTTCCAGTGAGAGCCCTAGAGCCAGCCCTATCGCTTGCTGAAAATCCCGCTGCTTATCTTCAATCAGAAAAACGAGACGATTTGCCGGAAGGTCTGCCGCTGAGATGGCGGCGAGTCTCTGTCGAATCTGGCGAAGGATATCAAGGCCTTCGAGCAGCGGGCGAAATGTTTTGCGAAAGTCGTTGGGAGTGAAGCCCTCTTGCGCTTCCTCAATCAGGTTCTTGAGTGCCCCTAGCCGGTCTTTGAGCCAAGTCTGTTGCGGATCGCCACTCTTCAGCATGTCGGGGAGATCGTCGAGAGTGCTCACAAGACTCGCAAATTCGGCAGTCCGGGCTTGTTGGGAAAGCAGAAAAGTGCTTGCCCTGAAGACAGGCATCGAGGGAGTGCTTGGCGTGCTCTCAGAAAAGAGCCGGCCAAGCTCTTGCCAGATATCCCCAGCCGAAGCATGACTGTTGCCCGCCCCTTGAGTGCGATGAAAACTGTATCCCTTGACACCAATTTGCTGGAACGAAGCTCCAAAAAGCGGGACGTATTCTCCCGTGTTGACCTGAAGCAAGCCGGATTTTTCGCTGGGTTTGAGCACAAAGAACATTCTAGCCCGCCACGGGGCCAGGCCTTCCAAGCCCTGGTCTGGAAATTGAGAGGGGTCTCCGGAAACCCGATATGCCTCTTGTGCCAGGATCCCCGAGGCCTGATGGTGGCCATGACCATCCTGGGCATTCCCTTGCCAGACCGAAACAATCAAGTCCGGCCGAAACTCGCGGATGACTCTCACCACATCGCTCAGCACGACCTTCCGGTCCCAAAGCCGCAGAGTCTCTTCGGCACTCCTGGAAAAGCCAAAGTCAAAAGCTCGAGTAAAATATTGCTCAGCGCCATAGTATTCATCAGCCGCCAGGAGTTCTCCGGTGCGGAGCAGGCCCAGCGCTTCTGCCTGGTCGGGGCTGACCAGATTCTGCCCACCTTCACCACGGGTGAGCGACAGCAAAGCCGTTTTGGCATGGAGCCCTCGGCTAAAAAAAGTCAGGAGGCCTGCGGGCTCATCGTCCGGGTGGGCAGCAATGAAGAGAACTCGTGTCGTAAACGGGAGCCGTGCCAAGGCCTGGGCCAATCCGGATGCTCCATTGTCCAGACTCAGTTCCTGCGACTGGCCCAAGGCCAAGCCATACATCCCAACAGCCGCGACCCCAAGGATGAGAATGAGGACTAAGACCGACTGTCGCCATCCAAGATTGGCCTTGCCGAGCGAGGGTCCCATGGAACAATGGGCAGAGGAATACGGAGAGTGCCAACGAAAAAAATGCCTATCCATATGAGTCATTCAATACCTTTCTTGGAGTTCGCATCACCGAATAAGACAGGGCCTTCAACTGCCTGGCCACGAAGCTTCATTCGGGCGAGTCTTTCTACCGGCCTCGATGGCTGAGGAGGTGGTCCGGGAAACGATCAGTAAGGAACCGATGATCCATCTGCCTGACTGAAGTAATTATGAGACACAAAGAACACCGCCGCCATCAGAAGAATCAGAAGTACGCCGTAAGCGGCGGCACTTCCGAAATTGAACTGACGCAACTGAGCCAAAATCTCGATCGAGATTGGACGATTGTTGACGGTATAGATGACAATGGAGGAGACGAACTCTCCCAAAGCGGTGACAAAAGCCAGCATTGAACCGGCCAGCGCTCCGGGCAGAACCATCGGCAGAGTAACTCGTCTGAATACGTACAGCCATGACCCACCCAACGATTGACCGGCTTCTGCCAGGGCGGGATCCAGTTGTTCAAAGCTGGCCTGAACGGGTCGAACCACGAGTGGGATATTTCGAATGAAATAAGCCAGCGGAAGCAACCAGAAAGTTCCAACGAGAAGCAGTCTGCCCCGCAGCGGCTGGGCCTGGTTGAACGTGCTTGCCAAGCTCAAAGCCAGGACAGTGCCCGGCAGTGCCCAAGGCAGCAGCACCAGAGCGTTCAGCAGGGTGCGGCCCGGAGTTTGCCTGTTCGCAAGGAGATACCCGGCAACGATGGCAAGAAGGAAATTCAGGGCGGTAGCCATGCCTGACATTTCCAGGCTGTTCCTGATCGGTTCAAGAAACTGGGGGTCTGAGAATAAATGGGCATAATTAGAAAGCGTGTATTGTGGCGGGAGAATCTCCGTGGTCCAGGTTCCATCCATTGAGAAGCTGATCAGGATCAGGACCAGGTGAGGCAGCAATAAGAACAATACCAACCCCGCCCCCAACGCCGACATGAGAAAACGGATCGTGGGACGTCTGACCTCTCCGGCGGGACGCAGGCCACCCTTGCTGAGAGAACGATACCGGGCAGTTCCTTCGTAGCGTTGCAACAAGACGAGAAAGAGGATTGAGGATAAGGTCAGGATAACTGTTTCCACGTAAGCCATGGCCAGATCCCCATTCAACTTGGAATTGTAGATCTGCAGAGCCAGGACCCGGGTGCCCCCTCCAAAAAGATAGGGGGCGCTGAAACTGGCCATGCTGGTCATAAACGTCAACAGCGAGGCACCCACCAAACTGGGCGTCAACATCGGCAACGTGACGGCAAAGAAAGTCCTGAGCCTGGAAGCTCCTAGGGAGCGGGCTGCTTCTTGTAAGGAGAAATCCATCCGTTTCAGGCCAGCCGTGACGAACAGGTAGAAATAGGCGTACATCGTGTAGGCATGGATGAAAAGGATGGCCCAAATCCCTCGCAGGGAGAAGGGCGGAGTAGACAACCGCAGTAGTATTTGGGTGAACCTGGTAATAATCCCGCTCTCACCGTACAGGAACATGAAGGAAATGACGCCCACCAGCGGGGGCAGCAACACCGGCAACGTTGCCAAGGCAGCAAAAATCTTCCTTCCCGGGAATTCATAGCGGTGAAAGATGAAGGCCAGTGGCACTCCGATCACGCCGGAAAACCCAACACTCCCCAGGGAAAGCAACAGGCTATTGACCAGGGCTTCCAGTTGAGAGGGGTTGCGGAAGAACTCGAGATAGTTCATCACCCCCACGTGGCCATCCTTCTCAAAACTCTGGCTGAGAACATGCAAATTGGGGTAGAGAACCAACCAGAGCAACAACCCCAGGAGGACCACGTAGAGAAGGACGTTCGATCTCGGCAAGTACGTCATGGGAGGATGTGGGCCGTTTCCGACGAGTAGAAAAGCTGCACTTCTTCGCCTACGGTATGACCGCGGGATAAACTCTTGTTAGGGACGATTACGAGGAAGTGCACGCCGTAGACCTCGACAGTCAATTCTGAAAGGCTCCCGGTGTATTGAATTTCAAGAATCCTGCCTTCCCCGAGGCTGGAGAGGTGGCCGGCCGGGTCAAATTGGAGCGCCTCGGGACGGAGCATAACCCTACAAGTCATTCCGGGCCGAAGCCAATGACCTGAACTCAGTTGTGCACGGAGTGTTCTTCCCGACGGCAAGGCGAGAATTGCATTCCCGTTTTCGATGCTATTACAGGGTAGTGAGAGAATGGTGGATTTCCCAATAAACCTTGCAACGAATTCGTTAGCCGGCCGATGATAAAGCTGTTGAGGAGTCCCCACCTGCTGGCACGAGCCTTGCCACAACAGTGCAACCCGGTCCGAAATGGCAAAAGCCTCTTCCTGGTCGTGCGTCACAAAGACCGTGGTAATTCCGAGAGATTTTGCTAAATGCTTGAGTTGCCTGCGGGTCGTTTCCCGCAGGGAAGCGTCGAGGTTACTAAGCGGTTCATCGAGGAGAAGGACCTTTGGCTCAATCACGATGGCCCGGGCGATGGCCACCCGCTGCTGTTCTCCCCCGCTCAGTTCGAAAATGGAGCGGGACTCGCTTCCGGGCAGGTTCACCAGATCGAGAGCGCGCCGCACTCTTGCTGGGATCTCAACGCTGGGAACCTTTCTGGCCTTCAACCCAAAGGCCACATTGTCGAATACTTTCAGGTGGGGGAAAAGTGCATACGACTGAAAGACCATTCCCATGTTTCGTTTATCCGGGGGAAGAGGGCGGATGTCCTGCCCCTCGAGAAGGATCATCCCGGAATCGGGGTGCAGGAATCCTGCGATCAGACGAATGGTTGTGGTTTTGCCGCAACCACTTGGCCCCAGGAGACTGAAGAATTCGCCCGGGAGGATGGCCAGGCTCAGGTTATCCAAAGCCACCCGCTGTCCAAATTGCAAACTCAGGTTCTGAAGCTCAAGAAAAGCCATAGGCAACGCGGATGAAGGATGAAGCATAAAGTGATGAAGAGAATTCTGAAATCTGAACTATGAATTCTGAAGTACCCCCCGCGGCTCTCGATGGACATTAATCCATTCCGTCCGGGTAAGGAGTCGAGGTTCAGTACCTCAGAAACAGGCTCTTTTTTCTACTACCATCCGTCATCCCTGATTTATCCTTTACCCTTTGCCCTTCATCCTTATTATTTGCTGCTGTTGCGGATGTTCGTGTCCCAGTATCGCATCCATTCATTGGATTTATCTTCCAAGACTTTCCAATCGACTTCCATAGTTGGAACGGGGTTACGGGTCATCCAAGCAGGAAGTTCCTCTATAGCAATATCTTTGCGGCAGGGAATGCGATAATACTTGCGGGCTGCTAAGATCAGATTCTCCCGGGTCGTTACGAATTCGTAAAAATCTGTTGCCGCTGGAACATTTTTGGCCCTCGCCAGAATGGCAATCCCATCAGTCACAACAGGTGTGCCGCTTCTGGGAATCACATAATCTAATGGATAATGGTATCGCTCCCGCTGGAGTTCAATGTCGGGCATATTCCATAAGGTGATCAACCCTTCCCGCCTGGCCAACTTCTGACTGAGCATCGTGAGGTTAGCGACGTAGTCCTTTGTGTTGGCATCGAGTTTCCTGAGCCATTGGTAACCAGCTTGGGGAGATCCTGTGTCCCGGTAGGAACGGAGAATCATGGCACAGAAGATGGTCCGCATGGTCCCTGAAGCCAGGGGATCCCGCATGATCAACTGATTTTTCCATTTGAGATCCAGGAGGTCATCCCAATCCCGGGGCACTTCTTCAACTTTAAGAGCCGCGTTGTTATAGGCAATGACCTCGGGAGTAAAGTAGGTGCCGTACCATTGCCGGTTGGGACTGTGGGAATCAGCACTGATCTGGGATGCCCAAGAAGGGGAATATGCTTGCAGCAAATTTTCGCCTTCAGCCTGTTGAAAGAGGACTGAAGGGGCCCCCCACCACAGGTCAGCCTGGGGGTTTTCTTTTTCGGAACGGACCCGATCAAGGACATCTTGACTGCCCATATCCAGCCAGCGAACGTCGATCTCAGGATGTTGTCTCTCAAACCGCTGTTCAAATTCTGTCAGAAGTTCCTTGCCATGTGTGGAATACACCACCAGATGGACTCTGCCTGGTCGATCCCGGGAACAAGCGGAAAACACCAGGAAAAAGCTTGCCACCATTGCAGTCAGAACAAAGAAGGTAGAAGGCAAGTGAAAGATCTGCAAAGGAATCCATTGACGAGTTGGAAAACTGAATGACATGCTCATCATGCCCTTAATGTGAAGCGGCACCATTTCAGCAATGACAAATGGTCCTCCTCAGGCTAGGGTAAGCTGGCGTTGGGAACAGCTCCTGCACGTGAACAGTCTTAGCCCGCCAGTTCACACTCTCCGCAGCAGTTCCGGATAGTGGTGCAATCCCGTGTCGGTACGGTCTACCCATTGCTGAAGTCGGGCAGCCCGTTGCAAGTGACGTCGAATGCTTTGCCTCACAACTGGTATTGCCGGCCCTCCGAACACTCGCCTCACACGCACAAAATGGTGGGGATCGAGGATCTGGCTGATTTGAGACGGAGTGATGCAAATCCTTTCACCCAAAAACTCTTCGCCGGCTTCCTCCAGCAGGAGCGAAACCCGCTGCGAGAACGACTCTCCCTGCCGCCGGGAGGGCCGCCTGTGAAGCTCTCGTGCAACACAGCTCACTACCTGATGGGCCGAGCGGAAAGAGACTTGCCGGGTCCGGACCAGCCAGTCGGCTAGTTCGGTCAAGGTGATCTCTCCTCCCTGACACTTCAAGAGGGCCTTCCCGACTTTGATTTCAAGGGACTCGAGAATCGCTGTCAGCAACTCCAGGACGCGGGTCGTATAACTAAAGGCCTGCCGAACTACCGGTTGAAGATCGTCTTCTGTATCAACAATATCTCCAAATGGCGTGTTGTGAAGATCCAGAATAATCGATTGGCTCTGACCGACGGCGTTGCTCGCCAAGATCCGCAGGTGTTCCAGAGCCACTGGATTCCGTTTTTGAGGCATGATACTGCTGGACTGGACAAATCCATCGGGCAATTCGATCAGTCCGATGTCCTGGGAACTCCACAGCAGGAGGTCCTGGATAAACCGGCCCAGATTCACCATCAGGGTCGTTAGGGTTCCGGCACTTTCGACCAGATAATCGACAGTGGCTATACAGCCATAAGCATTTTCCAGAACGCTGTCAAAGCCTAGAAGACCCGCCAACATGTGTCGGTCAATGGGAAAACCGGTCGTAGTGGCAACACAGGCCCCCAATGGACTCTGGTTCACATGGGCAAAAGCCTGGGCCGCACGAACTTGGTCTCTTTCAAGGAACTCGGCTGCCGCCAGCAGGTAATGGGCCAGTGTGGTCGGCTGGGCCAACTGGGTGTGGGTGACTACGGGGAGGATTGTTGTCACGTGAGCTGCGGCCAATTGCAACAAGGCTTCCCTGAGCTGAAAAATCCCTCTGATGGTGTCGAAGAGTTCTTTCCTGAGGACCATCCGGTAAAGTGTCATGTCGACATCATTGCGGCTTCTGGCGACGCTGAGCTGGCCTGCGATTTCCTGCCCACAAATCTCGCTCAAACGGCATTCGACATAGAAATATAGGTCTTCTACTGCCCCTTTGAACCGATAGCCGTTCAGCTTTTCTTGTTCACCGGCCATCTGCCCCAGAGCCCGGAGGATCTTGCAGGCTGGGGCTTTCTTTAGAATGCCCCGTCGAGCCAACATGATGGCATGCGCCTGGTTGATTTCAATCAGGGGTTTGAAGAAAAACTCTGCGGAATGCCGGAAGTTAGGCCCCAGTACCGTCTTCAGGTAGACGGGGTGAGGAAACACCTCTGCAGAAGTCGGTCGTCTCGGAGGAGTCTTCATCTGGCGCTTTATGTCGTGACGGAAAACCACCCGCGAAAATTGTAAATGAAATGGGAGAAGGCGGCAAATCTTTAAAGCGAAGATGAGAGGAGGGGTCCGCTATTTGATTTTGGTGGCCAAGTCGGATCCCCGCACATAAGTGACCGTGACTTTCTTCCCCGGTTGCGGAGATTTCTTCTTAAGCCTTTCTTCAAGCTGCGGGGTATAGTTAAAAGTGCGGATCAGGTAGATATTGTTCTCACTCTTTACACTAATGGCTTTGGGGCCAGTCTTGACGACGACTCCGTGGAACTTGTCTTGTTTCACTTTCTCTTTGGAAAGGAAGGGAGGGCACAGGAATAAGAATAACGCTAAAATCCCAATCAAAAACTTCTGACAGCGGGTAACAGCGTTTCTCGCTGATGAGGCCGCATGGATGGGAGCGCAAGACATCAGAAGACCTCGTTTCCCGATTCAAGAATTTTCTGTTTACAGATCCTTATCATCGATGCTGATTTTCAGCGATTTGAGGAACTTGAGATCCTGGGAGGTGATATCTAATCGGGTCTGTGAGTGGCCGAGTTCGCCGACTTCTTCCGTTTCCGCAGAACCATCTTCCTGACGCCGATTAAAGCCGATCGTCGCTTCCAAGACCAGGAAGACATCGTATCCTGCCCCTCGAATTTTGGCGATTGCTTCGCTGATCTTTTCGGAGTTGGAAAGGGTATCGTTGATGGCTGCCCCCAAATCCTTCATGAGTTCTTTCAGGTTTTCGTCAAGTGGCTCCACAAGGATCCAGACCTTTTCTGGTGAATACCTTTGGGCTTCAGTTGAATGACTGGAAATCTGACGGTGGCTGGAACTACCTTCTCTTCTCGCAAGCCAAAGGCATGTTACGCCCAATGCTGAGAGCTGTCAAGCCGGACGCCTTATCCGGGCGCGGAGACGCCGGCCGAACGCAACTCAGGTAGGCAACCTCTGTGCCCATAGTTTCTCTAGTACCTGTCACGCCCAAGAGTTCCCGGGCCTTGGGGCCAGGGCACATGAATTCTAAACAAGAGTCAATCCGGAATGGGGTCCTTGGAAGTCAATACCAGTTTGCCGTGCTTCACACCCTTGGTGGCTATCAACCTGTCGGCAATACGTTTCACTTTTCCGGCTTTGCCACGCAGAATCAGGACCTCGAGGCAAAGGTGTACATCGAGGTGCACATGGAGGGCTGAGACAATGGCATCCAAAAACTGGTGCTGGTAGTCGGTGAGTTTCTCCTCGAGGTCACGCTGATGGTGATCGTAAACCAAAGTGACCGTACCCACCACATTGGCGTTTGCCAGCTGTTTTTCCTCCTCGATGAGGTGGTCCCGAACCATATCGCGGATAGCTTCAGACCTGCTGGCATAACCTTTCCGGCTGCAAAGCACATCAAAGCGTTTCAGGAGTTCGTCTTCCATGGAGACTCCAAACCGTTTGAGACCATTTCCTTTTTTTTTCATCGCCTTCATTGCCTGAGTTCCATCACTCTTTACTCTTAAAGGATTAGCAAAACTTGTCAAGGACTAATGCGGATGAGGCAGTAACAGCGGCTTGCCTTGTCCATGTTTCCTATCGGCTCCTAGAAGAACCCCCATTGAATGAACATGGCTCAATGCTTATGCTGGTGGCCCATGTCGTGACTGTGGAGGTGACGATGCATAACTCCTCCATGGTGGTGATAGTGTTCGTGAATGAGGTTCGCCTTCAGCAGGAGTTCGGGGGTCCCGAGGATGGCACTCGTTGGGCCATCAGCCAGCAGGCGGTGGTTCTCGCCCAGGATCATGACTCGGTCGCAGATCTCATCGACCATGCCTAAGTCATGAGTGGCGATCACCAGGGTTTTTCCAGCTCCTTTCAGTTGGAGAAGAAATTCCATCAACCAGGCTTGCGTCCGCGGGTCCAGTTCATTGGCGGGTTCATCCAGCAGCAGCACGTCGGGATTCATCGTCAGCACCGAACCGATTGCCACTTTTTTCTTTTCCCCCCCGCTCAAGCTGAAGGGAGCGCGGTCAGCCAGTTGATCAATCTCAAGCAGGGCCATGACGTCGCGAATTCTCTCGATCACCTGTTCTTTAGGCAAGTCCAGTTGCAAGGGACCGAAGCTCAGTTCGTCCCGGACTGTGGGACAAAACAGTTGAACGTCGGATCTCTGGAAGACCAGCCCGACACGCCTGCGGAACTGCCGATTAGCCTCTTCGTGGCTGAGATTCTCCTCGGTGATTTCCGTGCCAAAGGCTTCATAATGTCCGCAGGCGGGAAATAGTAATCCGTCCAAAATCTCCAGTAGGGTCGACTTGCCACATCCATTCGCTCCCAGTATTCCCAGGCTTTCCCCGCGGCCAACAGAAAGGTCGAGAGACTCCAAGGCCGTTGATCCGCCTGGATATTGAAACGTCACCTGGCTGAGGTTGAAGACAGCTTCGGCTTTCTCTAATGAGCCTTCTACCTGCTCTTGTGACTTCAGCTTATCCGTGTCAGCTGCGCC
This sequence comes from Terriglobia bacterium, assembly GCA_041476565.1. Taxonomy (GTDB): domain Bacteria; phylum Acidobacteriota; class Terriglobia; order Versatilivoradales; family Versatilivoraceae; genus DATKMG01. Next base: position 21,332 of record JBGOTQ010000012.1, on the reverse strand, counting down.
TTTCATCATGGGGACAGGCTGGCCTCCACCAGATAAAGCACGAGGCAGACCCCTCCCATGCTTCCGATCGAAATCAAATCAACCGGCCTCCAGCAGAAAGTCTCCAGAACCTTGGGTTCACCCCAAAATCCCCGGGAGACCATGGAAAAATAAACATCTTCAGCCAACTCCTGAGAGCGTTTGAAGAGGTATCCGACCTGGGCCCCCAACCAGTGCTGGTCCTCACGCCACCGGGTTGCGCGAAGGGTGCGGCTTTTCCTGGCCAGGAACCAGTCCAGCCCCAGACCCAGCAGCAGGTGAATGTAACGGACCGTCATGCTCAGGGCCAGGACCAGGGCCTGCGGGACAGCCAAGCAACGCAGGGCCCGCAGCAGGTTTTGCCATGAAGTGGTGGCCAGAAAAAGCATCACGACAGAAAGCGAAGCGCCTACCCTGATGACCAGGATGAGGCCTGCTCTGAGGCCGTTGTCCGTGATAGCTAAGGTCGAGGGCAACTTCAGGGGGCCCCAATGAGGTTCGTGGCTTATCCGCACTAAGACCCAAAGAGAATGTCCGGGAGTGATCCAATTGAAGATCGCCGGGGTGGCCAGAACCGCGGTGTAAAAGAGCACCAGGAACCACCCCCGCTTCAGGACGAATCGCGTTTTGGCCTTGGAGACGAGGGCTGCGAACCACACTCCCAGCCAGATGCCGCCCAAAAGCACAGGACTGCGCAGGAAGCTCAATGTCAGCAGCAGAGTCAGGGCTAGAATCAGTTTGGCCCGGGGATCCAGGCGCTGTAACAGGCAAGGGTTCCGCCTGGTGCGTTCCAAATGGGAAAAATCCTGAAAGGCTTCGAAAATCGAGCGGATTGTTTTCTCTGCGAAAGGCGAAATTCTTCGACCTTTACCTTGTCCCCTTCGTTCGGGGGAAATTGACAACTTCTGCCGGTCTCTTAGCCAGGAAGGCAAGGATAAGGATGATGATAATTCAGGAGGCATCGCGTTTCTCCTGTCCCTCCGGAATAGCCAGCCAGCGACCCAGTCCAAGGCACAGAATCACAACCACGCCGGCCCCGAGTAATCCTGCCAGGAGATAAGCCAGCTTCGTTTGCCAGGGCCTGGCCATCCCGGGCATTGTATATTCGGGAAACAGGGCCTTCCACAGCCCCTCCAGTTTCTCCAATCGGGCCGGAACGTGTCCCCATTTTTCTTTCAGTTGCCTGGCACTCCATTCCCCCCAGGCCCCAGTGGCTCCCAACTTCTCAGGCAGGATGATGCCCAGTGGAGTCAACAGGACCAATAGTCCCAAACCCAGCCAGAGTCTCTTGTAACGAAGCTTCATATTCTCCAAGCGACCCTAAAGCTCGCTATCGCTAAAAATATCGTTGCCGCCGGCAGTGACAACTGCCCCCGCTAGCCCGTTGGGTTAGGCACTGGCTGCCGAGTTTTCACTGCAGGGTCCATCAAGGTCAGCAGCGAAGGGTCTGACTTTTGAAGGTAAAGGATCACCCCGGAGGTCAGCAGGGCTTCCACCAAACCGAATAGAAACAAGTGGCTTCCGACCATTGCGGGTACGGTCACATTCAGCGGAAAGGGACAATATAATGGTTTCCCCATGGTATTTCTCGAGATCCAGGGCTGAATCCCCAGTTCAATGGCTGTGACCAGAGCTGAAATGTTGGCTCCCACATACGCGGCCACGGCGCCTGCGGCTGCTCTTCGCCGCGACATCGGCATCATCCCCCGCGTCAGCAGTCGATAGATCAGAAACCCCACGAAAGGGATGACGACGCCCATGTTGAAACAGTTGGCTCCAATGGTAGTAATCCCTCCGTCTCCAAAAAGTAGAGCTTGAATTATCAGGGCAGCGGATACAGCCAGCACCGCTGCCCAAGGGCCCAGCAAGATGGAGACCAGTGCCGCTCCAGTGGCATGCCCGGTAGTCCCCCCGGGAGTGGGCACGTTAAACATCATGATGACGAAAGAGAAGGCCGCACTCATCGCAAAAAGGGGAACGTGTCGGGTTCTCAGGGTCGTCTTCAAGACTCGGGACGCCTTAGCCCAGACTGGCAGCATAATCCCCCAAAGAGGAATGAATGTCTGCGGGCTTAAATAGCCATCCGGAATATGCATGGCCCAAGATAGCATAAGTAGCCCGATTATGAAAATCGTAACACGCTCTTGATGATCACATTGAACGTGTGCCTGGCCTTGGGTCGCAGCCGAAGCACAGACTTCAGGGGGAACGCTTTCTTCGTATGTCAATATCAGAAGAATTAGGAAGAAATGAAGAAGAATTTGTGTGAGTGGAATTAAGGTCACATTTCATTATTGGTTGATCGCTGCTTTGCCCGAGCCGTGACGTGATTACCAGCCTCCCGACACGTAAATCATCAAGGGGCGAGCCATAGTGCCCTCCTTCCCCTCAGTCCCCCAATCCCAACAGTCCCCTCAGCACAGCAGACAGGATTTCATCCTGTGAATTGAATAATTAATAATGAGATGTGACCCCATTTCTTCCCCCCATTTCTTCCCACGAACCCGGACGATGTGTCGGATGGTTTTCTGCGAAAGGACACCCAGTAATATTGATCCTCTGTGGAATCGCATGTCTTCACTTACTTGATGTTGTATTATTTGTATAAATGTTGCAAAGGGAGGTGAGAGATGAGGACCGATTCCCCGGGGGCTCTTGGCGAATTCTTGGGAGCGCTCCGAAAACGGAACCGGCTGACTTTGCGGGAGTTCTGCAAGAGGACTGGCGCCGATCCAGCCAATATTAGCCGATTGGAGCGCGGCGTTATGCAACCTCCCAAGAGCAGGGAGATTATTGAAAGGTACGCTGATGCACTGGGATTGAAAGAAGGATCTGACGAGTGGTACACGTTCTTTGATCTCGTGGCGGTGGCTCAAGGCATGGTTCCAAGGGACCTCCTGAAAGACCAGGAGTTAGTCAAGGAACTGCCAGCTTTTTTCCGGACCCTTCGCGGCCAGAAACCGACTGCCGACGAGATGAAGCGCATCGCCGAGAAAATCCGAAAAGGCGGACGCTGATGATCGATCCGAAAAGCTTCTAGGCGCCTTTCATACCTCGGGAGAAGGCGTGGAGCGAAGCCGAAAGAATACGCCGCGAACACTGGCCTTCCGGGGCGGTTCCGATTGAAGTAGAAGAAGTCCTTTGGAGTGTCGGGTTGGAACTCACGCCAATGCACTCTCTAAAACAGGCGGGTGACGTCGACGCCTTGCTCGCTGGTGACTTGACGCGGATTATCGTAGACGCGGACGAGTACATGGACGATAGAATGCAGAACCGCATGCGGTTCTCTCTCGCCCATGAACTGGGGCATTTTGTCTTGCATCGTGAGATCTATCAAAACATTGGCTTTTGCTCAGTCGAAGAATGGATCGAGTTCGTCCAGTCCATTCCGGAGGACCAGTATGGTTACATAGAGCAACATGCCTATGAGTTTGCAGGCAGGCTCCTTGTTCCTGTGGAAAAGCTAAAATCCGAACTTGCGTCAGCGGTCAATCGAGCACAGGCTGCCGGGTTCATGGAATGGGATCGATCCGGTGACGCAGCGCGGGAATACATTGGCAGTTCCATTTGCCGGATCTTCGGAGTATCCAGCCAAGTCATCGAAAAGAGGATCGTTCGCGAACAATTGTGGCCGCCCGCGAGATAGTGCATCTCGTTGTTTGTCTATCCAAATTCTTACGAAATGCCTTCTTCACGGGAAGCGGTCAGAAGAATCAGATGAAGACCATCAAAAACATGCCGGAACACAGTCGCCCTTGTGAGAAACTGCGGGAAAAGGGCGCTTCCGCCCTCACTGACGAGGAGCTCGTAGCGGCGATTCTCGGCATGAGGACAGCGGGCGTCGACGTGCGCACGATTGCCCGGCAGGTGGCCGGGCTGATCCGAGAACACAAGGCCGAACTCAGATTGGATCACTTACTGGCCGTTCCTGGAATGGGGCTTGCCAAAGCCTCGCAAATCTTATCAGCCTTTGAACTCGCCCGGCGTCACCTGCTCCAGGATGCTGCCAAGATCATCGTAGCCCAGGATGTCTTGCCGCTGGTGGCTGACATAGCCGGAAAACAGCAGGAGCATTTCGTGTGCATTTCTTTAAATGGAGCAAACGAAGTTATTGAGAAGCGAGTGGTGACCATCGGTCTTCTCGATAAAAGCCCGGTTCATCCGCGCGAAGTGTTCGCGGATGTTATTGCCGACCGCGCGGCGGCCGTAATCTTCGCGCACAATCATCCCTCCGGCGATCTTCAGCCAAGCGAGGCCGACCTTCGCACACACGAACAATTGACCGAGGCCGCGAAGATTCTTGGACTCCGGGTTTTGGATCATGTGATCGTGACACGCAAGGGCTACTTCAGTTTCCAGGAAGCCGGTTTGATTCGATGAAGGAGTTCAGGGAGATGCGGAACTATGGATCGAACATTCCGCTCCAGCGGTTGGCTCTTCCGTCGCGCTTCATGTCTCCTGGCGAACTTTATCGTTAGCTGTTAGACCAAAGTAATTCTAGGCATCCACTTCCGAAGCATATTCTAGTCATTCCGCTGGCATCCTTGCCTTCGGCCTCACACAGATTTTTTTGGATAATCGTTTTGCAAGGGGTGTCCGCGATGACAGCTTACCTTGGCGCGGCGGACCTCCTCCATAGATGGGACGGCTCGTTTTCAATCTCCAATTCCTGCTTTACGAAACGCCTTGCTCTTCCTAAACTGATCGGAGAGCGCCTGGGGCTAACACTTTAAGGATGAAGCCGGCATCCCGAGTTGTCGAGAACAATTGGACCACCCCTGGCTGAAAAGGACGACTACTATGGAGAAGCAGTTTGACTACAACATTAACTTAGACGTGAAGTTTGATTCCCTTGAGTTAATTGACGTACCGAGTCTGATTGCCGCATGTAAGGAACAATGGTCCAATCAGACTCTTTGTCGAGTCAACGACTGCGTCGTTCGTCTTGGTGTGGTGCAAGGGGAGTTCCACTGGCACAAACATGACGAGGAGGACGAGTTCTTCTTTGTTCTGGAAGGCAAGTGTCTGATCGATTTAGAGGACAAAACGATAACCCTTGAACCCCACCAGGGATACACGATTCCACGAGGCGTCCTTCATCGAACGAGAGCGCCAGAACGGACAGCTATCCTGATGGTGGAACAGGGTTCGGTAAAACCAGCCGGAGACTGAGATGGCACCCTGTCCGGGCCAGGGATGATCCCGGCGTGACCTACCCCTTTTTCAGAACTCCCTGAATGTGGCGGATGATAATCTCACCGTGAAACCGACCGTTTTCGATAAAGACCTCATTGGTCATGGCGCCTGCCACAACCACGCCGGCCAGGTAGATACCCGGCACATTACTTTCGAATGTCTCTTTGTGATAGGTGGGTTTTTGGTCGTCTGGGTTGATTTCGATCCCAAGAGATTTGAAGAAATCCACATCAGGTCGATAGCCAGTCATGGCAAGAACAAAGTCATTGGCAATCTCCCAGGTCTGCCCTGATTGGCTTTTGAGGACTAGATGGGCGGGAGCAACCTCCATGACTTCAGTCTGAAAATAAGCCGTAATCTCACGGTTCTTGATGCGGTTCTCGATGTCGGGCCTGATCCAGTATTTGATCTGATCACTCAACCCAACTTCTCGATGGATCAAGGTCACCCTCGCCCCAGTTCGATACAATTCCAGGGCCGCGATGGCAGCGGAGTTCTTGCCTCCGATCACAGCAACATCGGTGTTGTAATAGGGATGGGCTTCAATGTAATAGTGAGCGACTTTTGGAAGGCTTTCTCCGGGAATAGATAAGTAGTTGGGGATATCGTAGTAACCAGTAGCCAGCACTACCTTTCTGCAAAGGAATTTCCGTGGAACCCCAATCCGGGTCCGGGTGTCGACCACGAAATCGCCGTCGCATCCATTCACATCCAAAACCGTTTCGTATAGGTTGATCTTTAATTGATAAGTGTCGGCCACGCGCCTGTAGTACTTGAGCCCCTCAGCCCGTGTCGGTTTTTCGCGAATGCAGACAAAGGGAAGCCCTCCGATTTCGAGCAGTTCAGGCGTCGTGAAGAAGGTCATCTGTACAGGGTAATGTTGGAGGGAATTCACAATGCAGCCTTTTTCAATTACCTGGTAATCGAGACCTGCTTTTTGAGCTTCAATGGCACAAGCTAGTCCACTGGGCCCTGCTCCTACAATGATTAGATCGTGCATATAGAACCGGCCAACCTTTTGAATTTGCAGGATTCGGCGCGGGAAATCTACTCTAACCGGCAGGGGTTGTCAATTCACAAGTAATTGGTATTATGGGACCCGGTGACAGTATTAAAGGTTTAAGTATTTGCTTGGCCGGTCTCGCCAGCAAGGCGTTTAGCGCCTGCGTAAGAAAATCTCCTGATTCCGAATACGAAAGGATCTATCTTGTCCAGAATCGTGGTTTCAGATTATCTCGGACAGCAGTGATTGATAATGATTAAGTATCTCGAGCTATTTGCTTTGAGAAGCACTTGTGCTTGCTGGAGTCCTTCCATTCCCGGTAAAGGTAAACACGCACTTTGCCGGAATTGATTTCGAAAATGTCTGCTTGGTAACCGTTACATCGGAATCCTGCTTAAAATTGTGTGAGGCATCTGTAAAGTAGTGCCTGAGCGTCGAAACTGCAGGAAGGTTCTGCAATCTGCAATCCATTGTTTGTGCATTGCTACTTTCGTTCATCCCAGTGATAACGATTAATCCACTTGCCTCATCATAGAACGCGGAAAGCGTCAGATTGGTGAGGCTAGTGGAAATATCGATCCTTTTGAAGCCTGGCTTGACAAAATTAAAGAGCTGTTTAAGTACATAGTAATGGGTACGTTTTGTATATACATCCGGATGATTGATGTCGTTCACTCCAAAAACCCCCCACATGCTCCAAGTCAAGGATCGGTGGGGATGATGGTACTGGCTATCATAGGCTTCCCAGACCTGGACCCCAGTTACGCCAACATTCAAATGCTGAAGGATATACTTATATGCCGGACCCGCATAATTATTGAAGCCATAATCCGAGTTATATTTTCCCTCGTCACAGTCTTTACAAACGGCATTTGCTTCTGTCATGAGGACTTCCCGGTCAGGATAAGAGGAGTTCTTGACCGCCTCTACCATTTCCCGGCTCTTACGGTAGCTATTTCCATATTCATGCTGACCAAAGTGCCTGACCTTTGACATCGTGTTGCTGTTGGCCAGCATGGCCTGAAGATTGGGGGCCCACCCATCGCAATCGTCCGGCCCAACAAGCGTGACATCAGAAATGCCGTCATTGATAAGATGAGTTGCTATGGCGCTGAACATAATCCCGAATTGATTGGGGGTCATGACTGCACCCTCACCCCCACCGCAAGTTGTCTCATTCACGGGAGACAGCATGCTGAATTGAACGGGCGGATTAAGTCGCTTCCGGCCATAATAGACCATCGACGCCATCATCTCTGCGTATTCTTCCTCTTTCCCTAAGGAAAGGGTTGTTCCACCCATCCAGCTTGGAGATGCGCCATCGGGACTGAGCGTGATGTCTGTGATGCCTTTGCTGTTTAGATATCGTATCGTATTCCAAACACAAGTGAATCGGGGGGCGCTATAGACGGAATCGTAGTAGGTCCAATTGTATGAATTAGGATCGCTGTTGTCGTTGACCTGTTCCCAGTCGCAATCGTCAAACATGAGCCGAAAGCTCGTACATCCCACTCCGGCAATAAGGTCATCGAGGACTTTCTTAACTGATTCAGGGTTCACGTTCCAGGATTGAGGATTGACATTGACCCCGAGACCATGAATGGTTTGGAATTTGTTAGCACCATTGACTGCTGTATTTTGAGCACACACTTCATTTGCAGAGACCAATAACACCAAGCATGATATGAGTAGAACGTTTCTCACAATAACTCCTTTCTTAAAGTTTAACTTTTTGACCAGATTATATTCATTTAAACCAACCTGCTTCCTGCGATGCCCATTTAATTGATACAAGAATTTCCCAGTAATTGCACTTTATCAATTCAGCCTTATTGGCTCAATTTATAGTGCATAAGTCCATTAACCGTGCGAATCGCAGAGGCTTTCTTTCGGAAAACCATCGAGGGCGAGGTGAGATCGTAACATAGTGGCCTGAGCGTCGTTTCGAACCGGACGATGGTCCGGGTCTTCACGTGTCGCCAGGGTTAAGACAATCAGACTTGCTGCCGCTGGTTCTGAGATTTGGCTTGTCCAGTGCCGGATTCGGGGATAGCATTCCTCATGATTGATGGTTAATCAGGAGTCTCAGTTTCTTTCGGAGTCCCCTTTATGCAAAGGACCCTCATGGCAGAGGCCCTGTTGCTGTTACTCGCCTGGGTACCAGTGGCCCAGGGTCAGCAGGGCCAAGTATCGGGGGTTTTTGTGAAGCCCGAGAACATCCTCTTTATTGGAAACAGCTCCATTTCTTCGGAAGAACTCCGGTCAATTTTCCGAAGTGCGGGAACCGTGACGGCTCAGCTATCCCCTGAAAGCATGGACGTCTACAACACGGACCGGATTGCGCACGGGCTGAATATGCTCCTGGCCTTTTACCGAAACCGGGGCTTTGTCCGTGCAGAAATCAAGGGGCCGGATACTGATTTTGTGCCCGGAGAGGGCGGTAGCAGAATTCGGTTGTTGTTCAGAATCTCCGAGGATTATCTCTATCGGTTGGGCCAGGTCAAGATCGGCGGCATTAAGACCCTTGATGAGAGTATCCTGGCGGCCATGCTCAATATCCAACCGGGACAACCATTAAACTTGGCTAAGTTGAATGCGGGAGTTCAGGCCATCCAGAAGGCCTACCTCTCGCGAGGATATCTGGATATTGACGTTCGGGCCAGCTTGGATATCACCGAAAAAAAGGGGCTGGCCGATATCTTGCTCAATATCAAGGAGGGAATTCAATATCATGTTGGCCAGGTGGACCTGTTAGGGAACCCACTAATTAGTTCTCTCCTTCTCCGGGATTTCCTTCCTATGCAGACAGGAGATATTTTTGCGGAAAAGACTTTTGAGGCCTGTCTTCAAAATCTCAATGAATTGGGAATCACTCCCGTTTTGACCGATTCTGACATTACCTTTAAAATCGATCGCGAAAAAGCCCTGGTGAATCTGGAAATCGACCTGGAAGGGAAATCCAGTCGCAAATGAATTCCCGGTATCGCCTTCCTGTTTATGCATATATAGGGCTCGGGGTCATTGGGCTTTCCGAGGTGCTGATGTGGCTGGATTTCCGGCCTGTCTCGGAGTACTTCACTCCCATTATCTGGACCGGCTATATCCTGACGGCCGATGGCTGGTTAGTGAAGTCGGGACGTCCTTCTTTTATCCAAAAATACGGCGCTCGATTCGCTTCTCTGTGCGTCTATTCGGTTTTCTTCTGGGTCATCTTCGAGTATTACAACTTCCTGTTAAGGAATTGGTACTATCGGAACCTCCCCGACATTTGGGCTTTAAGGATGCTGGGGTATTTCTGGTCCTTTGCCACGGTGCTTCCGGGTATTCTGATTACGTCGGAACTGGTCAAACTTTCTCCTCGCATTGCCGACCTATGTCATGCAAGGATTCGGGTGACTCCCCGACTCCTCGACGGTTGGGTGCTGCTCGGTCTTCTGTTCATGATCGGGCCTCTTCTCTTCCCATCTCCCTATTTATTCGCCCCTGTGTGGGTGGGGGTCATTTTCCTGCTGGATCCCATTAACTACAAGCTGGGCAAGGCGTCCCTCTTACGCGACGTTGAGAGGGGTGATTGGTCTAATTGCTACTCTGCCCTTTTCGGTGGTTTCATTTGCGGTTTCCTGTGGGAATTCTGGAACTACTGGGCCCATACGAAATGGGTCTACACAGTGCCCATCTTTCCTCAACTCAAGATTTTCGAAATGCCGGTAATGGGTTTCCTCGGTTTCGGTCCGTTTGCGCTGGAATGTTATGTCGCAACGAATCTGATTTTCAGCAGGCCTGAAGAACTCCGTCTGGGACAGCGTCAGACAGTCAAGATCAACGCTTACTGACACGGCAGAATTCGACTCCCCCCATCCTGGACTTTTCATCCGAGGTCTTGATTAGGCTTTGTGTCTTGGTGGTATGAAATATGTGCTAAAAGCCAAGAGCCTTCTGTTTCCGCTGTGGCAATTATGTGGGCGAGAGCCGCAATTCCTGGTCTTTGTACTGCAGCTGATAAAGTTTGTAGTAGAGCCCGCGCTGGGCCAGCAGTTCCTGGTGGTTTCCCATTTCCCGAACTCGGCCTTTGTGCATCAGGATGATCTTGTCGGCATTCTGAATCGTGGACAATCGATGGGCGATAATCAAGGAGGTGCGCCCCTTCATTAGGCGAGCAATGGCTTCCCGGATTTTTAACTCAGTCTCGGTGTCGACACTCGAAGTGGCTTCATCCAGGATCAGGTTACTGGGGTCATGGGCCAGGGCCCTGGCAAAGGCAATCAATTGCTTCTGTCCGGTTGACAGGGTACTTCCTCGCTCCTTGACTTCCTCGGTGTAGCCGTTGGGCAGTTCTTCTACAAACTCTTCCAGATTGACATCCCGGGCGGCCCGATAGATGGCTTCCTCGGTAATCCACGGAGTACCCAGGCGAATGTTGCTTGCGATTGTACCGGAGAACAAGAAAACGTCCTGCAGAACAAATCCAAAGGCATTTCGCAGTTGTCTCAAATCCAACGAGCGAATGTCATGCCCGTCCAGTAGAATCTGGCCTCTCTGGATATCATAAAACCGCATCAATAAGCTGGTCAGGGTGGTCTTCCCGGCGCCCGTGTGCCCGACAATGGCCACCGACTCCCCGGGGCGGACTTTGAAGGAGACATCCTTGAGAACCCAGTCCCATTCCAGTTTCGCATCTGGGGCTGCGGAACTGGAGGTCCACCGATTGTACGCGAACCAGACATTGCGAAATTCGATTTCACCCCGGACATGCTCCAAGCGGACAGGGCTTTCCGGAGAGCGAATCTCAACCGAGGTGTCCAGCAGCCTGAATATCCTTTCCGAACTGGCCATGGCCGACTGCAGAATGTTGTATTTTTCGCTGAGGTCGGCGATGGGGCGAAAGAACTTTTCTGAATATTGAATGAACGCCACCAGGGCTCCCAATGTCAGTGCATGCTGAATCACCTCGCCCCCACCATACCAGATAATCAGCCCGATGGCCCCTGCGCTGACAATCTCGACCGCCGGATAAAAGACCGAATAGGCCATAACCGAATCGAGATTGGCCTTCAAATGAACCTGGTTGATTTCGTCAAATTGTCGGAAGCTCTTGGATTCGTGGTTAAAGAGCTGGACTACAGACATACCCGTGATGTGCTCTTGCAGGAATGAGTTGATTCGCGCGATGGCGGTTCTGACACGCCGATAGGAATCCCTGGCTTTAATTTTGAAAATGATGGTGATGAGGAAGAGTAGCGGGATGACGGACAAAGCCACCATCGCCAGCTTCAGGTTCAAGACGCAGATCATAACCACGATGCCTGCCAGAACCAGAACATCGCCCAGCAGCGTTACAACTCCAGACGTAAACAGTTCGTTCAAGACATCCACATCAGTAGTGACGCGCGTCATCAGGCGCCCCACTGGGTTCTTGTCGTAAAACGACAAGGGAAGTTCCTGCAAATGCGAGAAAATTTGCATCCGCAGGTCGAACATGATTCTTTGACCAGTGAGCTGCATGATGTAGGTCTGAACATATCCGAGCAGAAAGCCAGCTGCTATGACCCCCAGATAAACCAAAGCAACCCGGTTCAGGCCAGGAATGTCATGACGGGCAATGTACCGGTCAATGCCGATCTTCATCAAATAGGGGCCGCTCACCTGTAAGAGGGATACCCCGGCAATGATGAGGAGCGCCGCAATAACCGGCCAGCGGTACGGCTTGAGGTAACCCAAAAGCCGCCACATGAGCCGCGAGTCGTAAGCTTTTCCTAGTGCCTCTTCTTCTTGATGGGTCATGGTCAACCGGGGGAAAGGGAACGATTCAAAGGAGATGATCCGGTATTGTGGCACTGCCGGGTGCGAGGCTCACTTTGGGGTTCGAATGAGGCCAAAAAAGTGGCTCTCGGTGCCCTTTCATCGTGCTCCTTTCTCGTTTCATTGTTTTTAGCTTTCTGCCAATTCCTCTTCCAGTAGTTGCTTCTGATAGAGCTCCGCGTAATAGCCGGACAAGCCAAGGAGCTTGTCGTGAGTGCCGCGTTCCGCGATTTGCCCGTCTTTGAGTACGATGATCTGATCTGCAAATCTCACGGTAGACACCCTATGACTAATCAAGATTGAAGTCCGGCCGTGCATAATGCTCTCCAGGGCTGTTAGGATCTTTTCCTCCGTGTAGGTGTCGACACTGGAGAGGGCATCGTCCAGAATCAGGATTCTGGGATTGCGGATCAAGGCCCGGGCAATAGCCGTGCGTTGCTGCTGACCTCCGGAAAGGGTGATTCCCCGTTCGCCAATCAGGGTTTCAAATTTGCGGGGAAACTCCTCGATGTCAGGCAGGATATGGGCCAACCGGGCAGCCTCAGCGATTTCCTCCCCGGTCCCTTTGTCAATCCCAAAGGCAATGTTTTCACGCACTGTCTGGCTGAAAAGAAAAGTCTCTTGAGGAACGTAGCCAATACTGCGGCGTAGTGTGCGAAGCGGATACTGTTTGATGGGAATTCCATCAATGCGGATTTCACCCTCGCGCAGGTCATGAAGTCGACCCAGCAAATTGACCAGTGTGCTCTTGCCGGATCCAGTTTCCCCCACGATCGCGAACGTGGCTCCCTGGGGGATTTCCAGATGAATGTCTCGCAGCACCAGCCTGCCATTGTACGCATAGGAGACGTGGTCGAACTCAATGACTCCCTGGATCTTCGGAGATGCTTCGGGAGAGTGCGGAGTCAGGTCATTATTCATGCCTGAGTCCCCCTCAGAAGTATCCGGCAGCGGGCGGTATTTGTCAGCCGATTGAGTCGGGGCAGGGGCTGCTCTAGGATTGAGTGAGAGAGGGCTCGGGGTGACTTTGACCGACTCATCTATGATGTCAGCAGGGGACTCCAGGATCTGATTAATCCGCCCCATGGACGCTGTCCCTCGTTCCATAATGTTGATCACCCAACCCAATGCAATCATCGGCCAAGTCAGCATTCCCAGGTACGCATTGAAGGCAACAAAATCTCCCAGGGTGATCTTACCCGCCATTACCTGTCGTCCTCCAAGCCATAACACAAACACCCCCCCCACGCCCAAGAGGGCTCCCAACAGTGGATAGAAGGTGCCCCAGATGCGAATGAGTTGCAGGTTCTTGACAATGTAATCCTCGTTGAGCCGCTTGAACTGTTCGATTTCGCTCGCTTCTTGAGTGAAGGCGCGAATAACTCGGACTCCCGCCAGATTCTCCTGCGCTTTGGCACTGATCTCGGAGAAAGCCTGCTGGATCTTTTCAAAACGTCTGTGAATTAAGGCGCCAAAGTAGCGGACTGCCAGAGAAACGGTGGGGATTGTGACCAGGGCAAAAGCCGTTAGTATCAGACTGATGCGCAGCATCAGGAAGAGTACAACCACCATCCGCACAACCGTATTGGCCGAATACATGATGCCGGGGCCCAGCAGCATCCGAACCGCGTTTAAGTCATTGGTAGACCGGGACATGATGTCTCCGGTTTTGTGCTCCTGGTAATAGCGCCGCGAAAGCCCCAACAAGTGCGCAAAAAGATCGTTGCGCATGTCATATTCCATATAGCGTGAAATTCCGATCAGGATCTTCCGCATCAGGAAAAGGAACACGCCTTCCAGTACGGCAAAGAAGACAACCAACAGGCTATAGAAAAGCAGTCGATCCCGGGAGATTGCCTGCTTCAAACTGTCGATGGCATACTTCAGAACCAATGGAGAAAGAATGGCCGCGGCATTGGAGAGCAAAACGCAAAATGAACCGAGGATTAAGCGAGTCCGGTACCGGTATAAATAGGGGTACAGGGGCGCGAGTGTTTTGAGTCTATCCATTAGGTTGATTTCTTAAACCCATGCAGTTTAACTACCCATCATAACAAATTCCACTGCTTTCTTGGCTTATGGATGTCCCCGGTCTGAAGGTCCAAGCTTGGGACTATCGTGGGAATCGCGAGCAAGGATGGCCATCCCGCCTAGTAGACGTCAATCGGGAATTAATGAGAATCATGCTGGGAAGCTGATGGAATTGCACACCCTGAGTGTTGATGGTGGATACTCACAGCCAGACGTCCAAGATGCAGCCTGAACCTTCGCGGGTTCGGGCATCGACCAGCCCCGCAAAGGGGGATAATTCCTTTTTGAGGGCTGTATGCATGACAATAGTGAGAAGTTCGCCCTCGATCCCCGACCTTCCCTTTTCGTCTACTCTTTCGGATAGGCCATGGTCAACGGATCAGGCAGAGGAATTCGCTTAATCTCACCGTTCTGGGAAAGCTTGTTCAATGCGAACTCTGGCTTGTCGGGGTTTCCCTTCAAGATGTCGTCCGCACTACCTACCGCCAGAAAGACCAATCGGTCGGGATGAAGATATTTCTGGGCAACACGCAAGACATCTTCGGCCGTAACAGCCCGCATACGTGCCCGGTACGAGTCCCAGAAACCGGCTGGCCTGCCAGTGTGCTCATCGTTGGCAAATGTCCCTGCAATGGCGGCAGCCGTGGCGAATATGCGCGGGAAAACTTCGACCCGATAATTGATAGCCCGTTCCAGTTCCTCGGGGGTCACCTTCTGGGTACGCATTTTCTTGATCTCATCCAGTACGATGGCGGTTGCCTGGGCTACTGTGGCGCTTTTGGACTGGAAGCTCGCCTGAAAGATTCCGTCGTAGTAAACGCCCAAACCAAAGTCGGAGCCCACGCTGTAGGCCAGACCCTCATCCGACCGAACTCGAGTCATCAGGCGCGAGGCAAATCCGGACCCTCCCAGGATATCGTTCATAATGTTCAGGGCATAGTAGTCCGGGTTGTCGCGCATTGTGCCCAGGTGGCCAAGGGAGACGCGACCCTGATTCACGTCAGCCTTGTTGATCACGTAAACTCCCGGGACTGGTATATGTTGAGGTTTAGGAACTGGAGGGACTTTTTCCTTAGTGACAGGCCAGCCCTGCAAAGCTTTCTCCAATTTGGCAAGCATCTCGCTTGAGTTGAAATCTCCTGAGACCGCAAAGATGAAATTCCCCGGACGGTAATACTTCTGGTGGAAGGCCATCAGGTCTTCACGAGAGACGGATTCAACCGAGTTCTTGGTACTCCAGGCTGTGGAAAAGTGTGAGTCTCCTCGCATCAGGCGGGCCCATTCCCGCGCCTGAATGGAAGAGGTCTCATCATTCCGCCGTTCCATTCCCTGAACTACCTGGTTCTTGTAAAGGGCGATGCGATCTGGCTGAAACCCGGGGGTCTTCAGCATATTGAAAAACAGCTCCAGGCCCCGGTCCAAATCCTTCGACAAGCAATTGAGATTGGCTGATCCCTGGGTGTCTCCAATTCCGCTGCTAAGATCAGCCGCCAGGAAAGCGGCTTCTTCATCAAACTGCTCGGCAGTCATGCGAGCGGTCCCCCCCGACCGCATCTGGTTCCCCACCATGCTGGCCAGGCCTTCTTTCCCCTTAGGGTCGAGATAGCTCCCAGTCCGAACTAGTACGGAGACGTTGACGAGCGGAAAATCGTGGTCTTCAGCCAGGAAAGCTACCACCTCGTTTGACAACACATGTCGGTATCGGGCTATCCTAGGCGGTTCATACTTCAGCTCAGAATATTTCAGGTCACGAGGATTCGCCGGGATTTCGGGACTCGATGTCTGCTGTCCCCAGCCGCCGCTGGAGATGAGGATGAGGTACTGTAAGATGAGCAAGACTCGCAGGTTGTGTCTTGAGAATTGAAGCATCGCTATTTCCCTCCCTCCAGCGACTGGAGCCGCGCTTCAAGAATCTTGCGCATGACTTCGATAAGTTTCTGTTTGTCCGGGGGAGCTTGGCCGGCCTGCTGAGTCATCTGCTGCAGGGCCTGCTGAACCTGATCCTTGGTGAGACTCCCAACTTTCAATTTCATCTGCTGCACCATTTGCTTGTCCTGTTCATTCAGGTCTTTCAGCAACGGGTCTTGGTCCGGACCAGTGGCTCTCTTCGTGTAGTAGATGGCTACCGTACGGTTTTCGGGAGTGAAGTATGTGTTTGCGACTCTCACCACATCCGCAGCCGTGACCGCTTGAAGAAGCTTCGGGTCGGTGTTGATGTATTTCCATCCGCGACCGGAGTCGCGGATCAGGAGTTGAAACATCAGGGCAAAATTGGATTGGAGCCGGCGGTAATCTGCAGCAGCATTTTGGTTTTTGACTTTCTGTAGTTCCCGTTCGCCAACCGGTTCCTTTTTTAGCTTATCAAGTTCTTGAATCAATGCCTTCTCGACCTCTTCGGGTGTTTTACCAGGCTTTGCCACAGCGCGAAGCTCAAAAAGGCCTTCGTATTTTCTACCGTCGTGAGAGGCAGAAGCGGAATTAGCGACGGCCTGGTCGAGGACCAGTGCCTTGTACAGCCTGCCGGTACGACCATTCAAGAGGTCTGCCAAAACCATCATGGCTGGCTCGTCTCTGTGACCATCTGCTGCGGTGTGGTACCGAATCACGGCTTCCGGATTGGTTTCTGCATAAGCAATCATGCGAGCTTCAGCCAACTGCTTGATCTCTAGTGTACGAACCGGTTCAGGATCCCTGGGGCCGCGCCTCAACCTTCCCAGGTATTTCTTGGACAGGGCAACGGCTTGAGCTGGGTCAAAGTCACCTACCAGGCAAGCACTGATATTGTTGGGAGCGTAATTGATGTCGAAATAAGTCTTCGCTTCTTCCCGAGTAATTCGTTCCAGATCACTTGGCCACCCGACTACGGGCCAACCGTACGGTGAAGAATTCCAAAAGATGGATTCGAATTCCTCTTCGAACTTACCCGTAGGCGTGCTCTCTGTACGCAGGCGCCTTTCTTCGCGAACGACATCCCTC
The DNA here is from genome assembly GCA_041476565.1 of Terriglobia bacterium. Lineage (GTDB taxonomy): Bacteria > Acidobacteriota > Terriglobia > Versatilivoradales > Versatilivoraceae > DATKMG01. Next base: position 4,309 of record JBGOTQ010000012.1, on the reverse strand, counting down.
TCTGAATAGAATTCGCGAAAAACCGGGTTGGAGAGGCGGTCCGACTCCATCCAGAACCAAAGCTCGAGTTTGTTGGCTGGCACATTCACGAAGTACACAGTAAAGTCTTCGGTGGTTCCAGCGTTCATTCCCGAAGCCCCGGCTGCCATGTAAGTCTGGGAGAATTCGTCCTTGACGATCAGTTCCCTTTGTCGTTTCAACATGGCATCGTAATGAGCCAGAAGCTCCCGGTAATGGGGAGTCCGGTACTTGGGGTCGTTGGCATTATCGATTTCTCCCAAGCGTTGCTTCTCAATGAGTGCTTCTTCCTCTTTCCGCATTTCCTCTTTCAAGGCATCCATCTCATCGATCAGCTTCAGGTCCTCCCGAATGTCGCGGGTCCCAATCGTATGAGTGCCTTTAAACATCATGTGTTCAAACAGGTGGGAGATCCCGGTGATGCCGGGACGCTCATTGACTGAGCCTACCTTAGCAATCCAGCCGGCGGCGATATTCGGATCGCCCTGGCGGGGAACCATCAGTAATTTCAGGCCATTCTCTAAGACGCACTCCCGGACTGGCACATTCTGTGCCCCGAGCGGGGAGAGCCAGATGAGTAATCCCCCTAAAACGATAGTCTGTCTAATCATGGAATCCTCAATACGATAACGTCCAATCGACCTCATCATGCCGGTGCACACCCCAACCATTTTTGACGGTTTCGCCATTGGTGAGAATTGCTCCAGTTTTCTTTGTAGCACGAAGGAAACAGTGGAGTCACCACAAAACAATCGTCAGCCAAACAGCAACTTCCAGTAATGAACTGGTCAAGGGGGGCTAAAACACAAGGGTGAAGTGTGCTCCTGGGACTACTGTCCCCCGCATACGCTTGATGAACGCGCACAGGAGCAGGGAATTCCACCGCTAGTAACTGGCCCATTACAACTTCTTGGATTCCAGTATGCCTGCATGTTAAGATTTCAGGAGTAAGCAGAATATTAAGTGGGTCTGAATCGTCGGATCCCGATCGGGCGTCAGAGCTAGAGGGCTGCATCGCCCGAAAGAGAATGCCTCATGTTTCGTGATGGATTTCTTACCTCCAAGATAGAACGGGCCGTCGCCTGGGCACGGAAGTATTCACTGTTTCAGTACCCCTTTGTGACAGCTTGCTGCGGCATGGAATTCATGTCTGCGGCTTCTTCCCATTACGATATTGACCGGTTTGGCGCTGGCTTCCCCCGGTTTTCGCCGCGCCAGGCCGACGTGCTTTTCGTGGTCGGAACAATCAGCCAGAAAATGGCTCCCATCCTGAAACTGGTGTATGACCAGATGTGCGACCCCAAGTGGGTCGTGGCGTTTGGGGTGTGCACCTGCACCGGAGGATTTTACGATAATTATGCAACGGTCCAAGGCATTGACACGATCATTCCGGTAGACATTTATATCCCCGGCTGCCCGCCAAGGCCTGAGACTGTTTTGGACGGGCTCATGAAATTGCAGGAGAAGATCCAACACTCCAGGCAAGAGTTCTGAGACTATGACTGAAGACAGTGTCACGCTCCGAAAGCTCAAGGAAGGCTTCAGCGACAGCATCTTGGAAAGCCACTCCTACCTCGGAGACGATACGGTCCTGATTCACCCTGAAGCCCTAATCCCGGTCGCAACTTTTCTTAAGGGAGACCCCGACCTCGACTTCAATTTCCTGATGGACCTGACTGCAGTGGACTACCTCAAGATGAAAAAGAAACCCCGTTTCGAGGTTGTCTACCATTTCTTTTCACTTTCAAAGAAGCAACGCGTGCGGGTTAAGGTGCCGGCGGAATCTGTCAATCCGGAGGTGGACTCCTTAGTCTCCCTCTGGCCGGGAGCCAACTGGTTCGAAAGGGAAGTCTGGGATATGTTCGGCATCAGGTTTCGCGGTCATCCCAATCTCCGGCGCATACTGATGTACGAGCAGTTCGAGGGGCACCCTCTTCGGAAAGATTATCCAATCCAGAAGCGTCAACCATTGATTGGACCGTTTGCTCAGTCGGTAGAAACCCAAGAAAAAAGTTGACTGGGAGTACAATGCCAACCCCCTTCCGGTAATGACGCCATTCTAGTGCGACCATTGCAATTCTTTCACTCTTCTGTCTGTGCTCATCTAGTTGGAGTAACGCGTGGATAAAATTTTGTTGGAGGACATCCGTTTTTTAATCGGAGTGGGCGTCACCGAGGAAGAACGCAGCCGGCCTCAACCTTGCCGTTTAGACGTAACCCTGAAAACAGACCTCAGCGGAGCTGGAACAACGGGAACCCTCACTCGAGGAGTCGACTACGCTGCAGTTTTTCGGCTCCTGGAAGAGCTCTGTACGGGAGGGAACTTTAGACTGCTGGAGGAGATTGCTCATCAGGCCAGTCAACTCCTCCTCGACCGTTTCCCGGTAAGAGCAGTTACTTTCAGAATCCGCAAACTCCAACCCTTTACCGACAAAGTCGGAGCGGTGGGGATCCAATTCACGCGCAAGCGCAATAAGCATTAGCTCGTGCTGCTGGGACCTGTCACTGTGAGCCTTTCGGGCCTGGGTCTCAATGCTCGGTATCTGCACTTCATATTTGATTGCACCCCCAAGATTTGGTGAGAAAACAGTCTGACTCTAGGCTATGATATCTTTATCGGTTCGAGGATCATGACCACACGAAGTCGCAAATGGAACCACGAGGAGGTCACATGAACCCTTCAACCCGGGCCGCTTTGGTGTTTCTCTCCGTGATCGTGCATTTCCTGTCACCGGTGGGGGCGGTGGCACAAAATATTGTCGTCGAGGCAGCGCCGACACAAGTCGTCAACACATTTAGTCCCGTGCGCGCCTTGGGCGCCGGCATCGACCGGCTGCGGACCGGAAGCACTGACAGACTGCTGAGTGAACCGTTCCTTAAGCAGGTTCTGTCCGCGGGTTGGCAATCCGTCAGCTATCGCCAGAATACGGAACTACACGTCGAAGCCTGGCATTGGAATCCCCAAGGGACCTGGAGCGATCCCGCCGGGCAGGGTTACTTTACGGGCAGCGCAACGCCAACGGAGTTGATCCGCCACTCCTACGCCTACCCTCTGCCTCACCGCGGCTTCAGCAAAGGCGACGGCAGCGGCCACTCCCGCCTCACGGATGGCGACCTCAACACGTACTGGAAAAGCAATCCCTACCTGACCCGTGCCTTCACTGGCGAGGAGGACACACTGCACCCACAGTGGGTTCTGATTGATATGGGCAGCAAGGTGGAGATCAATGCCCTTCGGATTGCCTGGGCCTCACCTTATGCGCAGAGGTACAGGGTTCAGTTCTGGACGGGTGAGAAAGAGCCTCTCCGGTCAGAAATGAAGGGTGCCTGGCAGACCTTCCCTCTAGGCACCGTTACGGAGGGCCGCGGAGGGACAGTCACGCAGCAACTCGCTTCCTGGATGATCCCTGCCAGATACCTTCGCATCTGGATGACCGCATCTTCCAATACCTGCGACAGTCATGGTGCAGCCGACCGCCGCAATTGCGTGGGCTATGCCATCAACGAGCTCTATGTCGGAATTCTCTCGGCAGATGGGGCATTTACCGACTTGGTCCAACATCTTCCCAATCGCCAGCAGACCGTTACTTACTGCTCCTCAGTTGACCCCTGGCATGCAGCCTCCAATCTCGACGAAAGCAAGGGAGACCAGGTTGGCCTCGATCTGTTCTATACGAGCGGCGTCACGCGGGGCCTTGCGGCGATGATTCCCGTGGCGGTTCTGTATTCCACGCCTGACGATGCCGCAGCGCAGATCGCTTACATCGAAAAACGGAAATATCCCATCTCCTATGTGGAGTTGGGCGAGGAGCCGGATGGCCAGTTCATGTTGCCTGAAGATTACGGTGCTCTCTACCTCCAATTCGCTGCGGCGATTCACAAGGTCGATCCGAAGCTGAAGCTCGGCGGCCCATCCTTCGAGGGAGTGATCAAAGACGTGGATGTTTGGCCGGACGCCGAGGGCCGAGTTTCCTGGCTGGGCCGTTTTCTGGATTACCTCAAGACGCACGGTCGTTTGAACGATCTGGCATTCCTCTCTTACGAGCACTACCCTTACGATCCTTGCAACACCTCCTGGAACGACCTCTATCGGGAGCCGCAATTGATCAGCCACATCATGCAGACGTGGAAGGACGACGGACTGCCGCCGAATCTCCCCCAGTTTGTCACAGAAGTTAACCTGTCCTGGCAAACCGGGGAAACCTTTGTGGACATCATGGGAGGCCTGTGGTTTGCGGATTATATCGGGGCTTTCTTCACAGCCGGCGGGACCGGCAGTTTTTTCTTCCAC
>JBGOTQ010000011.1:0-44918 GCA_041476565.1 Terriglobia bacterium | reverse complement strand
ACCAGCGGACTGTCGTAGCCAGGCCCGTCTCTAAATCGTAGCGCGGTTCCCAAGCTAATTCTTTCCGGATCTTTGTAGCGTCGATCGCATAGCACCGGTCATGTCCGGGGCGGTCGGGAACAAGTGTTTTTAGCTGCTTATAGCATGACAGCCCCTGCTTCTGCATTGCAAGGTTTTCAGGCGGGGGGAGAACCTTGTCGAGGCACGCACAGATGCCGTCCACAATCTGGAGGTTGGTTCTCTCATTCCCTGCACCGATGTTATACCTTTCCCCGGGCATTCCACGCTCCAGGACCTCCAGTATCCCCCGGCAGTGGTCCTCCACGTAAAGCCAGTCTCGGATGTTTCCACCGTCCCCATAGATAGGTAGCGACATACCCTCGATCGCGTTGAGGATCATCAGAGGAATCAGTTTCTCCGGGAATTGGAAAGGCCCGTAGTTGTTCGAGCAATTGGTGATCAGGGTTGGAACCTCAAAGGTAGAAAAGTAGGCCCGTACCAGATGGTCGGCCGAGGCCTTTGAAGCCGCGTAGGGCGAGTTGGGTGCGTACGGGGTAGTCTCTAAGAAATGACCGGAAGGGCCCAAGGTCCCGTAGACTTCATCGGTGGAAACATGCAGGAATCTAAAGCGGGCCTGCTCCCGGGCACTCCTGGTCTTCAGGTACTTTCGGGTAGTTTCCAGGAGGACATAGGTCCCTACGATGTTGGTCTCGATAAACGGGCGGGGATTTTCGATGGAACGGTCGACATGTGTTTCTGCCGCCAGGTTGACTAGTGCTGAGGGTTCGTAGCTGCTGAAAATCCTTTCCATCGCGCTCTGATCGGAGATATCGGCTTGCTCAAACACAACGTGCGGATGCCGGGTCAACTCATCAAGGCTGCACAGGTTACCTGCATAGGTCAGCTTATCTAGAACGACGACCCGCCTCTGGGTCTCAGCGAGCATCAATCGCACAAAATTGCTGCCAATAAAGCCTGCGCCTCCCGTCACAATTAAGGTGTCCATAGTCTCCTATCTCGGGGAGAAAAGCCGGTTCAAAGGGCTTTCCATCCACGTCCGCGACCGCCACGGTGGCCTCGGCCTTTCGAACTTGATGAAACCGGGCCTCAGTTGTTACCAGCTACCCCGACCTTGTCCGGGATGGATCCTGAGCCATCACAGAGTAGTACTGAATCAATACCAGAACCCACCCCAAGGAACTCATGAGGCGCCTTCCTAACTAGTCTAGTCGAACCCAACAACCGGAGGGACAACCTGGGTTAACGTCCAACCAGGACCACCACACTGTAAGGGCCAACCTTGTATGACTGCTGAGGAGCCAACATCTTCTCTTGTCCCTCTTCGCAAATATCTTTGGGGGACTTTAAAATCGTATCGATGAACCGAAACCACTTCTTTCGCTCGGATGGGGGTGGGAGTTCGAAGTCGAGGGCCTCCCAATAGGCATTGGCTATCAAGAACAGATCAATCTCCATTTTCCCCCCGATCAGTTGCATGGCCAGAGACCGGGAATGGGAGGACCAATCTGGTTGCTCGGGTTTGATCCCATGCCAACTCAGTCCCGGGTTCCGGTGATTTTCTCGCTCGAAGAAATGCCTTCCCCGCAGGAGGGTGTGCCGTTTGCGAAACGCGATGAGCTGCTTGAAGAAGCGAAACAACTCGGAATGGTTATGCAGACCCTCCCAGTCGAGCCAACTCATCTCGTTGTCCTGACAATAGGCATTATTGTTGCCTTGCTGGGTCCGTCCCATCTCATCACCGGCCAGGATCATGGGCACTCCCTGGGACAGGAGGAGGAGGGTAGCGAAGTTTTTAATCTGGCGCATACGCAGGGACTGAATTTCCGGGGCGGATGAGGGGCCTTCGACTCCACAATTCCAACTCAAGTTCTCGCTGCTCCCATCCAGGTTGTCTTCCCCGTTAGCCAGATTGTTTTTCTGGTTGTAAGAAACGAGGTCAGCCAAAGTAAACCCGTCATGACTGGTCACGAAATTGATACTGTGGTATGGTGCCCGGCCGCTCCCTTGGTAAAGGTCAGCACTCCCGGCCAGGCGAGTAGCCAACAGGGAAACGACCCCAGCGTCCCCGCGCACAAAGCGACGCACATCATCCCTAAACCTGCCATTCCACTCAGCCCAGCGACCCCAATTGGGAAAGGATCCTACTTGATAGAGCCCGGCAGCGTCCCAGGCTTCGGCAATTAGCTTCGTGTTAGCAAGAACAGGATCACCGGCAATTCGTTCAAGCAAGGGGGGGTTGGAGAGGACCGAGCCGTCGCTGTCACGACCGAGGATAGAGGCCAGATCAAAGCGGAATCCATCCACGTGCATTTCCGTGACCCAATAGCGCAAGGCATCGAGGATTAGGTTTCGGACGACGGGATGGTTACAGTTCAAAGTGTTGCCGCAACCCGAGTAATTGGCGTAGGCACCGGTCTTAGGGTCAATCATGTAGTAAATGGAGTTGTCGAAGCCACGGAACGAGACCGTAGGACCCCGTTCGTCTCCTTCCGCCGTGTGATTGAAGACCACATCCAGAAAGATTTCGATCCCGGCCTCATGCAGGGCCTTGGCCATGGACTTAAATTCATTGATTTGGCCCCAACTACTACTGTTGGAGGCGAATGCGGCTTTCAAAGCAAAGAAAGAGATCGGCTGGTAGCCCCAATAATTGGTCAGTCTTTCACCCGTTAAAGGATTTGACTGAGGATTGTCCAATTCCTCGAACTCAGCAACGGGCATCAGTTCAACAGCGGTAACTCCCAGTTCCTTCAGATAGGGAATCTTCTCAATTATGCCGCGGAACGTTCCGGGGTGGGCCACGTGGGAAGAAGCATGTCGCGTGAAACCGCGAACGTGCATCTCGTAAATGACGGAATCGGCCAGGTGAATATTGAGAGGCTGGTCCAAACCCCAGTCAAAATTGTCCTCCACCAAAAGCCCGTGCCGCGGTCTTGCCTTCCGGACCGACGCCCGACTGGTCTTCATATGCAGGGTCTCTCCCCAATGGCTACCTCCAGAGAGAGCTTTGGAATAAGGATCCAGCAGCACTATCCGTCCACCGAAACGATGAATGTGGGGGTCAGAATTGGGTGATCTCTCGACCCGGTAACCATACTCAATTCCCCGGTCAACTCCTGCAACAAACGCATGCCAGATGTCCCCGGTTCGGTTGAATCGTGAGTCCAAAGGGAATTCCAGTCGGGAGTGGGCCTTATCGGGTGACACAATCACCAGGGTCACCGAGGTGGCATTGCGCGAAAAAATCGAGAAATTGACACCGTTGGGTTTCAGTGTGGCCCCCAGCGGCAGAGGTTGGCCGCGACTGATCTGGTACTGGCGATGGAGCTTGGACGGTTCGACTTCTTCTGCTGGTTTTCTTGACTTCACCGTCCTCCGCCTCGTTCCAAGATAGTCGCAGCCCCTGAGGTTAAAGTGGAAATAAGGACAAGTCAAGGTGATAGAACAGGCTGAGGTAATGCATCAGTCAATTTGAAACCTTTTTGCTCTGCCGGTCACTTACTCGCCAAGAAGGAGTCAAGTCAGACGAAAGGAGTGCGCCCGTATGCATCGTTTCCTTCAGGTCTTGTCGGCAGTCTTTGTGTTTGGATTTGTTCTCGTGCAACCAGGGGAAAGTGCTGACTTTCAGAAGAGTTATACCCTGGGACCCGGGAGCAGAATCAAAATTGATAACGTCTCCGGCGACATTGTGGTTTCCGGTTACGAAGGTTCTACCATTCAAGTAAGAGGGATCAAGGAAGGCCGGGATAAAGATCGGGTCGATGTGGAAGATACCAGCGACGCTGGAAGTCTCTCCCTGAAAGCCCATTACCCGCAAAACGGCAACTGCGATGCCAGTGTCCGCTTCGAGGTGCAAGTGCCTCGTTCCACGGCATATAAATTCGAAGGCCTCTCGACGGCCAGTGGAGATATCAAAGTTCAGGATGTTACCGGGGACCTGGACGCCCACTCCGCCAGTGGCGATGTCCACATTGAAAATGTTACAGGGGGGGGCGGGCCAGGACGGCCAGTGGAGACGTAGCGGCCAATAGAATCCGTGGCTTGGTCAATGCCGAATCGGCTAGCGGTGATGTCATTGTAGAAATCACGAAACTGGAGGGCAACGACCATCAAATGAAAGTCACCACAGCCAGCGGCGATGTGACTGTGAAACTCCCCGCCAATCCTGATGTCGAGGTGGAGATATCGACAGTGTCAGGCTCCGTTCAGACGGATTTCCCGATTCAAATCCAGACTCCGGAATTTGGGCCCGGCCAATCCGCTCGCGGGCGCCTGGGGAATGGAACTTACAATCTGCATATGACCACGGTTTCCGGTGATGTCCACTTAGGGCAGCGTTGACGAGGCGATAAAAATGCCAAGTCCTGCCCTTACCTGTCATCTGGTAGTACGAAAGAGGTAGCGCAGACCTGATTTCCAAGTCCGCGGCTTTTCATAGCCGGCCTGAGAGAATCGCTGCGCCGGAGCGACAGCGGTCGCGCAGCGCGGCTCCCACATTAAAACCCGGATTTTCATAAAAGTGCCGCCTGAGCTTTTCAAGCTCACCACCGCCAATGAAACTGGCGCCCTGGGGGGCAAGTGTGGGAGCCGATCGTGGGACCGCTGTCCCCCGAGCGGCGACCCGTTTGACCCGGGCGACCGCCGCGACGGAGCGCGGCGGCCACCCTCAAGACTCACATTTTCATGAAAGTTTTCAAAAAAGTCGCGATTCACTCGCGGCTTCTGGAGTAAAATTCGCTCTCTTGCAGACGCCCATCAGCGACCGGAGCTAAGCGATGGTCTGACCATGGGCAGGGAAGGGAGTGAGACCGCGTGTCGCGTTTCCTGTGGACAGTTCTGATCAGTCTTATCTTTGCCTTCATTTTGAAGCCGGTTGTGCAGGCGGAAACCAATGATCGGGCCCAAGAACTGAAATTTCGCAGAGACAGAGAAGCCTGGATGCGCTCCGAAAGCAGTCCCCTAGCGTTAGCGGGCTTGTTCTGGCTAAAGGCCGGGGCAAACACTATCGGAACTGATCCCTCGAATGATGTAATTTTGCCCCTGGGAACTGCACCCGACAAAATAGGTCGGCTCATTCTCTCTGGAGACATGGTCAAACTGGTGGTCGACAATCTAGCCGCCCGCTTGAGATTGGGGAATCAGATGGTTCAGGAGAGCGTTTTAAAGACTGACGCGGCCGGAAGCCTGCCGGACGTGGTTTACATGGGTGATTTGCGCTTCAAGGTCATTCGACGCGGAAGTCAATTTGCCCTCCGCCTGATCCATGTGAAGAACCCTCCGCTTCTGGCCTTCGCACACCTCGATTTTTTCGAGATAGACCCTGCCTATAAGGTCAATGGGACTTTCGTACCTCATCAGCTCCCAAGAAAAGTCAAGATCACTTCGGTGACTGGACAGGTGGAAGAAATGGATTGTCCCGGTGTCGTGCGCTTCAGTTTGGGAGGCAGGGATCAAACTCTGGAACCAGTCCTGGAATCTCCCGACGCCAGGGAACTTTTTTTCATCTTCAAAGATCCCACTAACGGCACTGAAACCTACGCTGGAGGACGGTTTCTCTACTCGCCGCTCCCCGAGGGGACCCGGGTAGTGTTGGACTTCAATCAAGCTCACAATCCCTACTGCGCATATTCATCCTACTCTACCTGCCCTCTTCCACCTTTCTCGAATTGGCTGAAAATCCCGGTTCGTGCGGGAGAGAAGAAATACCCTCGTCAATAACGACTGTTTGACCTGTTGAGTCCTACGAAATGCTAATAGGGGGGCTTGCCCATCAGAAAATGGATGCTTGGCGGGGTAAATTCAGGCTTCGGAGTGGTATTGCTTTTGTTGAACTGGGCGGAACCGAACAGCAATCCGGCAACTAGGAGGTAAGTCGGAGTTTTCAATGCGGAGGACCAAGCCAACCGTCTCGTAGACCGGCTTGGGGGCAACGCTGCGCTGCATCTGTCGGGGCATTGGGAGGGAAAGATCCAGCATGGACCCTTTCCGAATGGGTGTCTTGAGCAAAAAGCAGGCTCCATCGGGACTCACATCAATTGCCTTGGTGACCTCATCAAACCGATTCCCGCCCAAGTCTAACCCCTTAACACGAACCGGCAGGCCCACCATGATTCTTTTCTGCCGTCTCTGCTCAACAAACGTACTCATCTACATTCTTTCCGTCAAGGGTCGACGTTCTTCATCGAGTTCGATAGCACGCCTCAACTCCTCGGCAAACTCATCAGTCCCCCCCAAATCCCGGAGCGGGGAGAGGGATTCAAGAAACCGAGTCGCTACCAGGAAGGCATGATCATCTTGACCGTTAGCAGACACTCGCAACACTCGGGCCTTGCCGGAAAAAAGAGGAGTTGGAGCCGAGCTCTCATTCTCTCTCGAACAAATCTCCACATTCAATACACATTCTAGCCCAATTTCGGTTCGAAGGTAAAAGGAAATTCCGTCTGAACTAACGTCGTTGATCGTAGTGGTCTCAACGAACGGCTTGCCGTGCCGAGTCGTTCCCTGAACATTCAAAACGGAGTCATCAAAAATTCTTTCGGAAGATCGCCTTTCCACTCCTGTCCACACTTTCTTTTGACGCATTGCGGGTCTCTCTGAGCTGGAAACTGATCAGATTATTCAACACGAAGAAGCCTCTCGTAAACCCAATTCCCAGGTAATCGACTGTGCCAATTACTTCATCGTAAAAATGATCCTTCGGCTTGAGGATTTTCTTAATTTGAAGGGGAAGACCCAGTTTCCTATTCCGAATGATTAAGGCTATTTAGAGGATTTATAGAAAAGTATTGATAAATTTAAAAATTTTGTTGACAAATATGAAAACTGTGTTTATAAATATAAACGAAGGTTAATAGAAACGTATGTTTGAATGTAATTATAAAAGCTGTTAGGGATCTAATGGCAAAGATTAATGTCGAAATCGAGGACGAAGACCACACTGAATTGAAGCTCAGTGCAACTCGCCATCGGACTTCCATCAAGAAAATAGTCAACAAGATAATCAAGAGCTACTTGAAGGAAGAGAGGTTAATTCGAGAAGCAAAAGAAAGCTCCAAGGAAGCTAAGCCAAGCGTCGAGGGGAAGACGGTTGCGCCTGAAAAAGCTGAGCCGGAAGAGGCTTCCCAGGTTATCTCGAAGAGAAAGGAAACCTCGTGAGTTTTTCTTGGGTAGGGTTCAAACTCAAGCTCGTGTTGATCCCCGAATGCTCCTGTTCCTGTTGGTGTGGTTATCAGGCGTTAATTGATTAAGGAAGTTGGACTTTCTTTGCTCTATCCTAAAAAAAAGGAGGTAAATATGGCTACGAAGAAACCGGCAGCAAAAAAGAAGGCGGCTCCGAAGAAAATGACCAAGAAAGCTGCTCCCAAGAAACCTGCCGCAAAAAAGACTGCCAAAAAAACCGCGAAGAAGAAGTAACTTGGAGTATTCACCCTAGCCTGCTTCATCGCACCGGGTTTCGCATGAAGCAGGCTTTTTCGTCCTGAGTTCAATGCTTCAAAGGAATTCCCTCAGCAAGCCCTCATAGTACCCTTGCTTCTTTTCTTCCTGCTGGTAATGGATAAAGGAATAAACCAGCGAAAGACCAAAGAACACAGGGAGCCATCCGGCCCAACCCAAACCGTTGCGGACTTTCTTCACCAGTGACCAATTGCGGTGGACTTCATTCCGGCACGCGATATCGCGGAAATAAGCCAGATAGACACCCATGGCGTCATTGAATACATGGATAAAGCGGCTATTCTTTCCAACGATAGCCACGCGCCCAGCGCGCAAACTTTCGAGAAATTCCCTTTTTGTCCTTCCTTGGCCTAGTGTGTAGCAGCTCCCCAGACGCAAGAGGGTATGGGAATCGCTTCCTGCCACCATTGCCTTTCCAGGAAATTTAGGGATCATTTGCGTCAACAACTGATTCTGTTTGTTGGATATGGCTCCGTTGATTGCCTCAAACATATCAAAAGCCTGAAGCATTTTTTCCATGAAACGGCGGCCATGCTGCCGTTGAGGAAAGCCCAGGAAAAAGTGATTCAGGACGTATATGATCTGATTACTTTTCAGATAGGCCACGAGATCGTCGCAGCTTCTCTTCAGGCGCGTAATCTCCCGATGTTGTGCTTCGGTGATGTCATACACCCCGACGTGGATATTGGTCCTGAACTCGGGCAGGCCGGTTGTGACCTCTTCTCCAACAAAGAAATCCTTTGCCTTCTCTGGATACTTGTTCAGGAAGTCCAGGCATCCCTCAATGGAATCATGATCGGTGATGGTTACTAAATCCATCCCCCGAGCCTTGGCCAGGTCATAGACCCTCTCCGGGGTCGAATAGCAGTCCATGGGCTCCAGAGGTTTGACATGATTGGTCTTCCCACTGAAATAGGAATGTACATGCAGGTCTACCTTCAGAAAAGGGAATGCGGAAATTGGGTGAAATTGCGCTTCAGGCGCTAGATTGTGAGGCTTGCAAGACAATGAGCAGGTGTTCCTCTTGAAAGGGGAATTTTCACAAGAAACTCAAGGGATCTTAACATTTCCGGTTGCTCTAGATCAAACGCTTGGACTCACTGACTGTCCCGGGTGGACTTGCTGTTCGAGGAGATGCTTCACCTGGTTGTGCGAATCCTGGCCGGAATCTGACTCTGTGAATCACCCGCCTTGTACGCGTTTCACGCTTCTTACGGTTGGCGGCCGTATCCTCAGCTATCAAGTCCTGCTGCGGTCCGGATACTCAATTCCAGCGAAACCAGCGCAGGGCTAACAGGAAAGATACCAGTCCCCACGCCGTCATAGTAGCCAGTTCTCCAGCCTGGCTAACCAGGCTGGAGCCTTCCAGGATCACTGATCGGAACGCGTCGTTGAGTGCGGTCAAGGGCAAGGCATGGATAAAAGGTTGAAAGATTTTGGGGAAGCGCTCGGAAGAAAAGAAAACACCTGATAACACGTACATCGGAAGCATCACCAGGTTCATCAATCCCGAAACAGTCTCGATCTTCTGGGCCCGGCTGGCCACCAACAGCCCCATCCCGGCAAAGCACATGGACCCGAGCAGCCCCACAACGACAATACTGCTGATGGAACCCCTTATGATCATCCCAAACGCCAGCCAGCCAAAAGTCAACAGTAGAAACACCTCAGCAATCATGAACACCAGACGACTGAAAATCATTGCCAGCATAAAATCCGAACGGCGCATGGGCGTCGCCATCATGCGTTTCAGCAGTTTCTTAATCCGCATGTCCACGATGACGTAACCCACCCCCCACATCCCGCCACCCATCAGATTCATCCCAAGGAGTCCCGGGATCAAGAAATCAATATAGCGAGCCCCGGGCTCAACTATGATTTGGTCACTGGTCGAAACGGGATCCTTTCGTCCTGCAGCGCGCTGCAAGACCATGTCTAGGATCGACCGGGCCAGAAGGCTGTCGGGCCGCATCCGGTCGAATTGATATTGAACCGGTGTTCCCGGGACAACCACAATGGCTACTTTCCCCAGGCGCAAGGCATTGTGGGCTTGGCCGGCACTGAGAATTTCTGCCTGGACGTTCCCAGATCGGTTCAACTGCTCAGCTAAGGTAGCCGCACCTGACTGGTTGATCACGGCGACGAAGGTCTTTTCAGGAGGACGATCCCTGAAGGCAATCCCCAGGCCGACGGCCAGGAGCAGCGGGAAGACAAAGACCCAAAAAATCACCTCGGGTTCCCGCATGAATTCCCGGAATCGACAGATGGACAGTTCCCAGAAAGGCTTCCACCTACTCATCCCGCAGATGCCTCCCCGTCAGTTTGACGAACACGTCTTCCAAGCTGGCATGGCGAGTGGTTAGCCGTGCCAGACTGTTCCCTGTCTCTTGCAGCAGGGCAATCAAAGAGGGAATGGCCAGATGGGGTTCACGGACATGAAGAGCGAAACCCTCCCCCTCCGTTCGGACAGCCTTGACTGAAGCGGTTTCGGCCAGCCGTCGAGCCAACGACTCACACCCATTGAAGTTTTCCAGTGCAAACTCGATGACGTGCTCCCCGCCAAGGGCGGCGATCATTTCTGCCGGCGAACCCAGCGCAATCACTTTGCCATGGTCCACGATGGCTACCCGATCACAAAGCCGTTCGGCCTCATCCATGTAATGGGTCGTGAGGAGGATGGTCCCGTTTTTCTGTTTGAAGTGGCGAACAATATCCCACAATTGGCGACGTGATTGGGGATCGAGTCCGGTGGTAGGCTCGTCGAGAAAGAGGATTCGAGGATCTCCAACCAGGGCACATGCTACCGCTAGCCGTTGGCGCTGGCCGCCGGAAAGCTTATTGACCCATGTGTCCCTCTTTTCGGTCAACTCCACCAAGTCCATCACCGCCATAGGATCACGGCCATTTTGATAGAAACTGCGAAACAGGCTGAGCACCTCGCCGACGGTCAATTTCTCAGGAAGCTTAGTCTCTTGCAGAGAAATCCCAAGTTCTTCGCGAAGCTGGCGGTCATGTCGGCCCCAGGTCCTTTCCAGGATTTCCACTTCCCCGCGAGTCGGTACCAGCAAGCCTTCCAGAATTTCTATGGTGGTTGTCTTACCAGCTCCATTGGGCCCCAGCAGGCCAAAGCATTCTCCCGTTCGAACTTCCAGGTTGAGCCCGTTGACTGCATCAACCTTATTGTCGTAACGCTTGTAGAGATCTTTGCAGCGGATCGCCAACGTCATGTGCGTCATCTTAGCATAGGCAAGAAAGCCAGGCGAGAGGCGCAGGCAAGGAGGCATGGGGGAGGAAACTGAGGATCGAGGGTTGAAGGAGGATCAAAGCCAGAGACGGCTTGAAGGGTAGTGATAGCGCGTTCGCCCCACGTCTTACTAGATTTCGGTTGCAGGGCTGCTGACACAGGCGAAACCGCCTCTACCGCTCGCTTAGCAGAGGATTATAAGAAATCAGACGTCTTAATGCGGAACATCAGGAAGAACGGGATGCCTCGAGCTTTGGCATACCCGACTTCGCAGTACACGTTCTGTTTTTCATCGGTCAGGTCTGCAATGACAAGGCGTCTTTCGTCGATCTCTTGGAAACCCCGAGCTGGAATCTCTTGAACGTACCCTAGCCCACTCGCAAGATGATGGCGAGAAGGTCCGCGTCGGTTTGCCTGTCCAACCCCTCTTCCAACAGATTCTCTCGCGGCCGTTCTTTAACCGGCCAGTCCTTGATACGGTCAGATTTCACGAGTCTCTGATCCTCCGTGGTCGCTGTCCCGCTGGCGCGGATTTCCTTACGGGGCCAAGGCCGCCGAACAGTACACTGGGGTCTTCCTCATACCATGAAAATCCGGCAACGCAAGCAGGAATTTCAAGGCAAAAAAGCCAACGCAAAGAACTTGGCACAGAGTGAGGAAACTCGGCCGAGCCACAATTGGCGGGAACCGCCACTCTTGCCCCTATCCTTGATCTTCGACCTGGCTATGATTTCGTTTCCCCCAATTGCAGGGTCCGGCTTTGTAGGCCCAGTTTGGCAAGAACGAAGTAGATTACGGCGCCCACCACAAAGGCGATGACCGGAGCAGGTTCCAGGAAGCTGAATTGACTTGGGCTGGTGACACCCCACCTGGTCAAGGCTTCATTTGGCAAGATCCCCACAATGAAACCTGCCAGCCAGGCGATCCAGCCCGGGGCGTTGAAACCCGCTCGCGGACCCGGCCAGCTCATCTTTGCCATGAAGTAGTCGACGGCCATAGCACCGCAAATAGGCCCAAAGGATGCACCAATCAATCCGAACATGGCTCCCAGGTTCCCCGCCCATCCGAAGGCGGCGATCACTATGCTGAAAACAGCACCCAAGCCAACCGAGATAAAGGGATTGACCTTGGGTAGTGTGGTCTTGAAGCTATTGGCCGCTATGAAGGACGAGAAGCAGGCGGGCGGAAAACTGGCGATGGTCAGGGCTAGCATGAATAACCCGCCCAGCTTGGCACCGAGAACAACTTGCATTACATCGGTAAACACAAATGATGTGATCCCCGGGATCTGCATGGCATGAGCTCCTGCCACTACCACAAGGGGGATTCCAGCTGACACCACGATCGCCAGGCTAATGCCCACCAATCCTCCCCGCTTAACATCCCGGGTGTCCCGATTGTTCATTCCAAAATCGACTCCAGCCGCCCCAGCGGTGGCAAAGAACCCGACCACGTAACTGATGATGGCTAGCCAAGCTCTGGCGTTCCCAGCTGCCGGGTTATCCGTCACCGGGTGAAAGCTACCAGCAAAGAAACCGACTTTGAAAAGCATGATCAGCAAAATGACCATGGGAATTAATGGCAGATAGGTCGCCACCCTTGCCACATAATGTATTCCTTTCAGGCCAACAAAAGCCGCTCCCAATCCCCACAGGATGCAAACCAGGGTTAGCACGGCGTCGGGAAAGCGAGTGACCTTGTGGGATAAAACCTCGACAATGAAAGTTGAGGCAAAAAAAGTGTTCACGCCTAGCCATCCGAATTGTAGCAAACCCATCAGGAAACCCGGCATTAGGAAACCGCCAACCGCCCCGAAGGTGGAAGTCCCGATGATGTACAGGGGCCGACCGGTCTTCATGCCCAATAGGCCGGGAACCAGGTAAAACAGGTAATGGCAAATGAGTGCGGATACGAGCAGAGCCACCATGCAGATGCCTAGTCCAGCGTCTCTCAGACCCAACGTGGCGATCTGGTTCCAAAACACAAACCAAAGGAAAATCCCGGCGTAGGTGGGAGCTGTGTTCTTGTACCAGGGAGCCCGGTTCTCGGGCGGGTTGGGAATGTTGGACTGAATGTAGCCTGGAATTTGTTCAGCCATAGGTTCTCCTTACAATGTTTTTGTGATGGGCGGCGCTTTGTCGCCGCCGACCTGCAAAAAATTAAAGCGGCAGCGCAGAAGCGCTGCCCTCCAGCAACACCATTCAACGAAGGGTGGTCTAGCTTAAGATTGTCCTTTGGCTGAGCCTCTCGACAAATCCTGCTCCTTCCCGTACCAAGTTACCTCACCTGAAAGAGCCTTCAGGAACTCGACCAGGTCCGCCTTCTCTTGCTTGGTCAGCTTGATGGGCTTCATTTTGGCGGATAGCCATTGGTTGGCGACCCCACCCTTCTCGTAAAGGTTTATCACACCCTCCAAGGTCCTTTCTGAACCGTCGTGCATGTAAGGAGCAGTCCTGGCTACATCGCGCAAGGTAGGGGTCTTGAAGGCCCCTTTGTGCCCTTCCAACTTACTGACAGCGTAGTGTCCAAGATCAAGGGTTTTGGCTTTCATTCCGACTCCAAGATTGTTGTAGTTCTCGTCGGTGAAGTTGAAATTCACATGGCAGGTGACACAGTTCCCTTTCTTCTCGTCCTTGAAGATGGCATAGCCGCGCTGGGCCGACTCGCTCATGGCATCCTTGTCCCCCGCGATGAAGCGATCATACGGGCTGTTGCCGGAAAGAACAGTGCGTTCGAAACTGGCTATGGCCTTGCCAATGTGGTCCTCGGTGATAGCACCATCCGGGGGAAAGGCTGCTTTGAACTGCTCGGCATAGATGGGATCTCCCTTCAGCCGTTCTTCAACAACCTTGGGATCAGGCATGGCCATTTCCACCGGGTTATGGACCGGACCGACAGCCTGCTCCTCCAGTGAAGCTGCCCGGCCATCCCAAAACTGCCGAGTACTGAAAAGGCGGTTAATCACCGTCGGTGCATTGCGGGTCCCCTTCTTGCCGCCCACACCGCTGGAGAATTGTTCGTTTTCCGCAAAGCCTTTTTCCGGAATGTGGCAGGTGGCACAGGAGATGGTCTTGTCGATGGAGAGGTTTTTGTCAAAGTAGAGCCTCTTACCCAACTTGATTTTATCTTCGGTTAGCGGATTATCCGCCGGGATCACGGCTGCATCCGCATCCAGGCCCACTGGATAATTTAATTTGTAGAGGGTTGGCCCTTTTGGAACTGCAGCAGGCTTCTTCTCTTCTTTCGGAGCGGAACTGCAGGCTGCCATGAAAATCGCCCATAGCAGGACAAGAAAGAGCGGCCAGGGCGATCTACAAAGCTTGAAGACCTGAGTGACGGATTTTGGTTGGTTTGTTGTCATAGGATGAAATCCTCTCTGTAAGATAGGGATAATGATTGGGGACACCTGGAGGGTATGCCAACGATCCAGACATCAGAAAGTGAGATGGACCAAATGATAAGGCTAGAAACCCGCTGAATTATACTCCAAATAGAAATAGAACATTTTCCTCGATGTTCCAAAGATTCGAGAGTATTCGGGCCCAGGGGATGAACGTCAATTCGAGCCGACCATCCCTACTCCCCAGGCGAGCAACGTCCACCCGGCCAAAAAGCAGACACCTCCCAGCGGGGTGGCTACTCCGAACGTCCGAATTCCGGTCAAACTCAGGGCGTAGAGGCTGCCGGAAAAGAGCAGGATGCCTGCGAGGAACGCCCATCCTGCCCAATCCGAATGTCCCAACGGCCAACGATCTGCCGCAAAGGCCACTGCCATCAAGCCCAACCCATGATAGATTTGGTAACGGGCTCCGGTCTCGAAGATGGTGAGAAGGTCCGTAGAAAGCCTTTGGCGTAGCGCATGCGCGGCAAAGGCCCCAGCCATGACACCCAGGCCCGAGAAGACACAACCAAGAACAAACCAAAATCTGACCATACTCCTCCTTATTCCAAATTCCAAATTACCCGAACGCGTATTTGTCTTGGCCATCCCCAAAAGGAGCTCTTGCGCTCAGGCGGATTGCTTGTAATCTTACAACATCGCCACAGGGAGATGGGCGAACCCAAATTGGAGTACTTTTTCGGTGAGCAAGGTTCAATCAGTTTTCTTTACAGGGCCCGCTGGTCGTTTGGAAGGTATTCTCAAGTACTATGATGGTATTGAATCCGGAAAGCTGGCGGTGGTGTGCCATCCTCATCCACTCTATCAAGGGACCATGCACAACAAGGTGGTGTTTGCCGTAGCTACCGCGTTGTTTGAAGCGGGGTGCAATGTACTGCGCTTCAACTTTAGAGGTGTGGGTCTGAGCGCGGGTAGTCACGACAAGGGACGGGGCGAAATCGAGGATACGCTGGCCGCAGTCCGATTCCTGAAGGAAAGATACCTGGTGCAGCCCTGCCTTGTTGCCGGCTTTTCCTTTGGGGCCTGGATGGCTCTGGAGGCCGCGCTGAGAGATTCCACATTGATCTCTGTAATCGCTGTCTCTCCACCTCTGAAGTACTTCCATGCGGCGGTCCTTGCGAAACTGACTGTCCCCAAGCTCTTACTGCAGGGCACGGACGATAGAATTTGCGTTCCGGAGGCAGTTCAAAGTCTCTATCCCTCTGTTGCGGACCCAAAAGAACTCGTGCTTCTGGAGGGGGCCGGACATTTCTTCGACGGGCATCTCACCAAACTGAAAACCGAAATCATGGCAAGACGGAAGTTTTTGGGGATTCTCTGAAAATTGCCTCCAGCCCACGAAGTGGGCGAAGGAGAGAAGCCCAGGGCAGAGCAGGAACCTTGACCCCTGCGACGCCCCGGGTCAGCGACTCGGCAACGATTCTCCTCGTGTTGGCGTGCGGACTCCCCACGCCAACACGAGGAGAAAACCCCAGTATATACGGATTGTCTCCCCAGGGCATGGTGGGCGGCGGTGCCCACCGGCACCTCGCCTTCGGCTCCTGCTATTCGTCCGCTATACCCTGGGCTACTTTCCCATGGCCTTTCAGGCCATTTTCATGGCTTGCTGGCGGGCCTATCCGAGGAGATAGGCAGCACTAGAGAAGCCCTGTTGGCAGAACGTTGCTCAATTTCCAGTTGGCGCTTGCTTTTCGGAACTCCTTTAGGATGACAATCCGCGCAACTGACAAAATGGATATTGTGCAAGCTGGCTGGGGACTTGAAAGAGGTGTCCATTTTGGCTACGTCCAAACCGCAATTGGAGAGACGGGGATGGCAATTCGCGCAGGACGCCCGCGCATCCAACGTGTGAGGATCATGGCAACCCAGACAGCCGATCCCTTCGTGAACTCCAATGCCAGTCCGGTCGTCGCCGGTGGCCACCTCAAGCGTCGCCTCCGGAGCATGACACTGGTAGCAGAGGCGCTGGCGTGGATCCGGGCTGAGAATAACGGTTCGCCCGTGGGTCTTCATGACCGGCATTGGAAGCATTTGAACAGGAAAATGTCGCCGTTCGCGCCGGTCGTAAAAAGCCAATGAAGAAACGGCAATTCTGCGGAACTGGCCGGTGCCTTTGGGGTCCAGATAGTTTGGAATTCTTTGAGGCTGGCCGTCACTGTGCATCTGGTGGCAGGCCAGGCAAGGGATGACGGCTCTATAGGCAAAATCCCGGTTGACCAGATCCCAGGGACCCCGATTGTCGATCGGGGTCACAATGTCGCTGATGTTGCCCTCGACGAACATTCCATGACAGCGCAGGCAATCGTCCATCAGCAGAGTTTTCCGGTTGTGGTTTTCCTCCAGGAAGATGTGAGCGTAGCCTGCGGAATGGCCGCCAGCGGTCCATTGGGCGAATTTGCTCATGTGACAACGGCGGCAGTTTTCAATGATGGCATCAACCTGCTTGTCTTTTAGGAGGACACGATTCGGGAGTTTCCCGGTCACCTGGTAATAAAGATGACGTAAATTGGTGGCGTGCATGGCCGGATCGAGGGTCAGAGCACTGCCATGACATTCTTTGCAATCCATGCTGCGATGAGAAGAATGCGACCATCTGTCATACGAAGGCCGGATCTGATGACAGGAAGTACAGTATTTACCCGAATAGGTCGCCCCGCCGTAATAGCCTAGATTGGCTGCCAGGAGAAGGAGAAATAGGAGAAAACCGCCACCCAGAAGAAGAGATCGTTTAGTTATCGCCATTTGAATATTTCAGTAATGACAGACTGACGCTGAAATGAATAGCCGGCCTATTTAAATTGCGTTCCCTTCCACTGTTTAGTGATGTACTCGGAGGCCCAATAGGCGATGGCCATGATGGTCAACACTGGATTAAACCCGCCGTTGTTAACGTGCACGCTTCCATCCACGACAAAAAGATTATCCACATCATGAACCTGGCAGAATCGGTTGACCACAGAAGTCTTGGGATCGTTCCCCATCCGGCAGGTGCCGGCCTGATGCTGTCCGCCGCTGACGCCGGTCCCGGGGAGTCTCAGCCAGGTCTGAACGGCCCCCGCCTCCTTCAGCCAGAGTTCAGCCTTAGAGGCTAGGAATCGGGCGATTTCAGCGTCATGCGGATGTCGATGGCCAGAGATGCGGGCTACCGGAATTCCCCAATCATCGCTCACATTCGGGTCGAGTTCCACACGAGACTCGAAGACTGGCATCTCCTGGACTGGCCCCATGATGATAATACTTTGCTTGAAGTATCGGCGTTGGAAGTCTTTGTGAACCTTGCCCCAAGTGGGAGAATCCGGCGACCGGTTCAAAGAGAACAAGTAGGGAAGCCGGATGAATTCATTGGCCAGCATTCCTCCGCCACGAAGGCCGGGATTCCCGTGGTTGAAATCGCAAATGGCGATAGTGGCACCGGCACCGACATCATCGTAGGTCTGGTTCTCAAACAGGCCCCAAGCTCCGGTGTAGGCGTGACCCTGCAGATTTCGCCCGACCCAGTCATGACGGTTGCCCAAGCCTGCCGGGAAGAGCTTGGACTTGGACAACAGCAACAAACGGGCTGACTCTGTGGCACTGCCTGAAACCACCACCAGATCTGCCGTCTGCACCTGAAGGCGCCGCTGGGCATCAAAGTAGGTCACGCCCCGGGCCCGACCGCGGTCGTCCGTTAGGATCTCCTTGGCGACGCACTCGGTTCGCAACTTGCAGTTTCCCGTGGCCAGGGCTTTGGGGATGACCGTATTGTGCGAGCCGCACTTGGCATTCACTTCGCAAGCAAAACCGACACAATAGCGGCAGCGGATACAACCCGAACGCCCCCCCCAAGCCACCGAGTTGCGCAACATGGGGATGGGGAAAGGGTGGAACCCCACGCGACGCCCGGCCAGTTCCAGGATCTGCGCCTCATGGTTGTAAGGGAATGGAGGCATGGGATATTGCCTCCGGCGAGGCGAGGCAAAGGGATTGCTTGAGCCGTCGCCTGACACTCCAATTTCCCACTCTGCCTCCTCATAGAACGGTTCCAACTCCGCGTAACTAACCGGCCAGTCGTCGAGTGAACTCCCGTCCGGACACCCGTAAGTGGACCTCATCTTGAAGTCTTTTTCCATAAAGCGCCAGGCCATGGCGCCATAGCTGAATGTCCCTCCTCCTACACAGGCGGCATTATTATTGTATCCCCCCTCGCTAGGCAGGACTTGTTGCCATTGATCGTTGATCCGGACAACTCTGCGGTAGCGTAAATTGTCGGGCCCGAAGGCATTACCCAATACAGTGACTCGCTGGGAGATCAGCTCGTCGTGGTCATGGTCGTCAAAGCTCTGCCATTGGCCCCTTTCGAGCAAGACCACCGACATGCCGGCTGTAGCCAGTTCTTTAGCAACAATTCCTCCGGCTGCGCCAGCCCCGATCACGACTGCATTGACATGCGGCAGGGACATTGATTTCACTTCAGGTCAGGTTGCGTCCGCAGACCTGGGGATAGTCGAGATTGAGCATCTTCCAGCTGACATAATTCCGGTTGCCCCCGTGCCGGGGACTCCCGTAATAACCCTGCATGCAATGGTCGCGGACCATGCGAAAGAATTTCCCGGCTTCCCCGCTGCCCCATATGTCGGCCGGTGCCTGATTGCCTTCGAGAATAACGAGCAACTCGGTTTGCTGGTCAAAGGAAAGATCCAAGAATGATTTCTGGCGGAGGGCCTTCGCGGTTGCTTCCAGCCTGGCCAAACCACCCCGGTAGTCGTTCTGAAACCTCTTGTAAGGTCCTGCCAGTTGGATTTCGATGAAATTGACAACTCCGGCTTCCTTCCCTCCGGCATCCTGGTCAGGCGGGATGATTTGATCTGAAATGGCTTCGACGAGTTCCTTTTCATGAGCAGTCAACATAGACTCTGGCTGCCTGTTCCGGGCGCATGATAACAGCAAATTGCCTGATACAGCGGCCGCCGTGGAAACTTGAAGAAACTTGCGACGAGAAAGAGAGGATTTCCGCTTCATGGAAAACACCCTTAATTTGTTGTAACGGGATGAACTGTTCCCTATTAGGCAGAAGCAGGATTTAGAGCCAGGGTAGTCAAGATTGCAGATGATTCAAAACATCTGAAAACACGACCCCCTCCACTGCGTTAGCACGTCAGGTTCCAATTGGCATCTTGCCATGGAATCATAGCCTTTTGGCATAAACTCTCAATGATACGGTATCCGGGGAATGGGTGCGCTACCCCATCGGTCGGCGGGTTTTCCCCCACACCCAGGCCATGAAGTTCATCTGACATTTATGGAAAACAGACCATTGACCGAGTCTGTCAAGATTTACCGCTCTGAAGAAGGGAGCCTTGCGGCTGAATTGGGGGTTCAGCCCGGATCAGCTCTTTACCGGCTGCGGTTCAGCTTCCTTTTGGCCCTGGAGCCTGGCGCGGATATGTTGCCCCCAATACCGGAGACGCTCCATATAGAGATAGAAGACGGGAGTGATATATAGGGTGAGAAGTTGGGAGACCACCAGGCCGCCCACGACCGCTAGTCCCAAGGGACGGCGAGCTTCTGCCCCTGCTCCAAAGCCGATGGCGATTGGCAGGGTCCCCATCAGGGCCGCCATAGTGGTCATCATGATGGGGCGGAAGCGGATCAGGCAGGCTTCATAAATGGCCTCTACCGGGGGCTTCCCCTCCGTCCTCTGGGCTTCAATGGCAAAGTCAATCATCATAATGGCATTCTTCTTGACGATCCCCACCAGCATGATGATGCCCACGAAAGCATAAATATTGAGGTCAGTATGAAACAGCATCAATGTGACTAAAGCCCCAAACCCAGCAGATGGCAAGCCAGACAAAATCGTCACCGGATGAATGAAACTCTCATAGAGAATCCCCAGGACCATGTAGATCACCAGTATTGCCATGACAAGGAGCAAGCCCATCCCTTGTAGCGATGTCTGAAAAGCCTGGGCGAATCCCTGGAAACTGGTACTGATGGAGGCCGGCAAATCGGAACGCCCGATCTCTTCAATCTGCTTCACTGCATCCCCGAGAGCTACGCCGGTCTTAAGATTAAAGGAGATGGTGACAGAGGGGATTTGACCCAGATGGGTCACCGTCAGTGGACCGACCCCCCGCGAAAGTCTGGCCGCTGCACTCAGTGGAATCAGTTTGCCCTGGTTGGACCGGATGTAGAGCAACGAAAGAGCTGAGGGATCCCGTTGGAATTGGGGGTCGAGTTCCAGGATCACCCAGTATTCATTGGTCGAGGTATAGATCGTCGAGACCTGCCGGGAGCCATAAGCACTGTACAGCGCATTCTCCAATTGATCGGCAGTCACTCCCAGGGACGATGCTTTGTCCCTGTCAATTTCGACAAAAACTTGCGGACTGTTGATCTGCAGATCACTGGTCACATCCTGCAAACCCGGGAGAGCACGAATTTTAGATTCAAGCAGGGGAGCCACACGGTAAAGTTCCTGAGTATCTGACCCCTGAAGAGTGAATTGGTAGAGGCTCTTGGTCAGCTGTCCTCCAATCCGGATGGGCGGGGGATTCTGCAGAAACACCCGGATCCCTGGAATTTGGGCCAGCTTAGGACGCAGCCCTTCTATCACCTGCTCCGGGCTAAGCTTTCTCTCCTTGCGATCTTTCAAGCGGATGAACATTCGCCCCATATTCCCGGTGGCAGTAGGTCCTCCCGCCCCGATGCTGGAACTGAAGGTCTCAGCGTTGGGATCCTGACGGACAATTTCAGCCACGGCCTTCTGGTGCTGTGCCATCTCTTCGAAGGAAATGTCCTGGGCTGCTTCTGTGAAACCGAAGATCTGTCCAGTGTCTTCACTGGGGATGAATCCTTTGGGGATAAGGACGAACAGGAGGAGGGTGGCCACCAGCAGAAGAGCAGAGACGACCATGGTCGCGGCGTGGTAGCGCAAAACCCGGCGCAGCGTCCAGTCGTATGTTGAAAGCATCCCTTGAAAACCCCTTTCTGTAATGGCATAGACATGCCCGTGCCGTTCTTCCTTGGGAGGGCGCAGGAAGCGGCTACACAGGAGAGGAGTCAGGCTCAAGGAAACAAAACCGGACACAAGGATGGCTACACCAATCGTGACCGCAAACTCTCGAAACAAGCGTCCGACAATCCCGCCCATGAAAAGGACCGGGATGAAGACCGCCGCCAACGAGAGTGTCATCGATAAAATAGTAAAGCCGATTTCGCGCGATCCATTGAGCGCCGCTTCGTAGGCCCCTTCTCCCTTCTCCATGTGCCGGACAATGTTTTCAAGCATGACGATGGCGTCGTCCACCACAAAACCCACCGACAGGGTCAGTGCCATTAGAGAAAGATTGTCCAGACTGAAACCGAGCAGGTACATGGCCGCGAAAGTCCCAATGATGGACATGGGGAGCGCCATGCTAGGGATCACGGTAGCCGAGAGGTTTCTCAGGAACAGAAAGATGACCATGACCACCAGGCACACTGTCAGGACGAGGGTGAATTTCACATCGCTTACCGAGGCCCGAATGGACACTGAGCGATCGAAATGGATGTCGAGGTTCACCGACGCCGGGAGCTGGGATCGGAAGGCGGGGAGGAGTCTCTTAATCGAGTCGACTACCTCCACGGTGTTGGTGCCGGGCTGGCGCTGAATGGCCAGCATAATAGATCGTGTGCGGCCGAACCAGCTTGCCACCCTATCGTTTTGGACACTGTCGATCACCCGGCCCAATTCTTGAAGTCGCACCGGAGAACCGTTGCGGTAAGCCACAATCAATGGACGGTAGGCCGCTGCCTCCATCAATTGCCCGCTAGCCTGGACGGTAAAGGCTTGGTGGTGCCCGTAGAGAGTTCCAGTCGGCAGGTTGACATTTCCCTGCTCGACAGCCTTTTGCACCTCGTCTATTCCAATCCCTCGGGAAGCCAGCAGACGAGGATCCAGCTGCACGCGCACGGCATATTTCTGCGCTCCAAACACCGAGACCTGTGCCACGCCACTGACCATGGAGATCCGCTGCGCCATGAGAGTCTCCCCGTATTCATCGACAACCGAGAGGGGCAAGGTAGGAGAGTTCAAGGAGAGGTACAGGATCGGCTGGTCGGCGGGATTGACTTTCTGATAGGTCGGGGGGCTGGGCATTTGCGGGGGCAACTGGCGCATGGCAGCCGTGATGGCTGATTGAACATCCTGGGCGGCAGCATCAATGTCTCGATCCAGAGTGAACTGAATGGTGATCTGGGTCAGTCCCAAGGAACTGGAGGAGGTCATGGAATCAATGCCGGCAATGGTGGAGAATTGCCGTTCCAGCGGGGTGGCCACTGAAGAAGCCATGGTTTCGGGACTGGCGCCTGGAAGGCTGGCGGATACTTGAAGGGTGGGGAAGTCAACATTGGGGAGGTCATTGACCGGCAGGAGCCGGTATCCCATGATTCCGAACAAAAGGATCCCTAGCATTACCAGGGTCGTCATCACGGGGCGGCGGATGAAGACTTCCGCAATATTCATAAGCCCTTGGCCTCACTATCGTCCAGCCCCTTTTTCACAGTTACCTTCGCTCCCGGAACCAGCCGCAGTTGTCCGTCGGTGACTACAGCCTCACCTGGATTCAATCCGCGCTCTATGATGATTTCGCCTTGAATGGAACTGCCAATCACCACGGGTCGAATTTCCACCGTGGAATCGGGCTTGATCACGAAAACAAATTGACCTGACTGCCCGGTCTGGACTGCGCGAGAAGGAACCACCACAGCGTTGGGGCGTGTGCTCAGGATCAAAACCACATTCACGAATTGCCCAGGCCAAAGGCGTTTATTTTGGTTGGTGAAAGTTCCCTTCAAACGGATGGTCCCGGTCGCGGTGTCGACCGTATTATCCAAAAAGGTGAGGCGGCCTCGTTCCGGAGCCCCTTCATCTTTAGGGACAACCGCTTTTACTTCCAGAGTTCGCACCGCCATGGCTCGCTTGATGTCAGGAAGATTCTGCTCGGGAACAGTGAATGTCACATAAATGGGCTGAACCTGGTTGATGGTCACCAGCGGCAAGTCATTGGCCTTGACAACATTGCCCTGGTGAACAATCAAATTGCCAGTGCGCCCGTCCATGGGCGAACTGATGGAGCAATAGGCAAGCTGAAGCAGCGCATTTTCCCGCGCGGCCTTATCGGCCTGGATGGCGGCATTTGCATTGTCAATGGCGGCCCTGTCAGCGCGCAGGGTTGCATCCAGCGCCTCCGCCGAGGTATGAAACTGGTCAGAAAGTTCCCTGGCAACCACCCCTTCTGTATACAGATCAGCGTACCTGCGGGCCTGAACCTCGGCATTCTTGGCCTGTGCCTGGTCTCTAGCCAAATTGGCTTCAAATTGTCTGAGCAGGGCAGTGTCTTTGGCCAGGTTGGCTTCCACTTGCTTAAGCGCCGCATCAAACGGTCGCGGATCAATGGTGAAAAGGAGGTCCTTCTGCCGGATGTCCTGGCCTTCTTTGAAATGAACCCGGGTAAGCGCCCCATCTACCTGCGCTTTAACCGACACAGTGGAATAAGCCTCCACGTTTCCAATAACTGCAATCTCCACGGGGATTGTCTTACTCACAACGCTGGCAGCCAGCACCGGGATCATTGGCTGGCTACCCGACATGTTTGCTCGGTCACGAGAACAGGAAACCGTCAGAACGAGGAGAAAGAGTACAACCCCCAGTTGTTGCAGAAGGGGAACAGCGGGGTATTGGCAGAACCGTTGGTGGCCTGCCTGGGGGAAGTGGATCTTCATAGCTGACCTCTCAAGCAATAGCGGTTCGATGCTATCACGGTGGTTGGCGTAAGGCAAAGCACGAGACCGGCAACTTGATGCTGGTCTTTCGCACCAAGGTGAGCGGGATGGCGGATGGTCTGGTGGGCACGGCGCCCCAGTTGCACTTTGAATTGTATCTGGGTGTGCTCTCCGAACAAGAACTGACTCTGAAGGTGATATAATCCTGCCGATCAGTTTGAGCGCCGCTACGATTCGAGAGTCGGGAGCGTCGCACTCATTAATTCAAGGACGGCTTGATGGCTACCATCAAGGAAATCGCCGATCGCGCCAGGGTTTCGATAGGCACCGTTTCCAATGTGATTAACGGGACAGCGGTGGTCAGCCCACGGCGACGGGAGCGGGTGTTGGCAGCGATTCGGGAACTGGACTATCACCCCAATCAAGTGGCCCGCAGCTTGAAACTGCGAACCACCCGGATGTTGGGCATGGTGATTTCTGACATTACCAACCCCTTCTTCCCTCAGTTGGTGCGGGGTGCTGAGGACGTAGCCCTCAAGCACAATTACTTGCTGATCACGTTCAATACCGACGATAACCTGGAGCGGGAGAAGCAAGTGCTATCCGTGCTGCGACAACGTCGGGTCGACGGGGTCTTGCTCGTGGTTGCGCCAAACGCCGGCAACGACAGCCATATCCGGGATACCTTGAAATCCGGAGTTCCTACCGTGTGCCTGGATCGTTTGCCTGCCGGAATCGAAGTCGATTCCGTTTCCGTGGATAATGTTGGAGGCGCCCGGACCTGTGTCAAACACCTAATCGCTATGGGGCATCGGAATATCGCCATCCTTACAGGGCCGGCGCTCCTCCAAACGGCGGTCGAACGATTGCAGGGTTATAAAGAAGCTCTTCTCGAGGCCGGCCTTCCCGTGAACCCTGGAATGATCCGCGAGGGAGACTTTCGGGCTGAGAGTGGTTACCACTTAGGTCGCGAATTGCTCGCCGGGGCCGGACGTCCCACAGCCGTGTTTGTCGGCAATAACATGATGTCTCTAGGACTTCTGCGAGCGGTCAACGAACTCGGGTTGTACTGCCCGGAGGATATTGCAATCGCGATTTTCGATGATTTCCCCTTCGCGGATGCGTTCCGTCCTCGTCTGACGGCCGTCGCTCAGCCGGCTTACTCCATCGGGTATCGGGGGGCCGAACTGCTGATCGAGCGAATCGAAAAGAAACGCCTGGACAATTCGCCCACCCGAATCCGTCTCTCCACCGACCTGATGATCCGGGAATCCTCTGCGGGATACCGGTTTCCGGTTCCGAAGTAGCAAGGGAATTACTGTTGTGGTCGCAGCCCGTTATCAGAACAGGGGAGTCCAAAAATGAAGACGGTAGGGATAATCGGCGGTATTGGACCAGAGTCGACCGTTGTGTATTTCCGCTCGATTATTGCACCGGATCATCAGTAAATGGATAAGATTTTAGACAAGTGTTGTCCCGGCGTTTGGCCGCAATTTATATTGGAAAAATACCAATGACTACTGATCAAGTGGAGAGGGCATTAGACCGTATCCGTCCTTACCTCCAAGGAGATGGCGGTAATGTGCATTTATTGGACATTACCGGTAATTCAATCCGCGTCAAGTTGAGCGGGGCTTGCCACGGCTGTCCCGCCTCCATGATGACGTTGCGTTACGGAATCGAACGGACCCTTCGCGAAGAATTCCCTGAACTGGAGAACGTATTCGCGGAATTCTAATCCAGTCATAATTATATTGTTATCCCTCAATGAGCGGAACTTCTAGACCAGGGAGTTGTGTCATGCTCTGCTAACGCACCCTACCTGGGATCGCTACTTTGCATCCCTCGCACCACAAATTGGATTACATCCAGTGTCTCTCCCTTTTGACTGAGGAGTTTGAGGGAGTGCTTGCCGGGGCGGGGCGCCCACATTCGGAGTGTCCCGGCGTCACTGAGCTGTGCTCCATCCAATTCCCAATTCATCTGACCGGACTGAGGCCGCGCTTCGAGGAAGACTCTTTGCTGATCCGGGGGGATGTCAGGATCCCAGGCCATCACCTCTCCGTCAGTGGGCGATATGATCCGGGCCGGGACTCCGGACAACGCAGCCTGAGAGACGGCGACTTCTGCCCCAGGCAGATACCATTCCCGGCGGGTTACCCCGAGATCGGGGAGTTCGGTGTTGTGTGCCTGCAGGGTCGTCGGAGGAACGGGAGGCAAACTTGGTAATTGACGGTGTAGCCAGTTCATGATACCGACCCACACGGGAGCTGCCCCCGTAATCCCCAAGACATTCCACATGGGTTCTCCGGAGAAGTTGCCCACCCACACTCCGACGGTGTAGCGGCTGGAAAACCCCACGCACCAGTTGTCTCGCATGTCTTTGCTGGTGCCGGTTTTCACGGCTGTCCAGAAACGGGTGGCCATCGGACTTTCCAGGCTGAAGGTCATACTGCGGCTTTCGCGGTCGGAGAGAACGTCAGCCAGAATGAAGGCCGTCTCCGGGCTGAGCACTTTTCGTGAATTGCCCTCGCCGACCTGTCCAGAGGTAGTGAAAGGGGTGCTCCCACCTTCCTGACCACCGCCCCCAAGGCCGGAGTTCAGGTTCTTTCCGCTTGTTACACGAAGCGGCTGCCAAACCCCGCCGTTGGCGAGAGTACGGTAACCATTGACCAGGTCCCATAAGGTCACGTCCACCGCCCCTAAGGCAAGGGAAGGCCCATAGTAATCAGACTCTTTCAGATCTCTGAAGCGCAGAAGAGCGAGTTGATCCACAAAGGATCTGACTCCAACCAGGTTCAGGGTTCTGACGGCCGGGATGTTGAGGGAGGAGGCCAACGCCACGCGCGCTGTCACCAAACCGCGAAACTGCCGGTCGTAGTTCTCGGGCCGGTAGATGCCGTTCAACAAACTCATTTCCAGCGGCGTGTCCTGCAGCAAAGAGGAAGGAGTCAGCAGGCGCCGCTCAAAAGCCAGCCCGTACAGAAAAGGTTTCAGGATGGAGCCTGCCTGCCGCGGCGCCTGAATTCCGTCCACCTGCGAAGCACTGGAAAGGTCCCCCACGCTGCCCACATACGCCAGAACTTCCCCTGTCGGGTTGTCGATGACCAACACCGCGCCGTCATTAACGTTGCGAGAGTGCACTTCCATCAGGTGTTGGCGAAGGGTCTCACAGGCAAATCGTTGGAGTTCTGCGTCCAGTGTGCAGGTGATTTGGAGAAGGGAGTCGTTGTCATTCGGCCTTCGTTTCAATAGCTGCCTGGCCAGGTGCGGCGCCCAGGCTGCTTCCCGCGGAACTCGATAAGGCCGCAGCAGGACCTCGCTGACCTTGTCTTCAACTGTGCCTGGAGCCATTTTCCAATTCAGACTTCCAGCCAGTTTGACTCCACGATTGGAAACCTCTCCCGGTGCTGCGTTGGGGGCACGGATAAGAGAGGTCAGGATCACGGACTCCAGCGGGGTCAACCCATGCGGCCGTTTGTCGAACAAACCAACGGAGGCCGCAGTAATCCCTTGCAGCTCTCCACGAAACGTTACCAGGTTCAAGTAAGCTTCCAGGATCTCGGCTTTGTTCCAATTCTTCTCCAGTCCCAGCGCCGCCCGGATCTGCTGTACCTTCTGCAGCAGCGTCCGCCGCATCAAACGCGGTTCGAGCTGCGGGTCGAGCCGCGAGGCCAGCTGCATGGAGATCGTGCTGGCTCCGCGCCAGTTTTCCCCCCGCAACCCCTTGAGTCCAACGGTGCTCAGGGCCCGCCAATCGACCCCATGATGCTGGAAGAATCGCCGGTCCTCGGACTGGATGACGGCAGTTACCAAGGCTGGGGAGATTTCTCCCAGGGGAGCCCAGTCCAGTCGCCTTCCATGGGGGTTGATGCGCAACCGGTGGAGGAGTCCTCCGTGGCGATCCAGGAGAAGTGCATCCGACTGCCGGTACTGTTCTCGTACTAGAGCGAAAGGAGGAAGCGGCCTGGGCTTAAAGTATCTCCGGACCCAAAAGCCTGCAAAAGAAGAGATCAAAAGGCAGACCAATCCACCTGTAACCAGTCGGAGAAGCAACCACCCTTTTTGATGGCTATGAATTGACCTATCTCTGATGTCCTTCAACATCTGATCCTTCCCAACCTGGCCAATTCCCGTTCAGCCGAGAAGAAATGGATTCATTTCATACCTAACCCGGATTTCTCACCAATTCCACTATCACAGGCGCAGAAGCCGCGTGTGGCCGGACTGAAGGGCCGGCTTTAACACAGCCTAGGGCAGCGCCCTGGGTAAGTATGAGGTCCAATGGATCCAGCTCTGAAGGAGCGTCTTAACACGCTCTGTCAGAGCTTAGTACCTTCTTTCCTTCTATGCATGCGTTCCCGGGGCGTTGCCCCGGGCTGGAATAAAGCGGCCTTACAGGCCTCATGTCGTGAGAAATCCGGACTAAAGCGAACGCTGGCCACGATGCAACGTTCGTGGCCTTGCTCCCCCCCCCACAGATCACTGGACCCTGGCGTGACTCATCTCGGAGTGTCTTTGACAATGACCAGCTCATTGGGTGATTCTCCCAGCATCTCCGGCGCGTACAGCGCCTCGACGCGTGACGGTGGTAGATTAAATTGTCCCGGGTTGTTCAAACGTAGCGTGTATTCCAGTGTCCAGCGCCCTTTAGGGACAAACTCATAGTAGGCTCGGAATGCCTCCTGGGAGCGTTCCTCAAACGCCGGCCATGCCCAACCTTCCCGCTTTTCGTTCTGTGTAGCCAATTGAGAGTCGCGCCCCAACCCGGTACCGAGAATGGCGGCGCCCCCGGGAATTGGATCACTCACGACTACCCAGGTCATGTCCGACTGAGCATCCAGCTCCAACCGAACTCGGAGCAAATCCCCACGTGTCCAA
Organism: Terriglobia bacterium; assembly: GCA_041476565.1. GTDB lineage: Bacteria > Acidobacteriota > Terriglobia > Versatilivoradales > Versatilivoraceae > DATKMG01. Next base: position 16,173 of record JBGOTQ010000011.1, on the reverse strand, counting down.
TTCCCTTTCTCTTTTTGCTCGACCGGGATGATGGTTTTCTTGATCTGGTAGCCACTGCTGAATGGCTGTGTCAAGGGGATAGCTGCTAGACTGGCTACCGTAGCCCAGGGACGGCCATCGCCCGCGTGGGTAAGTGCCAAGTGGGAAGTCGCTTCGGGCCATGGGAACGGCAGAAGCTTTCCCTGGGGATCGGCGGACCAATCCAGAGTCTGCGTCCGTTCCAGCAAGGAAACAGTACTGTGGCCGCTGACCGGTTCTGTTTCGAACGCTTGTGAGAACTTCCCGACCGCCAATACCCCCCAAGCATTCGCCGGCGTCGTAGACCAATGCCCTTGCATCTGGCGTCCCAACGAACCGCGGAGCAATCGAGGCAGGTCGTCATGCCAGAGAGGCGAATCAAGAATTGAAAGGATCAGCCGGTTTGCATTCGTATCGGCTGACAACATTAGCCACCACCAGTAATCATTTTTTTCGGTCGAGAATCCCAAAGTGGTACCCTGGAAATTGAGGCGAGAGCGCAGAATCTGGTCGGCTTCGCCCAGACGCCTGTCGCGGTCCGGGTATTCGACCCTCTGAAGGATATTCCGCCAGTCAATCACCGCAGAAGTGGGCCAGAGGTTGGGCTCGATAGTGATCGACCCCAGGATATCTGTGACCGGCATTCCTTTGCGGGATAGCGCTTCTAAGGCCATGAGTTTGCGGACCGTCAAGTCAACGGTCGGCAGTGAAGAAGCCCGGTTGATTTTCCCTTCCGCAAACCCACGCAATGCCGATTTCATTCTCTCTATTAAAGGATCTGGTAATGACCACTCGACCTCATCGGAAATGCTGATCAGATAGGCCGTCAACACTTCACTCCCGTAGAAACAAGTAGGGAAATACTTGACTAGTCCGTCGGAGTCCAGGTAGGCCGGCAATCGTTGGACAATGCGCTGCCAGCGCTTTTGATCGTTGAGCGCCACCGCCCGGGAAATCTCTTGTTCCAGGCACCCGTAAGGATAAGCCCTCATATACTCGGTGACGCCGGTCAATCCGCTCACCAGCGAAGGCGAGATCTGCACGCGGATACCTCCGCGACCGGGTAAGGCCTCCTGGGGTCGTGCCACATCAAGCGTTTGTTCCTTGTCGAGTTGAAACAGAGTGGCCTGCCAGGTCCGGACCGGGACTGTCGGGACGACTTTTTGCTGAACCTTGAGGAGATCTTCAATGCCGCCGGTCGTTTTGGCCGTAAGTCGGTACTCAAGGGTCTCTACACCGGTCGGAATCTTGATCTCCCATCCGATGGCGCGAGATTCTCCGCCCGGCAGGTCACTTTTCGAAGCCGGGAAAACTCCAGAGACGCCATCAACTCTCAGTTGTGTTTCAACAACCATGGACTTATCGGTGGTATTGCGCATGGTGAATTCCGCTTGCAGGCGGTCACCCTGACGAACCAAAGGTGGAAGACCTGCAAAAAGGATTAGGTCCTGTGTGGAATGAACCACCGTCGAACCCGTCCCGAATTGATCCGATCCTGCAGTTGCTACGGCGACAATTCGAAAGCTTGTGAGCGAATCATTCAGCGGTATCTCGAGACGGGCATCTCCATCGTCATCCAGGAGTACGCGCCCTTTCCATAAAAGAAGGGTATCGAACAGTTCCCTCGTGAGCTGCTTGCCGCCTCCACCGCCAATCGGCAAAGCCTTCAAACCAAAATGCCGCTTCCCGATCACCTGAGTTTCCGCCACGGCGGTCCAGACTGCGTAGCGCCTTTGTCCCATCATAGCTTCCAGAAGTGACCAGCTATCGTTCGGCATCAATTCCAGCAGGCCTTCATCCACGGCCGCCAACGCGACTTCACTCCCCTTATTCGGCGGCTTCCCATCCGCTGTACGGACGCTGACTTGGACTGGAACCTTCTCGCGCACCAGGTAAGTGTTCTTAGGGGTGGTAAGCTTGACCTGCAACTGGTGGGCTTTCCATCCCACTTTGATCTCCGCGATTCCCAGTTTGAAGGCCGGCCGGCCCAGGTCGATGGTGGCTGTGGGCTGGACGTCGCTGACACGTCCGCGCACCGCCAGAACCGAAACGAAAATGTTGGGCGTGTAATTCCCCTTAACGGGGAGTTCGATCACGGGTTCGCGACCTGAGAGCTCTCTAATGAAGAGGTCGGAGACTCCTTCGCGCTCCACACTCACCAGTGCGGTGGCCTGCCGGAAGGGCATCCGTACTTGGAAGCGAGCCGTTTCACCGGGTTCATAGCGCTTACGTTCGGGGAGCAAGTCCATCCGGTCGTCATTTGAAGCTTCGAACCACCATTGGTCTTTGCCCACGACCCAGGTCGAGAGGTTGCACGAACTCTGCTGTCCTTGCGGGTCTTTCACTGTTGCCTGCAGAATGACATTGCCAGCCACTGGGGGAGTGGCTTCACAGCTAAATAGACCTTTGTCGTTGGTCTTCCCCTCGCAGAATTGGTCGACCCTTTTCGTCTCGGTGTGATGGTCATACGCGTAGAACCCTCCCACCAGGCGCTTGCGATGAGAAAAAGTCCTGCTTTGATAGAGATCCACTTTGAGGGGCACATTGGCAATCGGTTTCCCGTCGAGGTCGATTACTGCTGCCTGCAACTTAATGGACTCACGAGCTACTGTCCAGGACTCGACCTTCATTCCCACCAGCCACCGGGCAGGCCACAAAGGAACTCGGCGGCTGACAGTCTGCACCTCGCCATTAGGGTCGGAGTATTCCATCTCTGTCACGAGATCAAGAGGGCGCTCCACTTTGGGTAGCCCCGTGATTTCAGTGTTGCCAGCCCCATACTTGTCCAGCGTCAATGCCGTACTCTTCAGCGCAAGCTTCTCCTCGCTTTCTGGCAATTCACCGCCACGTACGATCCCTTCCTCAACACGGCCGTTGGCAAACACAAATGCCTCGTAAGCGTCGAAGTTCGCCTGAGAACCAGGCATAACCTGGTGGCGAAACTTCACGGGAAGATTGGCAGCTCCTCCACCCGAAAGGTAAGCCACCTGCAGACCATAGGTGACGGTCGAGGGGGCCACCAGTGGGCCTGCTGGCGGCAGGATGCTGGCACGCATCAGCGGAACACGAAATTCTTCCACTCGGAACGAACCGGAGGGCTTGAACCGAGGTCCGGCACCTTTTTCAGGGAGTTCCATATTGAGCGAATAGGACCCCAGCTTGGCTTCGCGGGGGATGGTCCAAGAGTTTTCGGCGCTGCCATCGTCTTTCCATTTCAGCAGCAATTCGTATTTCTGATCACTTCCCAAATGTTGAACGACGAGTTTGCTGGGCAGGTTGGAAGGGGTCGGGTTAATTAGGCCTTCGTTCAAATGGCGGCGGAGGATGTGTTTCATGTGGACTGTCTCGCCTGCTCGAAAAAGGGGACGATCCAGAATGGTATGAGCCAGGGTCAAATCGGTTTCGTATTCGGTCGGGAGTTGAAAGCGCCAGGGCTCTATTCCCTCTGTCCAGTTGGAATGGACAAAAGAGTAATCTTCGCCGAGCTGAGCCGTGACGAGGAGCCCCTCGCCAAACTGACGATAAGAACAGCGGGGACACTCCTCACGCCAGGGAAGGCGTTTGGGCCGAGCCGTTCCGTTGCCGTCTGTCTCCCCCTGCCAGAGCAGCGCTCCTTCGCAGTTGCGGATTTCAACCTTTGCCCCCGTTACGGGTTTGGCCGTGTCCAATGTGGTCACCCAGACCAACGATGAATCCAGCCCCCATTTGAAGTGTACGGAAAGATTGGTCACCAGGGCCGATGTCGGTACATACATCATCTTCTTGTTTTCCAGAAGGGCTGCGCCCAGAAGTTCGCTGGCGATTTCCACGATGTAGAACCCAGGTTGTGATAACGGGATCCCTACCACTTCAAAGCTCTTTGCTCCCTGAAGCTTGGGAACCTTGAAACTCCTTGTCAGCTTCTGCGCCTCTGGCCCGAAGATGGAAGTGCTCCGGTCGTTCCAACCGTCTCGAGACTTGATTTTCTGCAGCCACAGCATAATCTGATTGGCGCGCCCGGGAGGAATCCTCAGGAGTCGGCCTTCCATTTCTTCGTTGCCGATGGAAGTTTTGGAAATGAGTTCCTCAGGGTGGATGCTGCTTTCGCCTTCATTGACCCCCAGCGAACGGGCAGAAACTTCCGGTTCCACATTTCGCAGAGTGACAGGCAAGGCCGGGTCAGAATGGAGTTCCAGGATCCCAAAGTCAGCAGAAAACTTAACCAGCGGCGGATACTCATCAGTACGGAAGGTGAGGGGGAATTTGGAGGCGTTGCTCAGAGGACGACCCGCGTCGTCATGCAAGCTCGCAGGGAGGTACATCTTCAGTTCAGCTTTTTCCGGGAATGGCCCTTCAAAACTGATCGTTTGAATCTCCCGATCACTGTCTTCCTCCCATTCCCCCCGTTTAGGGACCCACTGGCGTCCCGCAACATCTTTGATCACAGCCTTGCTGACCTTGTCCCATGCAACGGGAGCAGATAGTCCCAGGTGAATGCGACTGATAGGAACACACCCGGCCTCAGGATTGACCCGCAGACACTGAAGGGTTGCAATAAAGGGTGGGCGGACGATGAAGGGGAGAATCTGATCCTGGTCATTGGCCAAGCCGGATTCGGTTGCCACCCCTTTCCCCCAGACTAGCCGCACTTTGGCACTGTTCGGGAAATGACGCTTCGGTTGGATCAAGAGTAAAGGAGGCTTCCAATTCTGTGCTATCCAGCGATCTGATTTCAGGATGCGGTTTCTGTCTTCCCCTTGGATCACTCGAAGGGGCACTCGCTCGGTTATGCCTTCCACTGCGAAATAGACGTGGTCGTTCAGGGAAGAATCCGTGGGTGTACCGTCCAACTTCAAAATGAAGATCTGTTCTTCATCGATCGATTCGGTCCCTTCATGAGGTCTCGAATCCAGAATGGATGGGCCGCCCGTATTGAATTCGAAACGGTCCTTTCCGGCGATGGGGTTTCCATTTAAGGCCTTGAGCCCTTCCTTGAGACGAAATTCCATCCGGATCCCTGCGGGGAGGTCTTCGTTGAAGTCGTATATCCAATTGCGTGAGTCAGCCCAGCGGGCCGCGCCTTTAGCTGACCCACGAATATCAAAAGGTTCCAAACTCACTTTGGGGTCGCCGAGCGGCACCATGGGTTGCGAGAAAAGGACGCGGACTTCCCGAACCTGCTTGATTCGTCCTTGCGGGGTGAAGGATTCTACGCGCCCAGGAGACGTTTGACCCCAGCCCGGTGCCGACAGAAATAGGACCCAGGACACTGCAAATAACGGGAGTTTCATTGGTTCACGCCCCTCATCGAAGATGTCCACCTTATGGTTACCGGACCACAAAGATGAAATTAGCCTTCTTGCCTGGGATAGTCAATTTCTCCGATTGGCTCCAACACCAGGGACAATTCCGACGAGCCACTGAACTTTTCGCTTGACTTGTAATTGAAGACCCACTAAAAACAGGCGTTGGCGATATTTGAAACGTTCCAATAGCGGTTAATGACTTGCCTTTATTCAACAATATGACCTGAATCTGGAGGAACCTTATAATGCCTAAAAGAGCCTTGGTTCTAGCGTTGATTCTCCCTCTGGCCGCCATTGCGATCTCATCCACCCAAAATCTGCGGAAGATCTCCCGACAATTGCTCGAGGACAAAATCCGCGGCGGCTGGGCCGGAAAAATGATCGGCGTCTCCTATGGGGCACCCACTGAGTTTCGGTTCAAAGGCCGGATCAATGACAGCCAACTCTCCTGGTCCCCTGAGCGCGTATCCAATGCCATTGAACAAGACGACCTCTATGTCGGCATGACCATGGCTGAGACCATGGACCGCCTGGGTCTCGACGCCACGGTCGAGCAATACGGAGAAGCTTTCAAAGTGAGTAAGTATGCTTTGTGGCATGCCAATGCAGGGGCGCGGCGTCTACTCAATGCGGGCGTCAAAGCGCCCTGGTCCGGCCACCCCAAATACAACATCCACGCCAACGATATTGATTTTCAGATTGAAGCTGATTTCATTGGCCTGATGTCCCCGGGGCTGCCCCAGGAGTCAAACAAGTATTGTGATCGTGTTGGCCGGGTGATGAATTATGGAGACGGACTCTATGGAGGCATGTTCATAGACGGGATGTACACGGCAGCGTTCTTTGAGGATGATCTGGTGAAGGTGGTGGAGCAAGGTCTCTCCTGCCTGCCGGCCCAGAGCGGCTACGCTCGCCTGATCAAGGACGTATTAACCTGGTACGGGCAGAATCCGCAGGATTGGAAGAAGAACTGGCAACTGATCGAACAGAAGTGGGACAAGGACGATTCTTGCAGTGATGGCGCACTGGATCCGTTTAATATTGATGCCCGGCTCAACGGGGCTTACATTGTTCTTGGGCTTCTGTACGGGCACCGAGATTTTTCCAAGACGCTCGAGATTGCAACCCGGTCTGGCCAGGATTCCGACTGTAACCCTTCGACAGCGGGTGGCATCTTGGGGGTTATGATTGGTTATTCGAAAATCCCGGATCAATGGAAGTCTGGAATTCCAGCGCTGGCCGACACCAAGTTCCAATACACCCAGTCATCCCTGAATGACATTTGCCGCTCTACCCTGGAGCGCACGCTGAAGCTGGTGAAACTAACGGGTGGCCAAGTCACAGAGACTGAGATTATGATTCCTCAGCAGTCTCCCATGCCTGCCAAATTGGAGCAATGGGACATGGGGATTCCGGAGCGGCGCGTTGCCCCAAAGGATCCAGCCTGGACCTGGAAAGGGAATTGGACAGACGAAAAAGGGAGACGAGGAGGCCACAAGGTGACCACCGGCGCTGGTTCCGAAGTAAGCCTTACGTTTACAGGCACGAGCGTGGCGATCGTAGGCAACTATACCCAGGAAGGGGGGCGCGCCGACGTTTACCTGGACGGGAAAAAAACTGGGATGATTGACGCCTACGTCGTGCCCGACACGAATGACAACGATTTGTGGCACACTTATGGACTGAAGGCCGGAGACCATACGGTACGGATCGTGTTGCGGGATGATGCTGATTCCAGGTCCAAGGGCAAGAAGCTCATGATTAGCAGTGCGATCGTTTTTCGAGCCACGTGAACGCGTGCAAGCATGGGCCATTTCCACAGGCTGGATGTTGTCGATGGAAAGCCCGGGCAGCCTCGCTGACCCGCCTGGACATCGGAATCTCTCGCTTGTTTCCGCTCTTGCCGCCAGGCAGCCTGCCAACTGGTGACACCGGGATCACTAATGCAGCGTTGATTTTGACTTTCGCGGGAGCATCGCGCACAGGAAGGTGAACCATGGTTGTCGTCCAATCGTATCTTCTCGCGGTTTCCTTGTGCTTTATCACTATGCTTTGCTGGGGCTCCTGGGCCAACACACAGAAGATGACCAGTAAAGAATGGCGCTTTCAGTTGTTTTACTGGGATTATGCCATCGGCGTTTTCCTATTGACTCTGATTCTGGCTCTGACTCTAGGCAGCACAGGACCGGTAGGACGGAGTTTTACTGTTGATCTGAGTCAGGCGAGGGGTTCGGCTTTGGGGTCAGCTTTCCTCGGGGGGGTGATTTTCAACCTTTCCAACATCCTCCTGGTTGCAGCCATTGATATAGCGGGAATGGCGGTAGCCTTCCCCATCGGCGTGGGCCTGGCGCTGGTCATTGGGGTTGTGACCAACTATGTTGCCACGCCAGTCGGGAATCCTGTTTTGTTGTTTGCCGGGGTAGCCGGCGTGGTTTTGGCAATCCTGATGTCCGCTATGGCTTACAAACGCCTCCCTACGCAGGGGCAAAGGACAACCGGCAAAGGGATAGTGATTTCCGTCATCGCCGGCTTGCTCATGGGGTATTTTTACCGGTTTGTGGCCGCCTCCATGGCGACGATGGCCCATGATGGCACCTTGGAGACCGGCAAACTCAGCCCCTACACGGCCTTGGTTTTCTTCTCGGCAGGATTGCTTTTGTCGAACTTTGTCTGGAACAGCCTGATCATGGTGCGCCCGTTTGTCGGGGATCCTGTTCCGTTTGGCGACTACTTCACTAAGGGGAATATCCGTTTGCACTTGATTGGCATCCTGGGGGGAGTGATCTGGAGTATCGGGATGTCCCTGAGCATTCTGGCATCAAGTGCCGCAGGTTTCGCCATCTCATACGGCCTGGGGCAGGGGGCCACTATGATCGCCGCGTTCTGGGGAGTTTTTATCTGGAAGGAGTTCAAGACTGCCCCGGCTGGGACCAGCCGGCTGTTGACCTTGATGTTCCTGTCTTTTATTGTTGGTCTGGGACTCATTGTAGTTGCGAGGATTGCGTGATGAACAAGGTCATTATCGTAGTAGGAAGCTTAAACATGGATTTTGTTGTCCAGTTGGACAAGCTCCCCCTTCGGGGCGAGACCGTGCACGGCCGGGGATTCCAGATGCTCCCGGGCGGGAAGGGGGCGAACCAGGCCTGTGCCGTCGGAAGACTGGGTGGCCATGGCCAGATGGTCGGGTGTGTCGGAGAGGACGTTTTCGGAGAGAAGCTCAAGTCCAGCTTGCAGTCAGCAGGGGTCGACACCACCCATATTCGTTCAGTCCCAGGAGAATCCAGCGGAGTCGCATTGATCCATGTGGAGGCTGGAGGACAAAACCAGATTGTGATTGCCGCAGGTGCTAATGGCAGATTGTCTCCCTCAGACGTGGAGGCTGCGCTAGACCAAATGCGGGCTGGATTCGTCCTTATGCAACTGGAGTCTCCAATGGAGACAGTGGAAGCAGCGGCGCGTCTGGGCCAAGCCCGAGGCATGATCACGATCCTGGATCCGGCGCCAGCCAGACCACTCAGTCAGGCCCTCCTGCAAAGGCTCGATTTGCTGACGCCCAATGAAACAGAAGCTTTGCTGCTGTTGGGCCGCCGCGCTAGCACGGTGTCTTTAGCGGAAGCACCCGAAATTGCCAGCCAACTTCTGCAGTTAGGGCCGAAGCAAGTGATCTTGAAACTTGGGGAAAAAGGGGCCTGGATGGCCAATAAACAAAGAAGTCTCCATTTTCCAACCTACAAAGTCGCAGCCGTCGACGCTACAGCAGCCGGTGATACGTTCAATGGAGCTCTGGCTGTGGCCCTGGCGGAAGGGAAATCGTTGGAAGAGGCTATTTCCTTTGCCAATGGCGCAGCCGCCCTCTCTGTAACCCGGTTAGGAGCCCAGGCCTCTGTTCCCTCGCGTGAAGAAGTGGAGCTGTTCTTGGCAAGGCAACCCCTATTCACACCGGCTTGAAAGACCGCACGCGATTAACCTACTCTGCCAGTATCCCATGTATAGTCAACAACTCACAAAGAGTTAGATGTTGTTGGATGCCACTTGTACCGGTTTGAGTGCAGGTTGAGGTTCAAGTTGGATGGAATTCGGCCGATTGATTTGTTCTCTCAAATACTCGGGTGCCAAGTGAGCATATCGCTTTGTCACCTTGATTGAGGAATGTAGACATTGGGTAATCCATGGGTGGTCGGGTGGAGGCTGAGGTTAGGCACCACCTTTCTTGTCATCTGGCTCATCCTTCGGAAACTCATTACCGGTCAAATCGCGAACAATCTCGGCTGCACTCCGGAAAACATCCGCGTAAAGTTCTGAACCAGTGTAACGATAAACAGGAAACCCGAGTGATTGCAGATTCCTATCCCGTTCTTTGTCTCGCCGCGCCTGCTCTTTAGTCTTCTCGTGAAAGTCGTGGCCATCACACTCCACAATCATCTTCTTGTCCACGCGAACTTCTTGCCACTCTTCGCCGCCTCCGCCTTGTCTAGTCTCCGAGCGTACGATGTCGGTACCGTAATACGAGAGCATGAAATCGACGCGATGCTCTCCCACTTGGGCTTGAGGCCGTACCTCAAGATTCAAGCGTCTGGCACCAATCGAAAAATCCAAATACGCCTCGTGCTTTTTCGTTCCTAAGTGTCCAAACAAAAGGGACAGATACACCCAAGCCGTGCTCACGCCCGCAGAGAATCAAGGAAAACAGCATCAGAGCCTCAATTGGCGAACCCAGGGAATCCAAGAGTTCATCCAAGGAACCAGGTCCGCTCGCCCAATGGTCAAGTTGTTGGATCAAGCAAGTGTTGAGGAACGCCCGGGAAAGATGAACCATCTGTCGCCACTCGTCTTTCCTGTCCTCAAATCTGTTTGTCCGCAAAGGATCCTCAGACAATGCGTTTGTCACGTAACTGCTTGCATCGGTGGTCAAGTGGCTCGTATCCCCGGTACTCTTTGACTCCCAACCTCCCCAACGCTCTAGGCTGCTAGCAAACTGATGCGCTAATCTCTTAGAATCGTTGCTCATTGTGGGTACCTTCGTTAGACCTGTCTCAGATTTCCCTTCATTTCTTCAGAGATTTCTGACGAGACTGCCGGTCTCTTGCAGCCCGTGAGAGTTTCTCTAAAGTATGTCCATCTATCTGATAGTCCCGAAGAGCATTGATTACTTGCTCCGGCGTAAGGTTCCAAACTCTACCAACCCCCATGGCAATCTCGTATGAAGTTACTTCGATTATTACCATTGGATCTGTGAAAGCCTCAAGCCCGAGAGCGTAACCTAGGAGATCATAGTGGTCCGCTTCACTGAGTCTTCCAATCTGTCTTTGAAGCAATGTTAGAATGTCTTGCTGTCGCTTATGACAGTCGTCGCAGACACAATGCAGGCTCTCGTCGGGATATTCCCATGGTGCCAAACCTTTTTCGTAGTACGAGTGGTGTACATTTAAGGTAGCCTCTGTCGAACCACAGTCTTCACATTCGAAACTTGCTCTTTGGAGAATCTCAAGTCTTTTCCTCTGCCATTTAGGATGCTTCAGCAGCTCGTAGTAGCTTTTCTTTTCTGCCTTCTGCGCCATATTCCTCTTCTCTGGAAATAACTACTCGCGCTTCATCCACCGTGCCTTTCAGCGGTGGGGTGGAGGCACTGGTTAGGGATTTATAAACCCTTTCTGAGTTTATCAAGCTGTCCCGTGATGCCGAGCAGATCGTAACGCTCTTTGAACACATTCCTGAATACGTCGAGAGTGGAGATTCCGATCTGTGCATTGTTTTTCAGACACATGTGTAACAAGGGTGTATTTCCTGTCAGGTAGATAAGATCGAACCTGATCAAGTCTTCGCTCTCAGATTGTTGTAAAGTTGAAGTGAGTGCCCTCTCATTCGGATGAGCCCCGAAGTCGATTGTCAATTGGTAGAGCGAGCTAACGACCCCATGGACCTTTGGATCGACAGATTCCAAAAATCGCATCAGAGCACTAATCGCGAACTCCTTCCGGACTTGCTTCTTGCTCTTTTCATCATCATGACGGCGAAGCCAGGTTTCTCGGCTGGCTGAGTTGCGGCTGAAGTACAGACCATAAAGAGAATTTTCGAGGCACCCACGGAGCAACATATACGCCTCGGGTACCTGTCCGCTTAGGCCCAAGCGAGCACCACCAAGATAAGCTGAATGCGCTTTAAGTAAGAAAAATGCCGGAAACCATTCTCTAGTGTTATACAAATTCTCCCGTACAAGGTGAAATAGCTTGTCGATCTTTGCCAAAAGCGCATACTGGGCTTTGCGGTTAGAGAATGTGGCAAAGGTATTATGGAGCGCGATTTCGATAAAGTTAGAAAGCGAATCGTTACCCCAATTGGGTGGTATTACATCCCTCATAATTTCTCAAATCGATTCCTCTGCGTTTAGCGGCCAGAGGCACAGGAATCTCTTATCGGTCCTTTTCGAATTTTTCCTGGAGAAACCAGAATCTCTCTCTCAAGTTCTCCGTCAACAGTGTTACTCCTCTTGGAAAATCAGCATAATACTTGCGAGAATCTTCATCGGCTTTTCTTTGAGCAGGGGTCTTCTGGGCATATTCGGCTTCTAACCGCGCACGGATCTTCTCATCAAGATGGGAATTCTGGTGTGCCTGAATATCGACTCCTAGATTGACTTCCCTAGCTTCAGATGCTCCACCGAGGATTGATCTTATGTAGGATTCCAATTCCTTCTGAAGAACAACAGACCATCCAGAGATTAAAATGTTGGCACCACTGGTGACAAAAAACCACGCGACATTGCTAATGATGTTCGTTTTCCAGCTACCCTGGTTGACACAGACCTCTGTAGTTTCGTTAATAGTGCGAATGCCTACTTCAATGGCTCGATCAGCCCCAACCACTGACCGGATTACCCCATGCTTCCTTGCTTTGAGAAAGTAATTGCCGTTTTGCTCAAATGCTCTGGTTTCGAACGCCTTCTTGACGAACCATTGGTTAATCTTCGTTGCTACTTCGGGGTTATCAAGGCTGGTTGGAGCAGTAATGGTTGACATAAACGACCTCCGTGAAGTGGTGTACAGCGGAAGCGGAAATGTTTATTAACACCCATTGAATTCTGGTCCTCCAAAATATGGAATGTCAAAGAAATATTGGGCTTTCTTTGATTCCTTCTGGTTCTTATTCGCCAGCATTAAAGAGAGGAAAATTCCAAAATCTAATTATAAGATTTACAAAATAACGATGCGCTTCTTGCCTACAGGTTTAACGGGAAGGATATTTACGGTGGGAATGTCTAAGTGGTCTGAAAACACTTAAGCCATCTAACTGCATTGTTGGGGTTGCTTTTGTAGTTTCGTGCAATAATGTCAGACAAAAAAGAGAAGCTGCAGAAATCATCGGGCGTCGCCTTTCCAGCCTGAATTGGAGTTTTTGAATTCAAGGACAGTTGAACCGGTGAACCGAATCCCAACTGAATTGGTCGAACCCACTTGTCAGAAAGTGGCAATAACCCCGCCTAAAAAGGCGCGAAAACTGATCGACCAAATGCAGCAGGAGCAGCCCTACTTAATGGCATACCTGCTGGCAGCCGCTGAGCGCGAGTTTAATCGGGCGGAAGCCGAACTCCTTCATTACTGGGGGCTGGTCATCTGGCAAATCATGAGACAGGGCAACCCCAGTCCCCACACGCTCACCCCAACGATCTTAAACAAGGTCGAGCGAGACACTTTCAAGATGCCGATTCTCTTTTCTCACACTTTTCACTTAGTATAGAGTGGGGGGGGGGATATCAGGAGCAAGAAAAGGACCCGGACCAAGAGATCTCATGGAATAGGCTCGCCGAGGCTGGTGTGTTCCCCGCCGTCCGGAGGTGATAGATCATGAAACTCCTTTGGCTTCTGTTCAGGAATGTCATGCGTAATCGGCGCAGGACCGTACTGACGGTCAGCAGCACTGCGGCCTCATTGTTCCTCGTGACCACGTTGTTGACGGTCCTTCATGAATTCCAGAACCCGACTCAAACCCCGGAATCAGCGCTTCGCCTGGTAACCCGGCATAAGGTGTCGCTGTTTAATGCTATCCCCATTGCCTACCTGGAGAAGATTAAAAAGGTGGAAGGGGTGCAGTCAGTTTGCGGCTCCATGTGGTTTGGGGGGGTCTATAAGGATCCCTCCAACTTCTTCGCTCAATTCTCTGTAAACACGGAACAATTCTTCCAGGTCTACCCTGACCTCTTGATGCCTGAAGACCAAAAAGAAGCTTTCTTGAAAGATCGGACGGGGGCCATTGCCGGAAATACTCTGGCGGAGAGATTCAGATGGAAGGTGGGTGAACGCATCCATCTGAAGGGCGCCCTGTTTCAGATGGATCCGGAGCTGACCCTGCGTGGTATTTACGAGAAGGGACCTGACGATGGCGGCAGCCTTTACTTCCATTGGGAGTACTTCAACGAAGGGATGCACAATGCAGGGTTTACAGGTACCTATGCAATCCGGGCGCGTACTGCGGAGGATGTGCCGCGCGTGGCTGCAAAAGTGGACGCCCTTTTCCAGAATTCGACCGTGCCGACGAAGACGGAGACGGAGAAGGCTTTCGTTCTGGGGTTCATTTCGATGTTGGGGAATGTCCAATTGTTGATTACCAGCATTTGTTCCGTGGTGATCTTCACGATTGTGTTAGTGGCTGCAAACACGATGGCCATGTCGATCCGTGAGAGGGTCCGGGAGATCGGTATTCTGAAGGCCGTTGGCTTCCAAAGCCGCCAGGTCCTTGGCTTGTTGTTGGGAGAATCCATTTTTCTGTCCGTCAGCGGGGCGCTCATCGGCTCGCTGGGGGCACGGCTCATATTCTCAAATCTCAACTTGCCTGCTCTGACCGGCGGTTTCCTGCAAAGGGTGGACATCACCCCCTTGATGCTATCAATTTGTGTGGGAATCGGGGTACTAGTCGGGATTCTGGCTGCCGGCATCCCCGCCTGGAAGGCTTCACAACGCCCTGCAGCGGACGCGCTGCGGCGAGTGGCTTGAGGAAAGGGAGCCTGCTGATGAGAATTCCCCTCAAATATAACCTCGGAAGCCTGTGGGTCCGTAGAGTCGGATCAGTGATGACGGCCCTGGGAATTGGTCTGACCGTTTCTATTTTCATCATCATGCTGGCCCTGGTTCATGGCTTGAACTCGACGTTCGTGGAGACTGGGCAGGACAACCAGCTGGTGGTAATCCGGGCCGGTGCGCTGAATGAAGTCAACAGCTACTTTGACAGGGAACTGTATCAAACCGTCCGCTTGCTGCCAGGGATATCCCTGAATGAGAGCAAGGAACCGCTGGCTTCCGGCGAGATCATTGTGGTCATTAATCATCCCCGTCTAACCGGGGAGGCATCGAATATCATGGTCCGAGGCATGACGGGAGCGGGTCTGAGCGTTCGCCCGGAAGCCAAACTCGTCAAGGGACGCTGGTTCCGGCGCGGGTTGCGGGAAATTGTCGTGAGTGAGTCTCTTTCCAAACGCTTCCAAAACATGCGCTTCGAGGACACGATCCACATGTCGCGCAGCGAATGGAAAGTGGTGGGGATTTTCAATGCTGGTGGAACCGCGTATGATTCCGAGATCTGGACAGATTATGAGGATGTAGCGCAAGATTGGGACCGGCCCATTTTTTCCTCGATTCTCTTAAAGGCAGATAGCCAAGGGGCGGCACAGGCCATTGTGCGCCGGATTGCTGACGATCGCCGCATCCATCTGCAAGCCATTTCTCAAAGGGAGTACTACCTTAGCCAGACGAGTTCCTCAATCGGGATCAAAGCCCTGGGAACGTTCATTGCCACTTTGATGGGCATTGGCTCCTGTTTTGCAGCCATGAACATGATGTACGGTTCCGTGATGTCTCGCTCCCGAGAGATTGGCACCCTGAGAGCCCTGGGCTTTTCCCGGTGGAGCATTCTCACTTCTTTTCTTTTGGAGTCGGTGTGTCTGTCCTTGGCCGGGGGCATATTGGGCTGTCTGATGGCCCTGCCGCTTCATGGCCTTTCCACGGCCACGGCCAACTTCGCCACGTTCAGCGAGATCATCTTCAACTTCAGAATCACCTTCATTATTCTCCTTCAGGGTCTTTTCTTTGCCACGATTGTGGGGGTTCTGGGTGGAGGCCTTCCGGCACGCAGGGCCTCTCAGATCAGCATCCTTCAGTCCATGAGGGAATGAAGGGACGCTGAGCGCCGAGTCGGGCAGTGAGACCGGTTGCATCGACGAAGATTCTTGCTACCCAATTTGATCCACAAAGGGTCCAAGGCCTCTTCACCCCTCCAATTTCGGATTGCATTTCGATAAATCAGTGACTATGATGGGGCGCCGTCGACAGGAGAAGGACCCTTTTCCACCCCAATTCTCTACACTGAGGCCATGGTATGCAACATTTCAAGGAGCTCATCCGAAACGTCCCAGATTTTCCCAAGAAGGGAATCCTTTTCTACGACATCACCACGCTGCTAAAGGACAGGCGGGCATATACGGAAGTTATGAACACCCTGGCTGACCGTTATCGAGACCGGCAAGTGGATTTGGTGGTCGGAATCGAGTCCAGAGGGTTCATTTTTGCTTCAGCTCTGGCCCTTCAGCTTAGAGCCGGTTTTGTGCCCGTCCGCAAGCCAAAGAAACTTCCTGCCAAAACGCTCAGAGTAACCTACGACTTGGAATATGGGCAGGATTCCCTGGAGATTCACGAGGATGCCATTCAAAAAGGGCAGAGAGTACTGGTCGTCGATGATCTGTTGGCAACGGGCGGAACAGCAGCGGCGGTCTTGGAGTTGGTCCGGCAGTTGGGCGGAGAAGTTGTCGGAGTCGCTTTCCTGGTGGAGTTGGAATTCCTGAATGGGAGGAAAAAGCTGCCGGGATATGACGTCTACACCATGT